>JBAXHY010000080.1:0-1065 GCA_037138655.1 bacterium | reverse complement strand
CTGCTAAAATCGGTATTACCTAAAACCTCATCTTGTTCAGCGTTAATAATAGTTAGCTGTGTACTTTTGGCAAACTCGTTGTATAGGGTTATAGGCACTACGCCCTCTCGGCTCTTCCAATAATTGGCTGGAATAACAGTGGTGCTACCGTCACGTCTAGGGTAAGTCGTTACGCCGTCTTTAATAACAGTGCCTGGACGCTCGCTCATCTGTTTAAGCTTGGCTTCTGTACCAAGAAAATCAGCAGGTGGTGCAAGGAATATAGTTTTGCTTATACCTTTTGGTTTTAACATTGCAGCTACTACACAGCCTTGCGAGTGGCATATTAAATCTATTTTTGTATCAGGTTGCTTGCTGACAACCTCGCTTAACACTTTTTCTAGTGTTGCAGTCTGTTCGGTTAGTGAACTAACTGTAAGGCTATTCTGATTATCGTCTGCTTTGTTGTAATCAAACATTACGTGTTCCAAATCAGGCATAACAGCAGCAATGTCTGTAAATAGACCCCTGTCGTCTTTACGGACGCCGAAGCCGTGTGAATATACGATTATGTGATTATTCATATCCCAAGCTCGTCAACTATTTGTTGCATTGCGGGAACATACTTGTCTGGATTAGTCCGCAACTCTTGTTTCATTTGCTCAATATCTACCCACTCTAAAGCGTCAACTTCGTCTGCTTGCATTGTAAAGCTGTCAGTATCACGGTCAAGCGATACGAAATACCACTGGCAAAAGTAATTTCTTGGATATGTAATATGGGTTTTTTTACCTTTTACAAATTGCTTACCCTCAAGACCAATTTCCTCGGTAGCCTCTTTATAAATGTTTATATCGTAAGTTTCGCCCTCGTCAATAGTACCAGCGACTGCCGGCCCCCATTTGCCTGGGTCTTTATCTTTAACGGCAGCACGTTTAGCAAGTAAAGTTTGCCCTTTTGAATTAGTAAGCCACAGTGCAGAAACACGGTAAATATCTGTTTTATAGTCAACTTCATTACGTTCTTTCACGCCAATTAGCTGGTCTTTATCATCTACAATTTGGATTTTCATAAGTTTGTTTCCTC
>JBAXHY010000079.1:0-1088 GCA_037138655.1 bacterium | reverse complement strand
AGCACAATTACCCCTGTTATTCATTCAAATACCCATACTTCTTTTCCCATTCGTAAGGTTGTGTACCGTCCCACTCCATACCGTCAAAGTAGGCTTTGCCGTCAACAACATCAATAGTTATGTTTTCGTACCTACCCTGCCCATAATCTCTATGCCAAAGGAAGCTATTTACATGACCCTGGTTATGGTAAGAAACAGGTTCGTTAAAGTCGTCTACGGCACTAGCATATCCAGGCACGGGTGAACTGTTAATACACGAACTACCTAGTATCATGTAGAAAAGCTGTTGTCCTTCTCTTGTGGTGCGCTTAATCTGAGCCTCGCCATGATTATGCCAACGTATCACATTTATAGTTGGGTTAAGTTCGGCCTCTCTATATACGGCGTTCCTGCCTGTAATACTTCCATGTTTCCATAGAACCTGTGCGTATCCTTCGTCACCAGTAATAATATCTCCGTGTGGATAGCCACTCTTTACATCTATACCTAGTTCGCCCAGTCTAGCCATGCTTGGGTATGTCCATGCAGGGTAATCCTCGCCTGGTCTGTAGAAGTTATAAAACTCAGGTAATTCTTTTAACACTCGTTTGCGGGGTCTGTCTGTGTGATTACTCGCTACTTCGGAATGTACCGTTGTACCGCCATGTTTTTCGTTAGGATTGTCTGCGACTAGCTGTGAATAAAAATCGTGAATCCACTGCATTGCTAGAGTCATTGACCCATTGAAGTGGTCACTGTCGGCAGGAAAGCGACTACTGCCTGAAAAATCCCCAAAATCGCCGCCGTTTATAGTCCTATTTGGCAAATAGTGGGCGTTCATCTGTAGTATGATGCGGTGCATTTCTACGTTATGAAGTGGCACTACCTTAGTTTCGACTGTTCTAGGGTTTCTGATTAGCCTAAACTCTACTTGTCCGTCGCCATAGCCCATCACTTCGTCGTAGCCAATATCTTGTTTTCTACGCCTTTTAGTAGGTCTGATAATAGACGACTCTACTTGTGGGAATAAATCGTCAACAGTTTTGTTCTCGGAGTAGTCATACCCATGATTAGTTGTGGTTTCCCATTCCTCGGTAGTTTTATTAAAC
>JBAXHY010000078.1:0-1214 GCA_037138655.1 bacterium | reverse complement strand
CCGTTGCCATTAGTCGTAATACCTTCAAAATGGGTTAAGGCAGAAGCTTGGTTATTGTAGGTATAAGAGGTCGTATTCGTGATATCCCCTGAGCTTGAATCGTAATCGAGGATATAGGCCTGCTCTTTGGTAGATATATCGGTATAGCCACCCACAATGGTGTAACTGGTACCGCCATTGTGCCAAACCCCATAAGCCGTCACAGCATTGTTGGCATCAGTCACCACTTTAAGATCTGTAAATTGGCCGGTACTAATTTGGTAAATAAAAGCCCGCAATTTACCCAGTGGCGTTTCATAACCGCCAACCACCAAATCATTCATAACGCTATGTGGAATGGTTTGACGCGCGCCCGGGTAACTCAGCGTCACAAATCCAGAAGTAGGATTGTTCGTAACTGGTCCAGTATAAATATAGCCCTGTTGATTAGCATTTTGAGCAGTGGTATAGCTACCAACTAAGTTCACTGCACCATTTGCAAGATTGGCAGCGCTATAAGAATTAGTGCTGGTAATAGTAGCTCCAGCAGAAGATGGGACGGGCATCGTATAGTATGTGCCGCCTCCAGTAAGCGGGCCTTTATAGAGCTGAGCTATATATGCTCCTCCGACTATGGTTGCTCCGGTAATGTAAACATCAGTTGAATTATCAACGCCACGAATACCTGTCAGGCTCATATAATTTGCTGAAGTTGCTATAGGGTTATTCAGGGTTGTATAAGTAATAGTTGTTGAAGAGCTGCTAGTGCTGTCGCCGCCACAGGCTACCAATACGCTGGCGATAAAAATACCAGTTAAAAAATACATGCGTTGAATTACTGATTTCACAAAAAACTCCATTTCGTATATTGGCGACATGCTATTTAAATTAATCTTCATCATATTTCATTTGTGAGACATCAGCAAATATTTTAGTAGTAGGCTTAGGCTTGGCTGAAAATCTATATTAAAAGGTGTAAAGTTACCTTTTACATCAAAATGCTTAGCTCAAGTGACTAAATTTTTACTTTCTTTACAGATTCTAGTTTCTACGTTTTACTACTTAAGCGCGCCTTTTAATTTGACTTTTTTTATTTATCTTTTTTGGTCGATTAATCTTGGTTCAGTTGTCTATCTATTGATTAATGCCAATAAGCTCTATGCACCCTTGTTACCTCCGCTTAAAAGAGCACGATTAGTCTTTACAGTTACTCTTGCATTATTAGAAATAACCAT
>JBAXHY010000077.1:0-1321 GCA_037138655.1 bacterium | reverse complement strand
TTGGTAGCCCAAGTACATTCGAACTGGAACTTTATCCTTACGGAGTTGAGCAGGTGGAAGTTACTTAGAAATATGTTTGCGTCTTAGAACTAACATTATAGAGAAAAGACCATTTCCCGTTACCCACACTACCAACCAAAGAGAAGATAAAATCGTATACTCTTTTACTGCCAACAAGGCCAGAAAAAACCTAAATGTATTTGTGATGTATAAAGATAGAGTTTCAGATTGGGGTTTATGCCAAGATTTACGAACAGTAGGGATAAATGCAAGGATATCGGCAACCACAACCAGGATTATGGATATTACTGGTTGTTTTACTATTAGCCAAAAGCCTATAGCAATCAGCCCGAGAATAGCTACCACAGTATCGGATTTAGTTATGTCACGTTTACCATTTTTAAGACCTAAAATAACTACACCAATACAAAGTAAGCCTGCAGCAGCAGTAACGTAGGTCGCTGAACCTGCACCGCCCTTAATTTGTAATGCGACTATTAGTATGGTTAAAAGACCCCAAAGCGACCAACTGTATACATGAGGGTGCGTTTTATTACGTAGGATATCTCTGTAATAAGGGATATATGCAATAAAGGTTAGAATTACTGCAACTAGGCTAATAGCTTGTTTTATCGAATTGCTTATCATTAAGCATTAGTATATCAGTAAATAAAAATAACCCCAGTAATAAGGTCATAGTGCTTATGCTTGGTAGCTTAAGTACATTCGAATTGGAACCTTATCCTTGGGGAGCTAAGTCGGTGGTTGCAACTTAATTGGGAGGTGACGTGTTAATTGTGTCTACTTTTTAGTAGAGAAGTAGTCAATAGCACCTGAGACTATACAAACGACTCCAACGAAGCCTATAAAAACGGTCCCCCAGTTTACATGCCCAGCTTTGTTCAGACTATCTTCGCTATTGATTAATGCTAGGCCAATTAGAATCTGTACAATTGCCAATCTCGAGTTAGTAGTTTTTGCCATATTATTATTCATTTCTTATTTATGCACCCAATTATGCACCACGACCAGTTAAAAGAAAAGACCACTGTTTCCAATGGTCATAATGCTTATGGTAGCGTGGCCAGGGCAAGCGCACGACTGCACCCATGCTCGAAGCAAGCTTCTGTGCGTGGGGTTTGCCGACCGAACCTGCGACCACGCCCAGCAAGCTGTGCTAGTCGCAGAACCGAGGACTGAACCCAGCAAGTAAAAAATCCCAGCCCGAAGGCTGAGATATTTTTCTTGGTAGCGGGGCCAGGGCAAGCGCACATTAATCTGTGCGCCGAGAGGCCTCGGGCAACAGACTAATGACCGAACC
>JBAXHY010000076.1:0-1454 GCA_037138655.1 bacterium | reverse complement strand
CTCCTAAGGGTTAGTAAAATCTATCGTTTGTCACGTGAGCTGATATTGGGGGGTTATTAAGTCAATAGCATTACAGTCAACCAGAGTGGCCACAGAAGACTTATGGCATTGACCTTACTAGATCAAGGTCAAATATGACAATTTCACCTTACAAAATTAATTAAAAATATTTTGTTTAGCGCTAGCAATGTCACATTACTTTGAATAAACTAAAAGCTAGTTATGGAGACTGTAGAGCAATCCTAATCGTTGCTGGTTTGATTGGTTTGTCCTACAGCCCATAGCTAACCAAGCTCAATAATCTTGGGGGGCTTGGCATATAGTTTTTTGAATTAAGTATTCGCTGGGCCGGTGGTGGGGCTTTGGTTGGCGATCTCTTTACTGACACTTTCTGCACTGTTAGTAGATGCCTTTGGGCCTAGTGGGGTGGCTTTGGTTCGGGCTTTTTTAGCCACTACCTTTTTAGCCACTACTTTTTTCGCAGTCACCTTCTTAACAGGCTGTTTTTTAGCACTAGCTTTTTTAGCTTTAGTAGCCACTTTCTTGGCTTTAGTAATTACTTTCTTAGCTTTAGCAGCCTTTTTCTTGCTTGCTTTTTTTATGCTTTTCTCGGCTGTAGCTGCTGCCTCATTCACTAGTTTGCAACCTTCCTTAAAAGCATTAATTCCGGCATCAGCAATCTCATGGGCTACTTGCCCTAATTGCTCTGCGCCTTTGGGGATTTTCTTTTTAGCATCTTTATACCAAGCAGATAACACAGTACGGGCATTTTTTAAATGCTTATCGTTTGATTTAGTACCCAATTGATCCAAAATAGTTTTCACCTTCTCTTGATAGACAGCCATGCGTTTAGCTGCCTCAGTGGCAACAGTGCTTTGTAAGGCCTTTAATTGGGCGATATCTTGGTGAGCGGCAGTTTTGGAGTAGCTAAGCGCATAAGCCATATTGTTTTTAAGTTCAGTAGCATGGTATTCGCTAAAGTTTTTGGCAGCAGAAAATAGTTGATTCGAGAGCGTAAAAAGCTCCTTGCTGCGTTGTTGCTGGGCTTGTTTTTTATCCTGGGATTTCATAATCTACTCCTTGATATTAATGTTATGAATTGGGGGCGTTGAATATTGCCCTTAACTTCTTGGGATCGCGATTGCCGTAAACACGCCAGCGTTTAATTTCTTCACACAAATAATCAAGATCTACGTAAGGTAATTCTTGGATGTTGGCCAGACTAAGGCAAGCGCTACTCTGGAGATCTTCGATCGCTTGCGCATAGGTGATGCCATACACTGTAGATTGATTCTTTGGCATATTTACGGTTCAAATTCAAAACGTTAGAGCTTATTTTTGTAAAATTACCACCTAGAAGTTGGCAAATCAATCCCCCCCCCCAATTTATGACGGATTTGTGACATATTTACGACAATAAAGCTTATTAAGAGCTATTTAAGATGGGCTTAATT
>JBAXHY010000075.1:0-1522 GCA_037138655.1 bacterium | reverse complement strand
GTAGTCATACCCATGATTAGTTGTGGTTTCCCATTCCTCGGTAGTTTTATTAAACGCTGATACTTCCCAAGTCTTATACAAGCGACCTGTTGGTTCTTGGTTTGGGCCTAGTTCTTGTTCCATTTTTAACCCCGTCTTTCGGTAGTAGCGCCTTAATGTTAATACTTGGTTTCTCGATAACTCTGAATGCTTCTTTATAAAGTTTTCAGTATCGTTCAAAATCTCGTAACGCTCCTGGTCGGTATACTTGCTGTATGCCATGCCCAACTCCATACTGGCTTTTAAGCCAAGTTACATAGTTTATTTGCTCGTATTAGGAATGTTGCTGTTTAAGAAGTCTAGTGAGGATTTAACTACTAGGTAGACAATCGGTGCCATAGTTACTTCTTTTAAAATAGTAGATACAAAGACGCTAAGTGCTGTAAGTAAGGCTCGTTCTAAACCTTTACCTAATGCTGTTTTTGGTGTGATGATATTCATTTCTTGCTCCTTAATAAGTTATTTATAAAATCGATAACCGAGTTTAACCAAGATGGGTTTTTAACCACTTCAACAGGGGGTTTTGCTTTTTCTTCTGCGAGTTTAGTTTCAAGGCTTGTTGCCGTATCTTTTGCCGTGTTAAGGGTTTGTACAAGTGTTTCGTAGTTGGCTTTCGTTGGTCTACTAGATAGTTCTGCCACTTGGGCTTGTAATGTGTCATAGGCTTTCAGTTTATTGTCTATAATTTGCCACTCAGCACCTCGTACAGCACGTAGGGCTACTGCTGGTGTTTGTCCGTTCCACTGACCAGCACCTGCGGTACTTTCAGCTTCACGGTGTAGGGCTGTTCGGTACAGTTCTGTACCTGCTTCTTGGTTCATGGTGTCTCCTGTTATTACGTTTTTAGGTCGTAGCCATCCAATGCACATACCGTTCCATTTACGGAACTTTACATAACACGAGCCACTCGGATTAAAGCCGTCTTGTTCTACGCAAGTAACACCTGTTGCATCTGCCGAATCAACGACTGCAACGTGTCCTGCTGAGTTTGTAGCGGTAGCACCGTAAAATATGACATCACCCTGTATAGGGATTCCAGAAGCGTCAAAACGAGTAAAGTATTGTAGGTTAGCTTTAGGATAAAGTGCTGCTGCGTCACCGTAGCCACTTACTGTTCCCCAGTTAGATACTCCGATTACCTTTTGTATGTAATCTAGGTAAACGTCAACACACTGAGCATCGTAAGCACCGTCTACATCTATGTGTCTACCAACTGCTTGTGATTTCCATTCTGCATAAGTCATAATTACCCCTTAAATTCGTGATAAATAGCTAACATTAAACCAATGACAGTAATCATTAAGCCCGAAAGATACTTAACAAACTTTTTAGAAACATATAGGTCATTGGCTAATAAAAGAAGTGATTTAATCTCTTTTATGTCGTCTTTCATTTCTTGTAAGTCTTTAGACATATAGTGTTGATTTGTTTCCATCTCGACTTGTTTAAGTCCGATTGCGTTTACTGTTTTTTGTTCTAGGCT
>JBAXHY010000074.1:0-1683 GCA_037138655.1 bacterium | reverse complement strand
TTAACAGATTTTATGGCCAGCGTTTCTAAAGATTTTACACTCATATGCGATTTATTATACAAGATAAATACTGAGCCCTAAACTACTTCTTTGCTTTTTTCGCAAAACCCTACTATTGGACGACAACTTAACTTGATTACATGCACCGGTTACTACAACAGGGTGCAACGAGAGTATGAAAGGCGTCAAATCACCATTCTTGAAAAAGTTAACTAGCTTACAATGCCCCGCTTGCTGATTTAACTCCTGTTAAATATCGGTAACCTGTACGCAGAACCAAGTCACTCTAACCCCTACTGGATTTTTTGTACCATTGTAAAAATTCGTGCCATACATCTAAACGATTTTTATACCGTTCGGCTAACGCATTGGGACCTTGTTCAGCTATTTCTGCAAGAGTTTTGCCGTTATCAGAATCAAATACTGTAACCGTCATGCCCGGAGCTCTTTCGCTTTTGCCACGAGCCTCGTTTATTATTTTACCCGGGATGTCGTTTTTAAAAACTTCCGTTATGTTTCCGTCTGTATAAGCTAGGTATTGGTGCAGTATTACTTGTCTGTTTTTGACGCCTTTCATTAGCCGCAAAAAATCATCAGGCGTAAACCAATAGTTGACCGACTTCATATAAGCACCCGGAAAACCCTTGAGTGCAACTATATCCCAACTGTCGTCGGTAACTACTACGGGCATACCAAGTTGTTGATAAGCACGCAAAGCTTTGTCCCGCACAATCACTTCTGGGTCTTCCCCCTGAATTTCGTCAACTTCTAGCGATACGGGCTTTACTGCAATTTTTAACTTTGCACATACAGCTTGTGCAATTTGGATTTTATCTGGATTTGTCGTTGCAAAGTATATTGTATTCATTATCTAAATTATACACTTAAAGGCTCTTAAGCCTTTGGCTGTTTAGGCATACTAAACTAAAGAAACTTTAATGATTAAGGTCGCAATAACTTTAATTTTTACAGCTACTGGACTAATATTAGTTGCAGGTGCATATGGCAAAAGACAACCTGTCAAAAATAAATAAAAACTTAGTATTGCCGCCACGACAAAAAATAGTGACGGCAGTACTTTTTACTGTATCTATAGTTTTAATGAGTACTGGTCTTTTGCAAATTTTAGATATGCGAAAAGTAACTACGGGCAAACCAAAACTTCCTCTAGCAAACGACATTATTACTAGCGACATAAAAGAACCAGACGAAACCAAGCCGGTAATTAACGAATATGTTGTACCTGCAGATCAACCAAGAAATATAATAATTGATTCTATTGGTGTTAATGGCCTTATTCAAAAGATTGGATTAAACAAAGACAACTCAATATCTGTGCCTTCTAACATCAATTTTGCTGGTTGGTTTATACAAAGCGTAAAACCAGGTGACGAAGGATTAAGCATATTAGACGGACACGTGTCTGGTAGATACAGCGACGGTGTTTTTAAAAATTTAATTAATGTTAAAGTGGGCGATATTTTACAGATAGAATACGGCGACAAAAGAATTAAAAAATTTGAAGTCGTAGATTCTAAAACCCTACCAGAAAAAGACTCTGCACCTTTTTTACTTAAAAAAAGAGACGACATAAAATCACAATTAAACCTTATAACATGTGGTGGCCTGTTTGATAAAAGCTCGCAAACTTTTAATGACCGTATAATTGTAGTAGCAAAATTA
>JBAXHY010000073.1:0-1738 GCA_037138655.1 bacterium | reverse complement strand
TTATTCTGCAATAGGCGTGGCGTCTGGCAATATTAGTCCGGCAATTTCTGGCGCAATCAGGTTTATGCTGTTTTGTCTTTTGGCTAAAATGTCGTGATAGGCTTCGTTTACTTCTTTTTTCCATCTACTTATCATGTGTTTATCTGATTCTGGCATAACGTTCCCTTTATTACTTCTTAGCTTTAGTTACTTTTTTAACAGCGTCTTTTGGTTCGCTGGCTGGTTCGGCTGTATCTGTATCTGGTTCTTGTTGTGGTGCATTTACGCGCAAAACAATATGTCGTTCCCTGCCAAAACCTTCTGATGTTGTGCTTAGCCCGTGTTCTTCGGCTAGCTTGTGAATAGTGCGCCTGTCGGCAGAGTTCATAGGCTGTAAGTGCATGTCTTTACCAGACGACTTAACGTCTTTTAGCCAGTTTTCGGCTGTTTCTTCTAGGCGGTGTGCGCGTTGCTTTTTGTAGTCTGCAATGTCTACGTTTACCCTAGTAATTGGTAGGTCTTTGTTGCGTAGCGCCATACTTACTGTGTATTGGATTGCTCGCAAAGTTTCGGCATCTTGGCCTATTAAAAATCCGTTTAGGTGGGTGCTTGGAATGTGAACTTCAATTACTTCGTCGTCGCTACTGGTTGCATATACGTCTGTGTTAAGCCCAAAAAATGATAGTAAATCTTCTGTATATTTCTTGGCAAAAATAATTGATTCTTCCATTGCTTGCTACCTCCGCTTTTTATGCTTACTTTTTGCATTTTTACCGGCGGAACTTTTTGATTTTTTATTTTTAGGTGTATCTTCTACTATTTCTGCTTCTTTTGCTTTGGCGGCTCGGTCGACGTTTTTGGAATCTAGTGCCAAAATTGCTTTGTCTTTTTTAAGCAGCCTGTCTTGCTGTATAAAAGCTATAAGTCCACTAGCTAGCCAATAAAGTGACAGCGCTGCGGCAAAACTAACCGTTAAAAAGAATATCATTACAGGAAATATATAGCTCATATTACGACTAAGCGCTGCGTTAACTTCTGACTGGTCAGCGTCTTTGCCCGATCCTGCTTCTTTTAAAATCTGCTTTAGTTTGCGTGCTTCTTTGTCTGTTGGCATAGTTTGTTTGATCTGAAAGTACTGAATAGCCGAGCTAGCAAATACTATAATCATTGCTGGTATATATATTCCACCTGTAGCGCCGAGTGCTGACTTACTAAGGTCAATTACTCCAAAAAGGGTATTGTCGAACCTGCCAATGTCTGTTGCAAGGGTCTTCATCCAAGAAAAATCTCTTACAAATCCGTAAGAAAAGTCTATAACTGCGTGGGGGTCGGCAACTATTCGTTTTAGGCAAGAAAACAGTGCTAAAAACAGAGGTATTTGTATAACCACAAGACCCAATGAACTAAGTGGGTTAATTTGTTTTTCTTTGTATAGCGCCATTGTTAGCACTGATTCTTTTTGCTTATCGCCTGCTGCTTCTTTTTTGATTCGTTTTAGTTCGGGCTGCAAAGAACGCATAGCTTTGGTATGAAAAAGCTGCTTTTTAAGAAGCGGGTACATTAAATAGCGAATTGCTAGGGTGAATAATATTATGGCAACGCCAAAGTTGTGGCCCGGAATTAGGGCATAAATAATAACCAGTAGGTTAAAAATTGGCTGAACAATAACAGTAGTAAAAAATGATGCAAACATTAATCTTCCCCTTTAGTTAATACTATAACATGTAAGGAGTGGATACTGCCTATCTGTTAGCTAAAA
>JBAXHY010000072.1:0-1886 GCA_037138655.1 bacterium | reverse complement strand
GGCGGCAAACTGACTATAGAATCAAATTTACCAGTTGTATTAAATGGTGCTATTGCTGGCGTAGATATTAATTGTTCTGGTGAATATTCAAATACTTCAGCGCTGTTACTTACCGAACTCAGTTCGCCTGTTACTGAATTACGCAGTGTTTTGTAAGTTCGTAAAAAGTTAACGTGTTCTGCTACAAACGAACCATTAATTCTTAATTGGCTACCGCAATTTGCCGCAAGGTATGCAGCTGAAGGGGTATTAGTACCATCGGTGCAAGTAAATATGCGACCTTTAGTTGTGGTTGGGCTTGTGTCTTGGGCTATAAAATATCCATCTAACTGAGTAACACCTGGTGCTATATATATGTTGCCTTTTACTACTAAATAAAAGGACGGTATAGCAGACACCGACGCCCAAGATCCAGGTGATGCATAAGTAATATTGCTATTTATAGTTACGTCGCCGTTTACATAAATAGCTATTTTATTGCCAATAACACCTGTAGCATTAACAATACCAGCTGGGTAAGAATAAGTTCCGTTAGCTAAAGTATTTAGGGCGACTGCCGTACTTGTAGTTAGTGTGCCCGTATTAGTCCACAAATCGTCCGAACAATACTTTGTTCCAAAACTACCACCAAAACCAGTCACATTAGAAAAAGTGCGTGCACTTGTAACTGCCGTAGAGCCTACTGCATTTGCAAGACTCATACTTAAAAATCCACTAATTGTACCACTGGCAAACACGCCAAGTTGTGATCCTGAACCTGCCTTGCCAGAAGATGAAGTATTAGAAAATGCGCTAATGTTTGCAAGTGCAGACGAGCAATTTTCGCCAAAACCACCACCAGCTACTAAGTCGGCACCGTACGTTCTAAGGTATGGTCTGTCGGTAACTTGTGTGCAATTGTAATAAGTAATAGAACTATTACCCACTACAATAAGACCTGTGGAATTAACCGTTCCGCCAAGTGGACTGATTACTAGCAATAGGCAAATATTATCGCCTTTTTGCAAAACATTAAAAGGAGAAGCTAGACCTGTTAGTGATGCTGTATTAGAACCAGCCAGAGCCGCTGAAGTGGTTGTAGCTGTAGCGGCAGCTGCAGCAGCGTCTGTACCAATATTAGCTGTAGTACCACTAGTTAGCGTACCGTTTGCAGAATCGTATGTACCACCCCTATTAATACGATACAATTTTTGAACAGTAAACCCAGACACTACTCCTGCAAAGCCAGTACTGCTTGTAAACTTAATTTGCGGAGTAAATGTAGCAGAAGTCGGTAGTTCTGCGTCATCTAAGGTTATGGCATTAGCTGTAGGTACTAAAGTAACAGTATCTGCACACTTAGCAAACGTTACAGGGCCTACACTAAAAGATTTTAGCGCAGTATTTGGCGAAGGCGGATACACGCCGTTAGTTGATGCCGTAATAGTAAATGGTAGTGTTGGGTCACCCCTAGCTACAGTAAAGCTATTACTAGTAGCCGATCCTGCTACCGTACCCGAATACGTGACCGTAGACACGCCGCCGTTAGGGTCAGACGTAGTCACAAGTATACTGCCGCCACCCACTGCGCTACATTGATCGGTTAAAGTTATTATTGGTGCAGAGTCTGCAACCGGAAAAGCACACGCGGGATACGTTATTACGCCAGTGTCAGCAGATTGCGGCCCCGAATAATTACCAACTGGATATATACCATTAGCTGTTGCCCGTATAGTAAACGACGTATAAGGGTCCCGTGCTATTAAAAAATTACTACTTACCTGCGAACCGGCAACTGTGCCTGTGTACGATACTGCAAACGGATTACCGTTTGGATCATTCGAAGCTACTCTTACATAACTAGCACCTGGCGTTCCTAATGCGCTGCATGTATTAGTTAAGGTAAT
>JBAXHY010000071.1:0-1991 GCA_037138655.1 bacterium | reverse complement strand
TGTGGCTTATTATCGGTAACGAAATCACACGAAGCAAAATGCACCAATGCGTGTAGGTGCTGACCTTCTTTTACATCGTAAGGCTCGGAAGCCCAAAAAATAGTGTAATCGTTATATCCTTCTGATGTTAGAATATCACCCAACAATGCCATAGATCGGCGGGCAGACTTCATCGTTAATTCTTTCCTTGTTGTAAACGTACTCCAAAATGACCAAGGCATTCCAGAGAGCATGTCTGCAATAGGAAATTTCCCGTTTTCGGGTAATTCCTTACTTTTGGTTACCATTTCCAAATTTTATTGGGGTTGTTAGTTAGCGCTAACGCCCCTATTTTTTTGTTGCTAATACCTAAAATCGTTGACGGCAAGACATAGCTTCGCCATACAAGGATACAGGCTCAGCTTTTACTTTTAAGCTATCCAATCGCACGTGGGTTGTCGGTGTAACCCTCTACCTGCTCCCAACCTGACTTATTGAATTTTCGGGGTATTTAACCCCTCAAATTCAGCCCTTTTTTCCCCTTACCGCCCGATGTATTGATTTTTGGGGAGAGTGTCGTAATTCGCCTCTAATTGCGTTTTACAGCGCCCCCCCCTCAATCGGTCGTATAAGGTCGCCGATAGCAAGGGCATAGCGTACGGCTAGGTGCAATTTACAACATTTTTACAAAAGTGTCATGGCATTTTTGCACATATTGTTTACAAATAGCGAAAACCCTTTGTAGTAAAGGGTTGTAACGTGGAAATCTTAAATAACGTGGGGTATTGGTTTGCTTGTTTGCCTCATTTGTAGGCGCTGCTTGACTTCGTAGTGCTCAAACAAGTTATTGAGTGCGTATCGTATAAGGTCGGATTGATTAACCCCTAATTGGTTGCATACTTTTACTAGCTGCTGTTTTTCCTGTTGGGTTAACCGAATTTGCACTGGAGCTGTGTCTTTCCTTTCTGACATAAGGGCAAATTAGATTATTTTTTTTGTCCGATAATCATTTGCTGTATCGTGTTGATAACTTCGGGATGCTCTAATATCTTTCCAATGCCATTACTCAAAGGCTGTAACATGTAAGGTGCTGCTGTCGTTATCAAATTGTTTACGTCGATTTGACCCAACCATCCATTAGGCTCGTCGTCGTCCTCGTCATTTTCGTCCAGCTGCGTTTGTAATTCTCTTACTCGTTGCTCGGCATATTCGCGTCTTAACCTTTCAGTAGTCGCCTCAATCTTGGCACTACTTGTTTCTTGTAAAGCTGCAAGGAAATCAGTAATGCTAATATCTCGTCCGATGTTAGGTCGATAATCTTGCCTTTGTAACACAGGTAATTCAGCGACGGCCGTTTGCTGTTGTGTTGGTTCATTCTTGTACGTGTTGATTAATTTTTCCTCTCGTCTTTTATTTGCAGCTTTCATTCTGCATGATGATGAACAATACTTTTGTTCCTGTCCTGACTTCACTTCACTTTGTTGAAACTCCTTTCCGCATTGCGTACAATTTTTCATAACCTTTCTTATTTTGTTTTACGATATTCTTTACTTTTTCTTTTTGATTTTCTTTGTGTTCTTTTTGTTCTATGTTCGTTAACGTGTCGTTAGTTTCGTAGTAACTATTTTCATACTCCTGTACTTGTGCAAATATTTTTGGGTCATGCCTGGCTACCTTGTCTATTTGTTTACGCAGCTTCATGCTCTTGATTGCTTTGTACTTCGATAACTCCATGACATGATTATTTGCTAATCGAATAACAGGCACAATTCTCGATGACCGTAATGTTTCTCGATGTTCGGAAACTGCTTTCATGAAATCGTAATCAGCTAACTTTTTTGAAATGTATTTAGCAACATAATAACGGGCGCCTAATTGTGGGTCGTATCGAACATGATATTGACGTGCATGTAAGTCGCCGATGGCTGTCGTCCATGCTTTTCGTAATGCAGTAAATTGTGGCTTATTATCGGTAACGAAATCACACGAAGCAAAATGCACCAATGCGTGTA
>JBAXHY010000070.1:0-2217 GCA_037138655.1 bacterium | reverse complement strand
TTTTTGTTTGTCTTAGCGTGCAGTAACTAAACTAACAAAGTAAAATATTTATTTTGAAGCTGCTTCAACTGTCGATACGCCATCTTTTGGCTTAACACTTACTGCTAAAGATTTAATACTTGCAAGTAACAATAATCCAAAGCCTGCTTTAGCTGTTACGTCAAGCACTGTATATATAGCATTTTCTGTCTGAGTAGTTAATGTTCCTACTCCGCTTCCTGCTAAGTACCATACCGCTGGGTACGCTAACCATAAAACCGACAAGAACATAGCTAACGATGTATATATTTTAACTATTTTTTTGCCGGCTACTTTTTTAGATTCATCTAGCACTACAACGTATAGCATGTACGCAATTAGTACCAATGCTACGCAGCTAAAAATGTACCACGGCCACTTATTTGTTGTTAATGTTGCAAAAAGACCAGTGGCAATCATAAACACATCAAGGCCAATAATTCCCGTTAAAATAGATGTACGTTCTTTACTTTTATTTTTTGGTAGTGCAACTAAAATTAAGCTGGCAAGTAACAAAGGTGTAGTAATAATCCAATCAGCGTAACGTGCAACCTGAACAACTTGCCCGTTAATTGTAAAATCACCAAATCCAACAGTTAATGCATAGTAAGAAGTTGATGCGATTAATGTAATCCATCCCGCTAAGTAGGCATGGTGTCTGTCTTCTTTACGTAATGTTGAACTGAATAAAACTATTGCTACCGTTCCTATGATCATTCCCCATAGTCCAATATTTAGCCAATCCATACTTGTATTCATACGATAATCCTTATGTTAATTTTCATAACTATAATACAAGAATTACCTAGGAATTGTAAATAATTAATTAAACCCTATTATCAATAAAGAAAATCCAGGTGTGCAAACGTAGGATTTGTAGTTATTTAAATCTCTTGCTGTTTGTTGTCATGTCTAAATTTACTAGTTTTTTTTGCAATATTTTCAGGTTGAGCAACCCATTGATGACCTTGCTGTGTCCCAATATTTTTCGCCCTAGAAGTGGCAGATTTTTCTCCGGGCGATAGTCCTAGTCTGGCTTTTAGCGGCAGGTACCTGCTATGACCAGGTTCGCCTGTGTATCCCCATTTTTCATCAGTCCATTGTTTTAAAGAGTTGTTTTCTTGTTTTTCACCAATGTAACCGCCGCCTCTCTCTTTATAAATCTTAACTGCATATTGCATGGCACGAGCAGAAAACTTACCACCCATCTTTTCGATGGCTTCGATTTTACAATATTCCCATAATTCGGGATCGGTGCGAATCGTGATATTTTTATCGTTTTTCATCATCTGCAATTATCTTAGCGTACCTAATAATATTTACCAAGCTAGTGCTTTATTTATATACAATCTTACAATGCTGTCGCTTTGATCTACGCAAAAAGTATATCTGAGCGTCGCTGTATACGCTGTTGCAACTAAATTTAATAGTTATCAGGCTAAAATTTCGATACTATCGTCAACAACTACTACAGCCTCGCCATCATGAAGAGCTTTGTAGGGCATAGCTTCTGTCTCAAAATATTTTACTACCTTTTCAATTGCTTCAGTTTCGGGATGATTAGATTGATAGTGTGGGGCGATCGAGAAATCAACAAAACCTAATCCTTCCCAAACGATTTCTTTATTGTATCCGTCTGGCACGACTTCTGAATCATCAACTAGTTCAATGCCACGTAATGTTTTAGTAGCAACAACACTGCCCGCACTGAATCCACCGTAAACAATAGAGTCGCGATACACTAAGTCACTAATAATTTGGTCAAAACCACTCATTCGCATAGCTCTTCGTAGTACAAAGGTGTTACCACCCATTGCCCAAATAAGGCCATAATCGTTGAGTTTTTTCGTTAAGCTAGTATTATCTTCAAAGTATTTTCTCAAATCTAGTTCTTCGGCGTTTAGTCCTAGTGCTTTGAACTTCATGACTTCATTAGCTAAATATTCAGGACGCTTTTCATCACCATAAATATCAACTGCATTCATTATTATTCCAACGTTCTTTTTGGTTCCTACCAGTTTGGCTAGCTCCTCTGGATGATTACCAAGATAATATGATGACAAATATAACTTCATAGACTAACTATAGCAAATAGCAAAAGGGACTAGAACTAAATAACAGATACAAATTAGTCACAATAAAACAGTGGTGCTGCTATTGGAACTAACTGGTATCTGTTTAGGTATCTTTGGAGGGCCA
>JBAXHY010000069.1:0-2299 GCA_037138655.1 bacterium | reverse complement strand
GCTAACCATCTATCTAGCCCGCCGATTGCTCGGCGGATCAAGCGGTTCTTATGATACACCAACGGCGGGCACCTATTGTTGATGTATCTCCTTGCAGCAGTCAGGGTTTACCTCGCTCCGCAGTCACCTGCAGAACCTGTGGGCTCTTACCCCACTCTTTTCACCATAGCCAGCCCTTTTGGGGCTTCGGCTGTGTCGTTTCTGTGGCACTTTCCCTAAGATTACTCTTGGTTGCCGTTAGCAACTGACTTGCCCTATGCCGCCCGGACTTTCCTCTCGTCCCTTGCGGAACCAGCGGTTAGCCACGTGGCAGACTATTACATTATAGCCTATTTTGCTCTTTTAAGGCATCCAATGCTTTATTTACTTCTGCATCAGCTAAACGGTTTAACTCTCGGGGGATATGCGTAATAGTAATAGATCCAAAATTAGAAAGTAACTTAACTACAGAATCATGCAATGACCAAAGTTCGCGGTTTTTAACCTTAAAAATACCTTTAATCTGATTAACTACCAACAAACTATCCATATGTATATGAACCGTTCTTACCTGTTCTTTAAGACAAAGCTCTATGCCGCCCTTTAGGCTATGATATTCGGCTTGATTATTAGTTGTAATACCCAGGTATTTACTGCTTTCGCGCAGCACTACGTCGTTCATGTCTTTAACTACAAAACCGCCAGCCGATGGTCCTGGGTTACCGCGCGACCCGCCATCTGTGAATAATTTTACTTCAGCCGGCAATGGGAGCTTTACCTTATTGTTCAAAAAAGCTGTAGACTTGCCGTACTTAGTAAAACTAAAATGAATAATTTTTAGGGGTGTTTCTTGATCAATAGTCTGTTTATAGTACTGGTTATACTCTTCTATAAAAGTATTGGTGTCTACGTAAGTTTTGTGTCCAATCCAATCATCGCCAGACACATCGCGTACTTTTTTTTCGACAACCTGAACTACACTAGCTATTCCAATTATTTCCCAGCTAGCGGGGTTGTCTTGTTCTACTTTGTCTACCACCTGAAAAGAGTCGCCTACCCTTATATTTTTGTCGTCAAAAAACCTAAAAGTAGTCGTTTTGGTACCGTTTAAAATATCGGTTGCTGGTTGATGCTGAAATTTTAATTGTTTTGGTTTTTGGTCCATCACACTAATAATACACTAAATTGGAGTCAGCAGAGGTCACGGCTAGATTCACCCGCATTTACGCAAGGTGGGACCCGCTGTTTCAAGACCAAGATCTTGATATGAGTAGGTCCCTTGATTTTCGTATCGAGAAAATCATTATGCCGCAACGTACTGACATTATAATTATATTATCTTAAACACTGGTTCGTCTAGCCAATAATCAGATGAGCTAACGATGCTCTGACAGAATCAAGAACCGGGCCAATAACCGGTGATAAAAACGTCACAAGCAAAATTACACCAAACACACCAAAACCTTCTATTTGTTCCATTACTCTTTGCACTGGTTCTGGCGCAAATGCATACAGCACTCTAGATCCATCAAGTGGTGGAAACGGTATCATATTAAAAACGAACAAACTAATATTTATAGTAAATAAGGTCGCCAAAAAATCGAATATAAATCCATCAAACTGAACAAATCTAAGCACTGTCCCGGCAATTATTGCAATTGCTAGGTTGGTTAACGGACCAGCAATACCTATAAGTGCCATACCCATTTCGTGGCCACGTACACGGCTTACGTTAATCGGTACCGGTTTAGCTGCAAGTATTGGCGATAATCCCATTAAAAGCATCACAAGGGGCAATGCGACTGTCAGGATGGGGTCTATATGGCTCATTGGGTTAAGAGTGATACGGCCGCGCGAATAAGCCAAATCATCACCCAACTTAAGTGCAACGTATGCATGCATCATCTCGTGAAGTGCTGTAGATATAAAAATCGTAAACAATATAACAGATATGTTTACTACGCTTAAGTTACTGAACATAATACTATTATACAGGCCAACCGACTCAGAAATCAGTAATTTATTGACGACATCTTATATTTACGTAATCCGGGGTCTTACAGCAGTTGACTCTTAAGGTGTAAAAATGTATAATTAAGACTAAATCTTTTAATAATTTAGGAATAATCATTATGATGAAATGCGAATTAACTGGTAAAGGAAAGCAATACGGCCACAACGTAAGCTTTTCTTTGCGCCGTACTAACAAAGTTTGGAAGCCAAACCTACAAAAGAAAACTCTAATGGTCGACGGCCGAAAAATTACTGTAAAAATCAGTACTCACGCTATTCGTACTCTTAAGAAAAAGGGCTTGTTAGT
>JBAXHY010000068.1:0-2328 GCA_037138655.1 bacterium | reverse complement strand
GTTTGATAAAAGCTCGCAAACTTTTAATGACCGTATAATTGTAGTAGCAAAATTATTAAATTAACTACCTCAAACTAAGCTTAAGTTCTATTGTTATTAAACTCCCATAGCCGTATAATTTTATAAGAGTGCCTTACAATCAAGATGGGATGTTTATGTTTAAAGTTGTACGAACAAAGAAAATAAAAATTACTACCGTAACAGCTGCTTTTATACTAGCGACCACGATTCCAATATTATCTTTTTACACAACAAAAGCACTTGCAGAAGGAACAAACCAATTTAATATAGAACAAGGGCTCGACTCTTCTACTGTACTTTTTGCCGACATTTTAAACTCAGGCGAAACTATAAACATCTCTGTTTGTAGTACTACAAATATTTCTATTTGGAACACCAACGGAACACCAGCCGACAATTTAGACGATACAGTACTTGTAGCTGCATCAAGTTTTACGGCTAACCTAGCTTGTGGATCTGCACTACCAAATCCAATTACCACTGCCTACAAATACACTCCGGCTAGTATTGGCACTTACAGAATTCAGATTAGTAATTTTCAGGCACGATACGATTTTAGTGCTACACCAGACAATATCACCGACCCAAACCCAAACACGGCAAGCGGACGCATCTGGTCATATAAATGGTTTATGAACACTGGTAGTTTTGCAGAGGCTAAGGCTACCAATCTAGATATGTACGTACTAGTACCCGCTTCTGCTCCAGGCGAAAACTTTGTATGGAAACTAGACCTAAATAATTTTTCGGGCAATGTATATTATCTAGCAGCTAACAGTCTTGGGCTTGATGCCCCGTATTCTGGCTTAAGTGCCACCAATGCATCTAGTGTAACACCAGAATTTCCTATTTACTTAGGCTTCCCTGCTACTGCAAACAACGGCAGCAATAGTGTTCCAACAATAAGCAACGCTAGATTTGTAGATGACCTAGACGAAGACAACATATTTTCTCCTAATGGAACAGTTGCCGTACAAGACACGGGTAACTTTAAGTTTGATACAAACATTAATAACGCTAACTACGCAATTACTATAGACACTAATCAAGATGGGGTATTTGGAACCGGTGACCGCCTGCTTCTTGGCAAAGCAAATAACGGCTCAAACACAGTAAACTGGGACGGAACGTATCCTAACGGAGACCCTGTTAGTTCTGGAGTTTTTCGTGCACAAATTCAAGTACGATCTGGCGAATATCACTTTATTGCAAACGACGTAGAAACGTCCGGAGGCACTAACGACGGTGGAAGCACTTGGGCTAACGGACTTACAATTTATAGAGCAATAGATGCAAACACGACAGAAAACACTAAAGTATATTGGGACGACAAGACTGAACTTAGTGCTTTTACGGATTCAAGGTCAAACCTACCTTTAGGTGTAACGTCAGGAAGTTTAGTAGATTCAGACAGCGATGGACGGGCTGATGGTTTTCATACATGGGGTAATTTTACTGGATCTGGTTTAGGAAACAATAACAACATCGACACGTACGTTTATGGTCCGTCTTCTACAGCTACGGTAAACATTGCTGTTTCTCCTGACGAATCAGGCGATACAGATGGAGTGCCGTCAAATACAGAACTAGGTGCCGAGAATTTTGGCGATGGCAACGGCGATTCACTTCCAGATTATTTGCAAAGTGATGTAACTTCATTAAACAATGACGTCAGTAACAGCTATAACACCCTATCGTCTACTGGTACTAGTTGTGATCAACTTTCGAACGTAGCAATATATGCCGAAAATCAACTAAGTTCAAATGATTCTAAATACGACTATCCCGTAGGATTATTTAACTTTACGTTAACCTGTTTAAACCCAGGAGACACTGCAAATATCACTGTTTATTACGACAAAGTGTACGATACTTCAACCTGGACAGCCCGAAAGTTTAACAATGGTGTTTATACAAACATACCAGGAGCTGTTTTTTCTACTGCTACTAGTGGCGGCAATACAGTAACGACACTTAGCTATTCTGTACAAGATGGCGGTGATTTAGACGCCGACGGTTTAGCTAACGGTGTAATTATTGACCCAGTAGGCCCAGGAATATTAGGCACAACTACAACCGCCCCTGCAGCTATTGGATCACCTAAAACTGGTATCCAACGTCACAACGTATTAGCAAAAGAACTAGCAGGAATAATAGGACTTGGCATGTCTATGTCATTTATAATTTTTGAAAACCTCAAAAATAGATCAATAGTAAAAAAATAAATTTTGTAACATAAATATAATTAAACTTATTGATAAACGCTTAAGTAGTTGCTAAAATACTAATGTACATGTTAGTTAAAAA
>JBAXHY010000067.1:0-2341 GCA_037138655.1 bacterium | reverse complement strand
ACAGGACAAGACAACGTTATTGCAAAGAATAACATCGCTGCTAATGTAGGCTACCAATCTAACGCATTACAGCGTCTTTTGGGTTCACGTGGTTCGGGTAGCTCTAGCTCTGCACAATTCCTAGCTCCTTACGCAGCCGCACGATTAGGCGCACTAGACCGAAGTGGATTAGACCGTACTTTCGCCAAGAACAACCAAGCTTTAGACCAAAACTATGGCGACTACGGACTTCAATACGACAAGGCACAAAAAGACCTTAACGACCAACGCGACCTAAACTATAACAAAGTAGATTCTGGTATAAAAAGCACAAAAGCTAGTTTATTACAGCAACTTGCAGGACTACAGACTGACCCAACACAAACACAGTCATACATTGACCAGTCAAACCAATTACTTGGTCAAGTAGATAATCTAGGCAAGCAATACGCAAGCCCAGTCGCTATTGCTGCACAACCAACCTACAAAGCACCAACGCTAGACAGCTATGCAGCACCTACTCGTCAGGCGGCACAAATTCAGAACGCAGCCACCGACACAACCAATCCATTTACCAACTTATTGTTTGGTAACAACAAAGACAAGCTATCCAACAAACTAAGCTTCTAAGGAGTCCATCGTGGCTAATTTACTCACTTGGGCAGGAAATGTTGCCAAAGGTATTGGAAGAGATATTAACCCATTTGATAATGGAGCGTCTCATTCTAACCCAAATCCCCAACAGCGTATACAACAAGTAAATCAACTATCTGATAATGTTGGTCGTCAACTTCAACAACAAGTTAAAAGCGGTCAAATATCTAACCAGGACTTTGCACAGAAGTATGGTCAAGCTTTAAACGCTTTTCAGCAGGTACAACACCCACAAAGCTTTAATCCCCAGATGCAGGCAGCCAAAAGCTTTGCTAATGGAGTTGGTAACTTTGTATCGCCCTTTTATCATGGTGGTATAGCAGCTAACGAACTCGCCAGACAGGGTATCGCTAACGCCACAGGTAATAAAGCTGCTGCAGCTAATGCCAAATTCAACGTAAATCAGAATGCTGGTCAGTTTGTTACGCCCTTTACTAATCTTGCACGATCAGGTGTAGACTTAACCAAAGCTACAGGTGCAATAGCCACAAATAATACACAAGCACGTCAAAACGCCCTAGATAAACTCAATGAACATGCTACCAACTCATTTATGGTTGCACCGTTTGCTAAACTAGGCGCTAACTTAGGTACAAGTCTAGGCGTTAAAAGCGTTGCAGACAGTAATAATTACAGTGACGAAGTTAAAAACGCTGCTATTCAGAAAATACAGGAACAATACGGTGCAGCAGGACTTAATGGCTTAAACGACCCTAACGCTACTCGTAAGATTCTAGCACAAGGTGCAGAGGGTGCTATTAACCTTGCAACTCTAAATCCTATCCAACGTGCAGCAGGTATCGGTGAAAAAGTTGCCGGACAAACACTTACCCAACGACTTATCCCAGCGATTAAACAGAATGTGGGACTTGCTATACCGCAAACAGGCGTAGGACTAGCCCAGCAAGATAACGTAACAGCTAAAGATGCAGGTAAACAGCTTGCGCAAAACGTAGGTGCTGCAATAGCTGTACCGCTTGTCGCTGGTGTAGCTGGTTCACTTGTACACAGCGTTAAAACTGGACATAATCCTGATACTAATGCACACGAAGTACTTAAAACTCAAGACCCTGCATACCAACAACTTCAAAGTACCCTAGAACAAAACACTAAAAAAGCTAACTACATAAATCAAACTGGCGAACAGAAATCTGCATTGCCTGGCATTACTAAGAATATTCAAGACATACAAACTAAAATGGCACAAATGCGTCAGAGTGCTATTCAATCTGGTGCAATAGGTAAGGGTGCTACCGCAGCAGAAGTACCCGACGCCCCACAAGTAGGTAAGACACTGCCGACAGAACTTCAGAACAAAATAAATGAATTTAATAAAAAAACAGGCGTAGACCCTAGCAAGAAAAGCGGTTTTGTAGACGCAACTCCTAATGGTTATGGCCCAAAAAGCGGAACAGTATCGAAAGAACCTATTCAATTACTAAAAGGCGAGAGCTACGGCGATGCAATTAAAAGAGAAGTTAGCCAGCAAGTAGATAATGGGCGTGTAATATTTACCGAATCACCGCAAACAGGTGTAAAAGCAGTAATAGACGGCGATAGAGTTATCACAGGATTAACCAAGAAAGACGTATATCGCAAAGTTTGGGAAGAATTTAATCCTCATAAGACAGCTGGAAATGATTTTATTACCCCCGCCCCACAAGTAGGTAAGACAGACCCAACACTACCAAAATTTACAGATCCTAAT
>JBAXHY010000066.1:0-2356 GCA_037138655.1 bacterium | reverse complement strand
TTTTTTATTTTACCTATTTCTAAGAAGTTAAATTGATTAATTTGTGGTATTAGTTAATAAAATTCAAATAATGCAAGGAAGTGTAGTATAATGTATATATGCCAGAGAAGTATGTATCACAAGTTCTGTTAAATGTGCCCAGCGGCGAGCGCTTGGTTCAGGTGTCTTCCGAATGGGATGTTTTAATTGATGGCGTTAAAAGCGATGGTTATCTAGCCGAAGAAGCCCTAGTGTATTCTTCTTTATGCAAGGTCCGTGACAATATTATAGCTGTTTCTGTTTTACCGAGTATCGTTACCGAAACATACTTAGACGCTGTTGATCAGGGTGCCGATGCATTAGATTGTTTTGACCGTAACATTGAACTAAAGGGGTCTGTAAGCGCGATAGCCGTAAAGGGAATTTTGAATCGTTTACAGATGTACAGACTTGGATCATTGTCTAGTAACGTTTATAGCCTTAACTACAACAGAAACCAAAGTGTGCTACTTTGCACAGACATAACTTCAGACCAATACGGACTAGATATAATTAGTAAGCAGTGTAGTGGATTTGCTAAGTTCGATAATTTAACATACTACGCAGCACTACACGAACGTCGTCTTCAGGAAGAACAACATGTTGCTATAAAGCGACCGATAATTATCCAAGAACAACGACTAGAAGTTGCTACATCGTTAGCGCACAGTCAAACAATTAAGTTTAGAAAATCAAACGCTAAAAATAGTAAATACGGACAAATAAGTGAAGAACATAAATTATTAGTAAATAAAAAAGCTATGTCATATTTGGAATCTACTGACGGTAGCAAAATAAGTTCTGTAGATATAGCAGAGGATTTTATTAGTAATGGCGGTACACGTATTACTTTAATGGAATTAATAAATAAACTTGAAGCACTTTCGACTTTGGGGTATTTTGTTAAAACTGTAGATCACAATGACCTTAATAATATTTTTTACACTCGTACTAACAGATTACTAAAAACAAAATAGTTAACCTTAATATTGACTTAAGTAGACCCTAATGTCAGTATTCATATAAGAAGCAAAAAATTTTAATGATTAATCAACAAATTTTATTCGGCACTGAATATACTAAGCAAGAAGATACTAGCAATACAGCATTGTTAGCTGGAATAGCATTAATGTCTGTAGGCATCGACTTTTCTAATTTATCTGACATTCAGTTAGATAATTTAAATAACAAAAAAATAGTCGATATGTTTATGGACGAAAATTATCGACGATGGAATTTTGTACGGGGTATTGTAGGCGATATAGCTGTTGATTTAAAGCAAAATTGGCAAGACGTCGAAGAAGCTAGGCCTTATAGACGCTTTAACGTCATTGGAAGTATATTGCATTATATGACCACATTAGATGAAGAAACTCGTCATATGGGCATTAAAATTAAAAATAAGCATAAATCTAATATAATATAGTTGACATAAGCGCTTCATTATGCTAATATTTAAATAGTTTCGAAAGAAACCACAAACAAGAGGGTCAGCAAGTAAGTCCGAAAGGGTGAACAAGCAGAGTCTCTTTTTTGTATTCTTTCGACAAAATTAAAGGGAGTTTTATATTATGGCAGGAACTAAAGCAGGCGGAATGGCCGCAGCAGCAACAAACAAAGCTAAGTACGGTGCTGATTTTTATGCAAAAATCGGTGCAAGTGGTGGCAAAAAAGGTACAACTGGCGGATTTTTCGCTAACCGTGAACTAGCTCGTGCAGCTGGTGCAAAAGGTGGACGTATTAGCCGCCGAACTTCTACCAAAAAATCTGCTTAAGCAGATTTCAATATCTGATATTTGATATCTGATAACTGAAAAGCTCTCTGAAAAGGGGGCTTTTTAGTATTTTGAAGTTTTCAATCATCAATTGTTATATATTACCTATGTAGCTTGTCTTCTGTAGGGCCTGCAGAATCGCTCTGAACTAACTTTCCATACTGTGTGGCAATTTATGCATTCGTACTTGCT
Organism: bacterium; assembly: GCA_037138655.1. Lineage (GTDB taxonomy): Bacteria > Patescibacteriota > Saccharimonadia > Saccharimonadales > SZUA-47 > RFTN01. The sequence continues at coordinate 371 of JBAXHY010000066.1, read as the reverse complement.
GTCGGTGCCTTGTATGCCGTGTTCGCCGCAAGTAGGACATTTACTTCTGGCGTGCAACCAATCCCTGTAAGTATCAAGGCAATCCTGAATATGATCTTCGTCTATAGTAATTTTATAATTACTGGCAAGTTCTTTTGCACTATCCCAGGCACTGACTTCTAATTTTAGTAATTCAAAATCTGTCTTGTAGGTTTTGTGCCCTAAAATTCCATGACAAAGTTCGTGTATTAAAGCCCAAGTTGCGGTATCGTTATTTTTGGATTTATCATAATAAACTGCTTGATCTTGGGGCGACCAATAAAATTTGGTACTGGCTACAAATGTAATTGCAGGGAAGTCATTTTGTAGTTTTTTAAGTAGGTCTTTCACTA
>JBAXHY010000065.1:0-2535 GCA_037138655.1 bacterium | reverse complement strand
ACGTTGCAAAAAATAAAAAATCCAACCCCAGCTTATCTTTGACAGCCAGAAGCGGTGGTACTTGTATGTCTGCTGGTGCAATTAATGATTCAATTATTTTGGATTTTGCTAAATACTTTAAAAATATCGGGGAAGTAACAAGCGACAGCGCAAATACTCAACCAGGTGTTTATTACAGAGACTTTGAAAAGGCAACGCTAGAAAATAATGCACTAATGCCTAGTTACCCAGCATCACGAGACCTATGTACTGTAGGTGGCATGGTAAACAATAACGCTGGTGGCGAAAAGTCACTAGAATATGGCAAGACCGAAAACTTCATTAATCAGCTAAAAGTAGTATTTGCGGATGGTAATGAATACGTCGTAAAACCTTTGAATAAGAAGGAATTAGACGCAAAGATGGCTCAAAAGGACTATGAAGGTTCTATTTATAAGCAGATATATGAACTTATAGAAAAAGATTACGACAAAATTAAAGCAGCAAAACCAAAGGTGTCTAAAGATTCGACTGGTTACCATCTTTGGAACGTGTGGGACCGTAACACAGGTATATTTGACCTTACTCAAGTTATAGTGGGCGCTCAGGGCACGCTCTGCATTAATACAGACATAACATTTAAGCTTGTACCCGCTCCAAAATTTTCGGGCACTTTGGTAGTATTTTTGCGCGACATTTCGGACCTAGGAACACTTATTAACAAAGTTATGGAACATAAGCCAGCCACATTTGAAGGCTTTGATAACTATACATTAATGCTTAGCTTTAAATTGTTCTTCTTTTTCAGAAAAACAATCGGTTGGTTAGCAATGATTAAGTTGGGCATTCAGCTTATTCCAGATGCACTAATGTTATTGCGAGGAATACCAAAAATGGTCCTATTGATTGAATTCAATGGCGAAACTCAAGAAGAAGTAAGCCATAAAGTTCACCAGATGAGATTAGATATGAAGGAATTTGGACACGAAACATTGTTTGAAGAAGACGAAACCGAAGCAAAAGCTAAAAAGTTTTGGATTATGCGACGTCAGAGCTTTAATCTTTTGCGTCAAAAAGTAAAAGACAAGCACACTGCACCGTTTATGGATGATATGATTGTTAAACCAGAATACTTATCAGAATTCTTGCCAAAAATTAGACAGGTTATTAAAGACTATAAGTTACTTGCAACTATAGCGGGGCACATGGGAGACGGTAATTTTCATATTATTCCACTAATGAAAATAGAAGATAAAACCGAAAAAGCAAAACTAGCACCTGCAATGAGAGAAGTTAATGAAATCGTATTAAGTTACGGCGGTTCATTGTCTGGCGAACATAACGATGGCCTTATTCGTGGTCCTTGGTTAGAACTAATGTATGGAAAAGAAATGTACGGTATTCTTAAGGAAGTAAAAAGAATCTTTGACCCAGAGAATATCTTTAATCCTCACAAAAAGACTGATGCAACCTGGGACTATACTATGTCTCATGTGCGAACTAAGTTTTAAGATATATTAGTATTAAAAAAGCCTCTGGTCATTAAACCAGAGGCTTTTTTGCTTGCGGTTTACTAGCTAACTATTACGCCGTTCCAAAACGCAATGTAATCAGTAAAATCATGTTTAACTTTGCCGATTGAACCCTCCATAGGAACGTGGTAATACCAGGCGGCGTCTTTGTTGATTTTTCCGTCTACTATAACGTCGTAGTAACTGGCGATACCTTTCCAAAAACATGTAGTTGTTGTGTTTGAATCCTTAAGGAATTTAGGATCTACTGAACTTTTAGGAAAATACTGGTTTCCTTCGATGTATATTGTTTCGTCGCTTTGTGCAATGATTTGGTTGTTCCAGACTGCCTTCATAATATTATTTGATCCCCAGTGCTATGTCGATTTTTTGTCTGTCAAATCCCAGTATAGATTCTTCTGTTCCGTCGTCTTTTTTAATTATTGTAAATGGAACTCCAAGCTGACCACTTTTTTCATAAAGTTCTTCGGCAAGTTTTTGGTCTAAGTCTGCATGTTTTTCTTCGTAGCTAATGTCTCTGTTATTTAAGTAACTTTTAAGCATAGTACAATAGCCGCAAGTTGCTGTACTGTATATTGTTATTTCTGACATAGTATCCTCCTATTTAATTTACAGATAAATTGACTAATTGTTCTACTAATGGATCGCTCGCCTTAAGAACATAGCAAATTTTTTGGCCGCTACGTTCTTTGTTTACAAGGCCCACTAATTCAAAATTTTTAAAATGTTGCGAAACGGCAGATACAGTTATATCTAATTTTTCTGCAATTTGTGACACGCACATCTGTTGATTAGATAGTAATAATTTAAACATTTTAAAACGAGTTTTATCGCCTAATAGTTGCATTGCAAAAATTAATCGTTCTTCTTGCTTGTTTAAAGTATTAATATTTTTAACTAACATGTACATTAGTATTTTAGCAACTACTTAAGCGTTTATCAATAGAATTTAAGCATTAATTAATTGACTAATTTTGCTACTACAATTATACGGTCATTAAAAGTTTGCGAGCTTTTATCAAAC
>JBAXHY010000064.1:0-2543 GCA_037138655.1 bacterium | reverse complement strand
TTCTGCCATACTTTATCATCACTAGTATATTTTAATCCACCCTGCCTGCCGTCTGTTGTATAACTACGCTTTATGTTTGTATCGTTAGGGTAATAAATCCAAAGTCTATGTTTAAGCCAGCCTATACGCCCATTGTCTAAATAGTCATTTGCAACTGTGCCGTGAAAGGTGTCCTCTATAAAGCTTTTTTCTGGTAATACAGGCAAAATTACTTCTTTGTAATACAACGTGGTGCTAAGGTGCGGTCTTTGCGACCACTGAGTTGTTCGCATAAAGCCGTTTCTACTGCCTAACATAAGTTGTTCGTGTTCTTGTGGTATAACACCCTCGTGGTGAAACCTAATAGTTGTAGCGTCACCGTTATAAATAAAATCTATACATTTTTGCCAATCTATAGTTTCGTCAGTTATTAGTGGTGCGTCGCCCTCTACATATAATATATATGGGGTTTTTACTTCGTTTATAGTTTCTTTTAGCATTGTGCTTTGGTGGCTGTGTTCGTCAAAAATTATTGGCAATACGTTTGTCCATTCGGTTAAACACTTGTGCAAAACTTTAGTTTTATAATCGTCATAGTCTGCCTTACGGTCTATTTGTTCACTCCTTAATCCGTCAATTTGTAATATAATTTCACAATCAGGTAAATGGTGTCTTACGCTTGCAATCGTTTCGTCAATTATCGCTGTGCTAGGGTGGCTTGGTAAAACTGACGTTGGTATTATTACGGTAATATCGTTAAGCATTTAAATCCTCTATAACCTTTGTTACTAAATCTCTTTTATATTTTATCCACCAAGCTGTTTGTTTATGTAAATTATTTGGATAATCTGCTAATAACTCTGGTACTAATCCGTATAATCTACCCCAATCGCTAACTTGTGCAAAAGCAGGTTCTCCGTTAAATAGCCAATCCCAATACGGTAATATTTCGCCTGCTGGTGTTTTAGTATCGGCTATTACCAACGCCATACTTTCTAACGCTTCAAACAACCTAAAACTATCTGGTATAACTGCACCACTTGGACAAGGTGCTATTCGTGTTTCACTCATAAGTTTAGCGTATTCTGCGTGGTCTAATCCCTGCGTAAATCCTTTTGTTCGTACAATGTTCACCGTACAATCTCCAATGTTTAAAAGTACGTCTGATAATTCCTCACGCCTTTGGTGAGTAATTTGCCCTGCAAAGGATATATCGGTTGTTTTAGTAATGTCTTTTGGTGCTTTAAAATGTTTTGGATATCCTGTGCCAATTTTATTATATTTGTCGTGTTTACCTATATGTGGGTTTTGAATATAAATACTTATATTTGGGTGGTCAATTTGTGATACATCAAAGTCTGCTTCCTCGTCACCTAATAAAAACAATACAACTCTGTCTATACGTTTAAGTTGTTCATTTATAAGTAATTCTTTGCCTTTGTGGTGTCTGGCAGGTATCGCTACTAATGCAACATCTACTTTAGGTAATCCAGTACAGTGTGAAACATTAAAATCTAACCAGTTCTTAGGTTTCCACAATTTACCAGCTAATAAGTTTTGTAATAATCCACTATCCCATTGTTCAAAAGCATTTGCGTCCTTATTCAAAGACAGGTTATATGCTTTGTATTTCACTACAAACCCACAATATTCAGTATAGTTTTTGCCCTGTTTACATAAGTATGGTGTTCGCTAGTAACTTTTTGGTTTTCATCTCTAATTGCTTCACGTTGGGTTTTGTGTTCTAAATAGTATTTAATCATTTCCTCTAATTGTTCAAAATTACCCCAATCATAGACAGGTAAACTTTCCCAATCGTACATCATACGTTTAATTTTAGGCATAATTAAAAAGCCACCTCGCCCTGTTGCTTCAGGTACTCTGTCTGACCAGTATTTAGCTTCCTCTTTTTTTAAACATAAGCTATCACCCACTGTTACTTTTGCACTTGCATAAAAATCGTTCATATCCTCGCCACGGTCTACTTTAGGTAAATCGCCACCTATATTCTTAAACTTCCAGCCGTTGCGTTCGCTTGCTGTGCGTAAAAAATCCACTAACTCTTTCCTATATGTCCAAACGTCCTCGTGATACCCTTGTCCATTACTGCCAACAAAAGCTAAATCGCAATCGTATTCTGGTCGGTATTTTCCAAAATGTGACGCTGTGTGCCTAACTGCCGGTGCAAGCCATAAATGGTTTTTACCCATATTCTCCCATTGTGGTACATAATCACCGTCTGCTGTAAATATATAACCCATTTGAAACATAGGTTCTAACCACCATTTGCGACCTGCACGACCTGTACTCCAAAAAGTATCTAAGTGTATTGTCGCACTAGGTATATTTTTAACTGCTAATTCGTGTACTAAATCCATAACGTCTGTTAGGTTATATGCGTCACCCCACGTTCCAGTCCATAAAAGTAAGTCGCTATTTAAAGCAGTATCTCTTACTTGTTGCCAATTAGCTTTGTTAGGGTTGTGTTGGTCGCCCTCTTGCAATTTTATAACTGTATGTCCTAAACTTTCAAAAGCAATTCGCACGTCATTTTCGGTTGTGTA
>JBAXHY010000063.1:0-2547 GCA_037138655.1 bacterium | reverse complement strand
CCCCCCCAATTACTACCTTGTCTTTCTCTCCTTAATCACATAGTTATGTGGTCAAAGAGAGAAATAGTTAAATTGACACCTACCTATAATGTGATATTGTATATTTAAGTATGGATACACAATTACCAGAACAGCAAGAAACACAAATAAGCTTTTTGGCGTCTGCACGAGAATTTGCGGCTCGCGGTCTTTTAGCGCTTGGCCTAAGTGTTGGTGCGCTTGCAGCAACAGAAGTTACAAGTACTCCAGACGCAACTTATGCAGATTACGAGTGCCCATATGCTCCGGTTCCAGATTATATAAAACAAATTAATTATGATGATGGTTCTGCAATGTTTGTTGGTATGTGCTACGGTGATAAACCGACTGATACTACAAAACCTCCTGTTGACACAACCCCCAAGCCACCTGCAACCCCCAAGCCGCCTAAACCTGCTGTGACCACACCCATAGCAACACAACCCTTAGCCACAGCTCCACCCGAGACAACATCCCCTGAAACTATTCCACCTACAACAGCAGAACCCGCCACAACCTCAACTACACCCGAAACTACCACCACAATACGAACCACAACAAGTGAGGTAGCACCAACGACCACACAAGCAGTTTTAGCCGTAACAACACCAGAATCAGGTAGATCAAACAATAATGTATTGCTTGGTGTTGGCGCAGCAATGACCGCAGTATCTGGACTATTTCTTTTAGCAGCAAGACGCCGCCGCGTAAACAAAAAACAGGCAACTGCCTAAATTTACACGTAGTAGGCTACTTTATTTAAAGCTCTATTGGTTTTATGCTATGCTTGTATGTAGATGAAAAAGCCTACGCTTTTGAGGGTATTAAGCATAGTCGCTGGTATAAGCGTGCTTGTATTTATGCTGCAAACAAATAAAAAAGATACCGCTAAACAGCCCGCATCGGCGCCGGTTGTACCTGTTCAGTCTGCAGAAGAACTAAAGGCAGCCCAAACAAGCGCAGACGAATACCAAAAAGTACAAGCTAGTACCGTCGGCAACAAAAAAGATTATGCGAACACGATTGCACTAAGTTATGCTTATGCTAGTAATCCTAAAAATGACTACCAAACTCGGCTCGATACGTACAGGGTATGTATACAAGCAGCTTATACAGCAAGCAACAATGAAAAAAAGGAGCTTTGCTATAAAGAGGCTACCACACTTGTTGCAAGTGTCACAGATACAGATGCTTTCAAGAAAGACTGGCAAAAAGAGCTAGATTCAGTATACAGTGGCACGATACTAACAACAGATAGTAGTAGTGATGATGTTCAATAATATTATAAAAAATAAATTTTATTATATCGTTAGTCTTGGTTTATTTTTTATACTGTTCTGCTTATTATTTGGTGGTAAGTCGTGGGCAATTAGTGGTGCTGGGTCGTATTTTCCTGACACCAGCCCCGCAGGGCAAGACCCTTCTTACGCAATAGTACAGGTAACAGGGTCAAATGTAACTAATAGCAAGGGTGTTAATAATGCCAACACAAAAATGAAGGCTCGTACCACGGTAGCTAATGTATATGTACCTAAAAGCCTCGAGGGGCAAACTATAAGCCTAACGATTGTAAACGGTTGCAATGGTACGATTCGTGACAACGAATCAAGTTTTGGTAGTACATGGTTTTATATAAATAATATGACTAATAACACAAATTTAGCTTTACGCACAACAGCATATGCTGGATGCGCATCTGCCGATAAAAATATACCAATCAGCTTTGTAGCTAGTTCCCTCGATACTACAAGTTCAAACTATGCCAAGTTACGCACATATGATAACGGGGTAGAGTACAATATTTATCAGTTTGTTGCTGACGGTGTAATGAATGAGTCTGGTTCGACGAAACGCTATTTAAATGCATTTGGGCTGAGCGCAATAACAACCGGTACGCAAGTTGGCATATCTGATGTTCCAATACGATGCGATAAGGCTAACTACTCTATGTCTTGCCCCACTAATAGGGTGTATAACGGCATTAACGGTAGCTGGGTGTACACATCGTTTTACGGTCCAAAACCTAGTTCGATCATGCCTAATTATAGTCAGCAAATTAAAATACGTAACAGCTGTAGTGTCGCCGGAGCAATTAGCTTTTATGACCTTGATGCAAGCGATAAGACCTTAACACAGACAAATATGAAAATTGTTTTACGAAAAAGTAATTCACCGGTAGACGTTGTTATGCTTAATGGTACGACATTTAATGAGTTGCCTATAGCAGCTATAGAAAATTGGAGACCAGGCATTACCGGAGTGCTTAGGTCGCATTCGTCGCCCGGCGTTTCAATTGGTGGCAATAATGATGAATACATGGATCTACCCGGTGGTGACCCAACTTTCACTCCCTTAGCAAACTTTCCGCCAAACGAGGACTACACCATCAGCGTTGAGCAAGTTGATAGCGATAATGCAATTCAGATACTGGCCGATATTGATCATTGTCCTGCACCTCCAGTAGATATTTGTACCAACATACCAGGGCTCCAAAATGTTATGCCTGTAGGATTTTCTGACCCGTTAGGA
>JBAXHY010000062.1:0-2634 GCA_037138655.1 bacterium | reverse complement strand
CAACATACCAGGGCTCCAAAATGTTATGCCTGTAGGATTTTCTGACCCGTTAGGAAGCAAGCAATGTACAAAACCAGACGCAGCACCAAAAATAACCTTTACACCTATTTGTGATGTCGCCAATAATCGTTTTTACATAATAGTCGATACATCTGATCCAGATGGTGGAACATCTACGGTAAGTTTTAGCGGTACAGGAATTCAGCCTTCGCCAAGGTCTCCACAAACAAGTAATTCGTTTATTATTAACAGAACAAATCCAGAAGTTGCAGCTACTTTGACTGCAAGCACAGACGGCATACGTCCAAATTATTTTAGGTCTCCACAAAAAGTTTCGGTTGGACCTGTTACATTTGTACCGTGTGTTTATAGTTTTAGTTTAACTCCTTTTAGTTCTGACCCTTCACTAGACGACGACGAGCAGCCAAAAATAATTACCAGTGTAAACTTTAGCACTACTTATGCATCGACTAGCCCAAGTGGCGTAAAGGGAATATTAGACGGCCAACAAACATATTTGATTAAAGGTGGCAAAAAACAGCCTCCTATTGATCAAGTTATACTAACCAAGATCTTTTTAGCCAGCGACAATATTAACCGTGGGCCGTTTAATATAAATTCAGCTTTGGTAGCAGGCGACATGATTTGTACTATTCATATTGTTAATCATGGTAAGGGTTTTGTAGATATTAGTGGTAACATAACAAACTACAAACTAGGCCCGCAGTTAAGCAGCCCGGCAAGTTGTGTGACTATAGTCAACAAGCCTTACCTAAGAACATACGGTGCCGACGTGGTAGCTGGTGGTGGCTTTGGGGGTAACTGTTCTTCTACTGTTGCCGAAGTAAAAGCATATTCTAAATTTGTTGCACCTACGGGTAACGTTGGTTCTGGGTCGCAACTTGGTGTGTTTGCCAGCAAAGATATAAGTGGATTTTTGAGTATGAGTCTTGCCAATGCCATTGGATCTGGCGCAGTAACTAATGCACGTAGTTTTGCTAATAAAACAATAGCAGGCAACGACTTGTCTGGTAAGTTTGGTCTTTCTAATTTGTTTGGCGGAAACTTTGGAACAAAGTTTTGTTCGGACGATTTGTGGACAGACAAAGGAGCGTTAAAAAACGCAACAGGGGCACCAATTAACACTTTTGCAAATGGAAGTTATTTAAGTAGTGCACGTAAGCTTAACGTTGGACCTGTTGGTGTAAGCAACAAAATCGCTATTTATGTAAATGGCGACCTACAAATAGACAAAGATATTGTGTTTGCTAATACGGCAAATTGGGGTTCGATAAATGCTATACCTTCTATATATATTGTAGTTCTTGGCAATATCTACATAGATTCGTCGGTTACTAAGTTAGACGGATATTATGTTGCACAACCTAAAAAAGATGGTAGCGGTAAAGAAATAGCAGGAACAGGCCGTATATATACATGTGCAGACAATGGCAAAGCTCCAAGTTCTAGTTTTATTGTTAGTTCGTGTAATAAAAAATTAACGATTAATGGTTCTTTTGTAGCAGCGCGCGTTAACTTTTTAAGGTCAAATGGTACGCTACGCACAGCACCGCTTGTTGGAGAACTAAGTAGTAGTGCAAATATTGCCGAATCCTTTGAGTTTTCGCCAGAACTGCTGTTGGCTGTTCCGGCAATCGCCCCAATAAATACTACTGGCACTTATGACTATATGGTAAGTTTGCCACCAGCACTTTAGCCTGTAGCTGTATGTCTATTATTATAAATAATCTGTTATCATAAGAACTATGAAGAAGAGGGTATTAAAATTTAAACGTTCGTCTGTTAAAGACGAATCGTTAGTACCTAAACCATCTAAAACTCTTAAACCTAAAAAAAATCCACTGGTTATTGTATTAGCACTTAGTGTAGCTGTACTTGTAGTGTTAGTAGCATTTATTACATCTACTATACTTAGTAACAATTCAAAATCTGCACAAAACACTAAAGACAAACCAGCACTACTGCTTAGTAAGGCTGCTCCATATTTAGACAGTACAAACATAAAAAGTGTTAAAGATTTAAACGACCTAGAAAGTATTGTTAACCAAATAAAAACAATCAAAGATTATGAATCTAACCCAAACTTTATGTACGTATTAACATACTTTGCGTTAACAACAGGCAATCCAGAACCAGCAACTAAATACCTAGAATTATTAAAAAAATCCTACAAACAAGACGTAGGCTATAGTGAAGTTATTCGTTCAAAAACACAAACAATTGATCAACTAACTAGTTCTGTTAATTCATTAGTTAAAAGAGCAGAACAAGCCCTTAAAAACATAAATAACACAGCCGTAGGACAGCCTAAAAAATGATTACAATACAAGATTTTAACATTAAAAAAGTTCATTTATTAGCTTTATTCATAGTGTTATTAGCTTTGTTTACGCTAGTACCAACCAAAAAAGCAAATGCACTTGTGTTAAATCCAGATCCAGGATCAGGAATTCCTGCGTTTTACAGAAACTTTTTCATGGCGTGCGATGCCGGCACACAAAGTCCTGCTTTTGCTCCGTGGGTGTCGGTTGCTGGTCAACCCTGGAACACCAACATTACTGTGCCATATGGTGCTACATCTATTAGTCTTCAAATGAACTATGCCGGCGCAGT
>JBAXHY010000061.1:0-2783 GCA_037138655.1 bacterium | reverse complement strand
GTCTTAAAAAGTTAAATCTAAAATCTGTTAAGTTTGCTAAGCGCAAAAAACAATTAGTCGTACACAAAGCAAAAAAACCAGTAATTAAACTAATCGACGCACCATATATTGCTCCAAAAAAGTTTAAAATTATGCCCAATAAGCCGCAACTTAAGGCTAAAAAACTCCAAAAAACAAAACTCAAAAAGTTAAAATTTGTACCTAAAAATAGTCTTTTGGTGCCTGTAATAGCGGTACTTTTTGTGGGTTCTGTATTTGCAATAATAAATAAGTTTAATCAGCCTAAAAAAGACATTCCAAAAGTTCAAGGTGTTGTTAGCCCTCAAAAACCAGATTTTCAGACTGTTACACCAAAAAATAACACTCAAAGTACTAAAGTAAAATTTGATCCTTCCAAGCGAGTTGCCACCTTCGAAGATGTCATACAAGGAAGCAGAATCGTAGTTAGTCAGCAAAAACTTGGCGAAACAGAGCTTAAAGATACCGAATTTTTAAAGCGCACAGCCTTAAATTTTAATCTTAAAACCGAACTTACTACGCTAAAAGGCACGGCATATGTAGGAATTAACCAAGACAAAAATGTACAAATAGCAATATTTATTTATCAAGATTTTTTAATTTTTATTCAAACAGAGACAACTTACAAAAATCAAGTAATCATAGACTATATACAGTCTTTGCAGTAATGCGTTTCGTGGTATGATTAACATATGAGGGATAACGCCCAGTTTCATGCTGGTAAAAAGGCTAACAACGATAGTCTTGAGTTTATTGGTTCTAAAAAGAAGTCATTATTTTCTCAGTATTCAGAACAATTCCAACAAAAACCATCTGTACCCGCATCTAACAACAGACAATCATTTAAGGGCCCTTCTAGGGCCGTCAGCAGCAGTTCTAGGCCTGCCTTTAGGTTCGAAAGACAATCACCAGATATTGAGGTAACATCAAACATTCCACTACCAGACGACGCTGACTATTTGCTAGACGATCACGACGACGCACTTAAAGGAGTTTACCAGTCAAGTATCGTCAGACCACAAAAAGATAAAGCCCAAATTAAAAGTAAAAAGGTCAAAAAAATTAAAACATTTTTTGGTACTACCGGTATGGTTTTAGGAATGGCAATAATTACCGTATCTGTTATGTATATCAAAAACAGCCAACCTATAATACCAAAAAGTCTACGTACGTCTATTGGCTTTCCAATTTACGAACTTGCCAATAATAACAGCTACAAAATAGACAAAGGATCGGTGTCTAAGGGCGAAAATAATAGCTTGGTTTTTGTGGCAGAACAAACCGACACAAAAGACAAATACATCATAAGTCAGCAGGCAATTCCCGAAATACTTAAAACAGATGCACAGTATATGGACTTTTTGTCGCAAACAGACAAATACGCTAGCTTAGATTCAAAAATAGGTAAGGCGTATTTTACTAAACCTTCAAACATCGGTGATGATATATCTGTGGTAGTTAAAACTGACTCTACTTTGCTATTTGTCAGGGGTAATGGCGCCACTACAGAAGACCAATGGAGCCAACTAGTTTCTTTACTTACGCTACCTAGGTAATACGTAGCTATTTTAGTTGTGGATAACTTTTTAGGACTTTTACTATTGTTGCAATTATAACCACACTATTCGTTGTGTAGTTAAAGTCGTATCTAAGGTGTTATTTAAGCATAAACAGTTTAAAAATGTATAATCGTTGTAATAGATGCTACGAATAACCATTAAAATTAACTTCAAAAATACTAAATATTCTGTATAAAAAATATATACAAAAAGACTTGTATATACACTGTTAAAGCATTAAAGTTATTACTGTAATCCTATATATAAATAGGATAACGAACATTGTTTCTACAAAAAAAGAAACAAAAATACAAATATACAGATACGTGTTTACTCGCAAGGTACACGTTACTGCATCAAACAAAAAGGTAATAAAATGCTTCAACAGGGATGGAACCCCCTCGAAAAGTTATATATAAGTGCAAAAGCACAAATTAGCTGTTTATATCAGTTGATTTGTGCTTTTGTCATTTTTGTAGCTTTTACAGGGGTCAGGTTTACGTCGGCAAAAAGCACATTGAGGAGTAAAGGGACTGTTCTTGCAATAGCCGCTTTACTGGTTCCACTCAGTGTGCTTTTTGGTGTCGTAAACCCTAACTCCGCCCACGCAGTCACCAGTAGCAACCTAAACTTCCAAGGTCGTTTACTAACAACTGGTGGCGCAACAGTAACCGACGGAACATACAACATGCAGTTTGATCTGTATACAGCAGCCAGTGGTGGTACTACGCAGTGGACAGAAACTCGGCTTGTATCTGCTACTCAAGGTGTAACCCTAAAGAACGGTTTCTTTAGTGTTAGCCTTGGATCTATAACAGCTTTCCCAGGAACAATAAACTGGGATCAAGAACAATGGTTAGGTATGACAGTACGTGGTACCACAAGTTGTGTATTTGGATCTTGTGTACCTACCGACGCCGAAATGACTCCTCGCTTTAAGCTAACAGCTGTACCTTACGCCTTCCAAGCTGGTACAGCACTTGGTGTAGCAAGTAATCCAACCACAACAGTATCTGCAAACACAGGTGCTATAACAATCAAAACTGGTAACGCTTCAGGTGCTACTTCTAACAGCGGTAACCTAACAATAGACACAGGAACAGCTACTCAAACAACAGGAACCATTACCTTAGGTGCAACTAGCGCATCTGCACTAACACTTGGCCGTTCTGGACTAACAACTACAAATGCTGGTGCTTTGACGGT
>JBAXHY010000060.1:0-3004 GCA_037138655.1 bacterium | reverse complement strand
CACTCCTCACCCCCCGAGTGCTAGTTTATTTATCTACATTTTTTTGAATTTTATACACTGCAAGTCCAATTAAAAATATCGCCAGAACCGAAAGCGCAGCCCAACCAAGACCGCGAAGTTGAAACAATACAGCTCCTACTGCGGCATACAACCCCCATGTTGTAACAATCTTTTTACTTATGCTCATACCTATTACGATAAATCCAACCTGTTCTAGTAATAACCACCAACCATAAAGTCCACCAGACTGAGCATTAAGCGCTTGCAAAGCTAATGGTAACGTAGCAAAAATTAACATTGCATAAATATACTGGTCACATTGTTCGGTTTGGTTTTTTAAATATCTTAAGTAGGCAAATATCGCAAACATAATTATAAATACATGAACATACGCTTGAACCTCTGTCACGCCCGCTATATTAAGTATCCACAACGCAGTAGCCGCAATGCCACTATAAGTTAGTTCTTTTAATGTTTGATCTTCGAATCTTAGGTGATACGAATAAACTAATGATCCGACCAATAACCCAATTGGCATAACTAATAAAGATTTACCTATAAACAAGAACGACAAAGGCGTGATCCATAGGCTTGCAAGCGCACCTAAGCGCACCGCTAAGGTTTTAGACTTAAACTTGTCCTGTTCATTATTAATCGTAAAATAGCTAAACAGCGCCAAGGATGTGCTTAACGCAAGATAGGTCGATAAAGCGCCATTACCAACTGGTCTAATTGCACTAAGAAGAACGCCCTGCATAAGAATTGGTGGAATAGTCAGTAGCGTCGGACTTTTTTCTATTTTGTTACTTATTAAAATAACCACTATTCCTAAAATCGCTAATATTGCGGTGGTATGAACCCTGCTGTTGTCATAACCAAGTGACAGTAATACAGACATAGCAGCCGCCAACCAATAGCCATAAACGTACGATAAACTAGTATTTTTTGCATAACTAGCAAGCGGAATTTTATTAGATACAAACACTACGCCTCTGGCAATAGCTCTAGAAAATACCAAACCTGCCATTGCCACTAAATATGCCCAGGGATAAAAATGTAAATCTAAATCAAATTTTTGACCTATCGCTAGTGGCAATAATAACCAAAGTCCAGCACTAAACCATCTGTTAGCTTCAGAACGGTTTTGTAATGATATATAAATATTTATTAAAAGCGCTGCTACAACAGCAATTAACAAAACGGTCTTAGAACTATTACCCCAAATAAGTGGCGCACAGGCGACCAAACCGGCAACTATACCCCAGTCGTTTCCTTTGTTTATTTTTTCTTGAAGAATATAAGTGACACTAATTGCTAATGAAATGCCTAAAGTAAGCCATGGCATACCTGCAAACAAACTGCACATTATGGTAAAAATACTAATAGATAGATACGCATACTGAGCAGTCCCATCCATAACATATTTGAACATTTTATTACCCATTAAAAGCGTTCCAAACTGAACAAGCGTAGCCAATAAAAGTAAAACTACAGTCTGATCATTTGGCAAAACAGGATTGCTAAAATATTTTGCAAATACTAACGGTAAAGCGGTCAAACCTATGACAGACAAAAGGTAGGCGTCGGGACGTTTTTGTTTATACGACACAAAAATAGAAACAGCTATAAAAATTACAACCTGAATAATAAATTGCCGTTTTGATTGCCAACTAAGCGCAACTGCAAATGCTGCAGAAAGTATTAATACACTAGAAAAATTAAATACTAGCTTTTCTTTTGCTTTGATTATTATTGTTAAAGCACTTTGCAAAATATTCAAAACAGTAAGTACAACTGCTGTTTCGGCAAAACTTTTTGTAATACCATAATAAATTATTGCTACTGCGGCCAATCCAGAAACATGAGACACTACTGCGTTTTCGGACTGTTCATCATTTACAGTATCAGTTGCTTGAATTGCGTAATAAATTGCACTTAATAACAAGGATATCCCTAGTTGTATAATTCCGTGCTTTCCGACTAAGGCTATTGAACCTACCAAAGAAATAGGCAATAATAACATTCCGCTAACATTACTAGATTCCCTAAAATCTTCGGCTAAGTTCTTTTTTCTGGCAATAATAGAAAGCGACAAGCCAATAATAGCTAATCCCCATCCAAAAAAGTACAACGGCACATTAACTACAGCAATAGACGCCTCAAACAACGATACAAAAGTAAAAATTAAAAGATAATTTAACAATGGGTTTCTTAACTTAATAAGTGCGTGGTAATACATGCCTAAACACAAAGCAGAAGTACCTAACCAAACTGTTGCACCATTTTGTTTATCAAATATGTAGGTAAAAGCTGCTAATCCTATTAGCGGTGCAATAGCCATTCCAATTCCAACAAAAGCAGTGCCAGCCTGCTTAAATCTAGGCCTGTTGTCATAAATCCAAATACCACCGCCGTATAATACAAATGCCACCAACAAAACAACAAACGTTCGTAATGTTCCGTTAAGTCCACCAAATGCGACAAAAAGACCCGCAGATGCAACTAATAAAAATGCACCAAAATATAATAGCAATGATGCGTTGTCTAGCTGAACCTGTGCTTTAGTTTTTTCGACAGGTTGATGAATAGGAACTTGAGCTATATTTGCTACAAATTGAGTAGAATTTATATTTAATTTATTAGATATTGCCGGCAATTCATCGTAATCTTTATAACCTTGCTTATTAAGATCTAAAAGCATGCGTTCTAAAAGTGCTTTTTCGGATTTAGTTTTTACTATTAGCCTATAGCTTTTAATAAAATTTACCCATCCTTTGTCGTAAGCTTTAACTTCCGAATCTGTTATATTTGGGCCATTTGGTTCGTTTTTATTATTTTTAAAAATTAAATATAACACCAGAATCAGTAGCAGCAAACTAAACATAAATAGATACTCCTCTTATTGTTTGTACTATAGCATAAGAGTTTTTTTTAGTCGTTAAATACGATTTGGCTTATAAATAATTATAAAAAATGGTCGATGCAGTACCGTCAAAACTAGAAA
>JBAXHY010000059.1:0-3205 GCA_037138655.1 bacterium | reverse complement strand
ATTGGTGCGGGTAGAGGGAATCGAACCCACGTCTCAAGTTTGGAAAACTTGCATACTAACCGTTGTACTACACCCGCAAGACAAATTACATTTTAACAGATAATCGGCTTACTTTAAAACACATTAATTTTTTTACATTTCGTTTAATACTGTAATTTTTGCGCCAATACTATTTAAGCGTTCTGCGATATCTTCGTAGCCACGATTGATTGTATATACGTTACGCAAAAAAGAAACGCCAGGTGCAGCAAGCATACCTATTAGTAGTAAACTAGCAGGTCTTAGTGCGGGCGGGCAAACTACTTCTGCTGCAGTAAATTTAGTTGGTCCATAAATATACAATCTATGAGGGTCGGCAAGTTCTACATTCATGCCAATTTTAGACATTTCTGTGTAGTATATTGCTCTGTTTTCGAACATCCAATCATGGATTAATGTTCGGCCATTAATTGCTGCTGCAATGGGTACAAAATACGGTAAGTTGTCTGGGTTTAGCCCAGGCCAAAGGTTAGGGTGTAGCTTATCTTCTAATGGCTTGAGCGGCTTACTGCGTTTTTCTACCGTAATATCAGCTAGTTCTATTAGTCCGTTTTTGGCAGGGTAGCGATCGCTAATTTTTATTTTTACACCCATTTTTTCTAATTTTAATATTTCTAGGGCAATCCAATCTATAGGAACACGTGTGATAGTTATTTTAGAATTTGTAGTAACAGCTGTACTTAAAAAGAACATTGCTTCGATTGGGTCTTCGGCTGGAGCATAGGTTATGTTCTTTTTAATGTGTGGGATACCTGTAATTTTTAGTTTTGTAGTTCCAAATCCTTGGATTTTTACACCTAACTTCATTAAAAATCCACATAAATCTTGAACCATATAATCGGCACTTGCAGACATAATTGTTGTTTCGCCAGAAGTACGGCTTGCAGCCATTAATGCATTATTTGTAACGGTATTACCTTGTTCGTAAAGTACAACTCGTTTGGGTGCAACTTTTTTAACCGTAACATCGTAATGTCCAGAAAGCGACTTAATATCTACTCCAAAAGATTGCAAAACAAAAAGATGAGGCGCAACTGTTCTTTCGCCTAATTTACAACCACCAGCGTAAGGTATATTAAAAGATTTGTAGTCATGCATTAAAGATCCAATTAACATTAGTACACTACGTGTTTTGCGTGCAGATTTGGCGTTAATTTTATCTAGATTTAATACTGCAGGTCGTCTAATTTCTAGGTCGTTACCCGGTAGCCACTTAACCTTTACGCCTATACTTTCTAGGACTTCTATGATGCGATTAACTTCTTCGATTCTAGGAAAAGACGTAAATCTTGTTACGCCGTGGTTAAGTAAACTTGCGCAAAGTAGTGCTACTGCGGCATTTTTGCTTGTTTTGAGCTGTACAGAACCCTTAAGCTCGTGCCCACCTTCTATTCGTAAATTAACGCCGTCGTTACCAACTTTAATAAGTTGTTTTTGCAATACATCACTAATGCGTGCCAAAGTTTCTAGGCTAAGGTTTTGTTTACCTTTTTCTATTCTGTTAACGGCAGACTGACTTGTACTAAGTTTTTTTGCAAATTCAGCCTGCGTTAGGCCTCGTTCTTGTCGTATTTGTTGTATTAAAAGACCAATTTTTTCGTTTGTTTCTGACATTTGTATGAATATTATACCAAAAGGGGTATATTACTTACAAATGTATATTTTGCTTTGGCGGTTATAGCCGCAAAGTTGTATAATATTTGTATGATCTAAATTACTGCATCACCTCATATACAAATACTAATCAAGGATAATAAAATGAATATTGATGATGCAGTTAAAAAATTAGCAGAACTAGAAGTAATAAGACAACGCGAAGGTCTAGAAATGATCCCTAGCGAAAATCATACTTCACCCGCTGTACTACAGATGCTTGGCACTAGACTTACAGACAAATATTCTGAAGGCTACCCCGGCCATAGATACTACGGCGGATGTGAGTATGTTGATCAAATAGAAAACATAGCAATAGAACGCGCAAAAGAACTTTTTGGAGTGTCGCACGCAAATGTCCAGGCTTATTCTGGATCGCCGGCCAATCTAGCAATTTACTATGCATTAGTAAATCCAGGCGACAAAGTTATGGGCATGTCGTTGTATTACGGCGGTCACATGACGCACGGATTAAAGGTTAATTTTTCTGGTACTATTTACGATTCTGTTCAGTACACTACCGACAAAAACGGTTTTATGGATTACGACGCCATTGCAGCACTAGCCAAAAAAGAAAAACCAAAACTAATAATGGCAGGTACGACTGCTTATCCAAGACAAATAGACTGGAAAAAACTCAGAGTAATTGCCGATGATATCGGTGCCTTTTTAGCAGCGGACATATCCCATATAAGCGGACTAGTTGTAGCGGGCGCTCACCCTAGTCCTATTGGCATAGTAGACGTCACTATGACTACTACGCACAAAACACTTCGAGGTCCTAGGGGGGCGCTAATTTTAAGCAACGGAAACCCGTCTAATCCACTAGTTAAACCTGAACGTACGGTTGCAAATATTCCATCCCTTATTGACCGCGCTATTATTCCTGGTTTGCAAGGTGGACCACATAATCATCAAACTGCAGCAATTGCGGTAGCACTCGGCGAAGCCTTAAAACCAGAATTTAAAGTATACGGACAACAGATTGTAGCTAACGCTAAAAAACTAAGCGAAGAATTAATGACCCGAGGATTTAACTTAGTTACTGGCGGTACAGATAACCATTTAATGGTCATAGATTTAACAAACAAAAATATATCCGGAAAACAAGCCGAAGTAGCGCTAAGTTTAGCCGGAATTACAGTAAATAAAAACACTGTTCCGTTTGACCAAAGGTCACCGTTTGACCCAAGTGGCATAAGACTTGGTACGCCAGCGTTAACGACCAGAGGAATGAAAGAATCAGAAATGGTTCAAGTAGCTGAATGGATAGAATTAGCAATCAATAACGTAACCAACGGTTCTAAGTTAAAAAGCATTCATGACCAAATTCGTGAATTTACTAAGTCATACCCGCTTCCAGGCGAAAACTAAAACTAACTCGTCAGTATTAGCTTTATAGTTAACCGTTAAAAAATGTAATCGTCAAAATAATTATACAAACCTTGCAGGTTTGCGCTTTTACTACACCTTTTAAGCGCAAAAGGTGTAACCAAAGCTAGCCATACAAAAG
>JBAXHY010000058.1:0-3222 GCA_037138655.1 bacterium | reverse complement strand
GCGAAGAGCATAGACTTAAATATCGTTATTTAGACTTACGCCGTCCAAAAATGCAGCACATGCTTAAGAGACGATCAGAATATTATGAAGTCTTGCGTTCATATATGAAGCAAAACGATTTTATCGAAGTAACAACACCGATATTGGCAAACTCAAGCCCAGAAGGTGCAAGAGATTTCTTAGTACCATCACGAGTACACCCAGGAAAATTTTACGCCCTTCCACAGGCTCCACAACAGTTTAAGCAGTTACTTATGGTGGGCGGTATTCCGCGCTACTACCAGATTGCCACTTGTTTTAGGGACGAAGATCCTCGTGCAGACAGGCTGTACGGCGATTTTTATCAGTTAGATCTAGAAATGTCATTTGTGGAGAATGGCGAAGAAGTACGAACGACAATGGAGCCGCTTATAAAGCAACTTGTTACAGATTTTGGCGGTAAAAAACTGCTAACTGAAGAAGTGCCACGCATAACATATCAAGAAGCAATGGACCGTTATGGATCAGACAAGCCAGATCTCCGCTATAGTATGGAATTAATAGACCTATCAGAACTATTGGCAAATTGTGGTTTTGGTGTGTTTGCAAATGCCATAAAAGATGGCGGTGTTGTTAAGGCTATTTGTGTGAGCGGTGGTGCTAGCCTAAGCAGGTCGCAAATTGACGCATTTACAGAATTGGCTAAGCAATCAGGTGCTGGCGGTATGCCGTATATGACAGTAGAAGACGGCAAAGCAACATCGTCTATCGCTAAGTTCTTTAACGACGACGAACTTGCCAAGATTGTAGAAGTGATGCAGGCTAAAGACGGCGATTTGCTTGTATTTGGCTCAGATAAACGAAATGTTGTAAACAAAGTGCTAGGTACACTTCGTGTCGCATTTGCTGACCATTTTGAACTGAAAGACCCTGACCTTGTAGCACTTGCATGGGTAATAGATTTTCCATTCTATGAATGGGATGAAAAAGCCAAAAAGTTAGACTTTGGACACAACCCATTTAGTATGCCAAAGGGCGGCCTAGAACTACTTGATCAAGATGACAAACTAAGCATTGTTGCTGACCAATACGACATGGTTATGAACGGCTATGAAATTTGTAGTGGGGCAGTGCGAAACCATAACCCTGAAGTTATGTATAAAGTGTTTGGTGTTCTTGGATTCGACGAAGCATACGTTGAAGCAAAGTTTGGCGCTATGCTAAATGCATTCAAGTATGGCGCGCCACCACACGCCGGCTGCGCGTTCGGAATTGACCGCATATTTATGGTGCTTATGAACGAAGAAAACATTCGTGAAGTGATTGCATTCCCTAAAAACGGGTCGGGAATTGACCTAATGATGAATTCTCCTAGTATCGTAGAAAGCTCACAGCTAAAAGATTTGTCGATTAAATCAACTATTTAATTAGTTAGATTGTTATAAATTATTTTTGCCAGATAAACTTGTGTAATTAAAAAATTAACCAAGACTAAGCATTATATTCTTATAATTAAAACGTGATTCGGTTATACTTAAAATAAAGATGGGTAACAATAATATAAAAATTGTAAAATTGAAGAGTTTTACTAAAATAAAACAATTAGATAATTGGACTATTCATCACAAATTAGCGGCAGTTTTTATACTTATATTTTTTGCGGCAGTGTTGGTTATTGCTGTACCTAGTTTTAGGAGCGGTGTTGGTTCTTTGTTTGTTAAACACGACATGTCATTTAAATTAGTAGAAACAAGTACAGGTTCTGTAATAGAAGATGCAGATGTTTTGTTTGGAGGTAAGCAGTACAAGTCCGACAGCACGGGCTTAGTTGTCATTAAAAATGTAGCTATTGGTAAAAATACATTAAATATTTCTAAGCCATTTTACGAACCAGTAAATACAAGTATTGTAATTAGCCCTTTTGGACGTATTGCGCAACGAACATTTAGTATGCTTGCCAAAGGCGAAATCGCGCGATTGACAGTAAAAAATAAAATTAGCGGTCAAGTAGTAGAAGGCGCTGTAGTTAGAGTGGCTAGTTACGGACAGGTGCACACAAACAGTAAGGGAATTGCATATTTAGTACTTCCTAAAGACACAAAATCTGCAGAAGCAAAAATAACTGGACTTAATATTTTGGATGCAACAATTACGTTATTTAATGCTAACGATTCTACTACTAATGTAGCTTCTGTTATTCCAAAAGGAAAAGTTTTTGTATTAAAAAAATCTAATGGGATTATAGATGTTGTTAGTTCAAACTTGGACGGTAGTGATTCAAAAACAGTAGTTGCCGGAACCGGAAAAGAATACGTAGCCGACACGCAATTAATAATGTCGTCCGGAGGCGAATATGCAGTATTAAAGTCACGTAGAGACGATGATATATATGCAAAATTATTTGTATTTGATAGTGGCAAAAACGCAATGTCTATAATAGACCAAGAACAGGCAAGTTTTATTCCTGTTGGCTGGATAGGTACAAAATTTATTTACACTGCATATAAAAAGGATGTGGCTTTATGGAGTCCTGCAAAACAAATTATTAGAAGTTATGATGCTGTAAGTAAATTAACAAAAACCATAGACACAACAAACGGCGAGGGGACTAGTGCTATAGACTTTGCTAACGAAAGTTTAGAGAGCGTCTATTTAATTGCTGGTAATATCGTGTATACAAAAAAATGGCAGTCGTCTTATTATTACGGCGCTAGATTAATGAATAAAAGAATGTCTGTCGTGTCTGCAGATCCAGAAGGTTTAAAAATAAATGTCATAAAAGAATGGCAGGCTGGGTATAACGCCTATCTTAAAAGTGCTCAAAGTAGCCCTGTTAAACTCAATATTTACATAGAATTAGACGGTGTAGTAATTAGTTATTATACTTTTCAAGACAATCAAGTAACAGAACAAGACAAAGTAGCAGTAGCTGGTTTTACCGACAAAAATAAGTTTCCAGTGTATTATTCAAACCCAAGTAATATAAGTACTGTTTGGGCTGTAAAACAAAACTCAAAAAGTTCAATTTACTTAGCAAATAAAAAAGGTGACGGTGCGCTGCAGATTGCTGCCACTAGTGGTTATGACGTAGTAGGTTGGTACGACGACGATTACATATTAATAGAAAATATTTTGGCGTCTCAGATTTTTATTATGTCAAAACAAGGAATAGGGTCGGGTATTGTTCCTGTAAAATTGGGCGATTATTTTAAACCCTTGCAGGACTATAGGCAGTTTGGGTAC
>JBAXHY010000057.1:0-3533 GCA_037138655.1 bacterium | reverse complement strand
AAAAGGGCCTTTCGGCCCTTCTAAATAAATCTATAAGATTTTATTAAGCGATACTCTTAATTTTAAGTGTTGTAAGTGACTGTTTGTGTCCACGAACTTTAGTAACACGCTTTTTAGCTTTAAATCTAATAGCTGTAACTTTTTCGCCACGAGCTTCTGCATCTACAACATCGGCAACAACTTTGCTACCAGCAACGATTGGAGTGCCAACAGTTACTTTTTTGTCTTCGATTATTAACATAGCTTCAAAGGTATGTGAAGTTTTTTCTACGTCTAAACGGTTAACACTAATTGTGTCGCCTTCGCTAACTACATACTGTAGTCCTGATACTGTAATAACTGCTTTTTTCATTGACTCTTTTCCTTAATTTCTAAAAGACTTCACTACATCTTAACAGATATGCTTAGCGCTGTAAAGAGGACGGCGCGCTGAATGTATGCATCTGGCTGGCGCGTGGTTATGCTTTTTTAAGTTGTAGAGTTAGGTCGACGCCTTCTATTTTAACTACTTTTTCAAAGCCGTCTGCAACGTGACCCTGAAATGCGTGAGCTAAAGTCTCGCTAACAATTGTATCTTTGTGTTCGTTTATGGATTTTTGTAGGTCTTTGTCTGAAGTACTTAAGCTTAGGTTTATTCGGTCATCTACCTGTAAATCGGCTTCTTTACGGGCGTTTTGTACGGCCCTAATCACTTCGCGCATCATACCTTCTCTTTTAAGCTCTGGGGTTAAAATCTTATTTAATTGTGCGATTTCTGTAATTTTATTTTTAACACATTCAACTTTTTTAACATTTACTTCTTCGGCAATGATATCTTCAAGTTCATCACTTAACTTTTCGCCCTGATAAGTAAGCTCTGACAAAGGCTGTCGCACCTTAATAGAATCTTCTGTCTCTGATTTTTGCATTCGCTGGCCAAGACCGGCTTCGATAATTTGTCTTGTTCGAGTCATGTGATCAATAGCCATCTCGTTTATATGTCCAGCCACCGGCCAGTCGTTTAAGTGAACCGATTCACCGCCTGTTAAGTTACGGTAAAGCTCTTCTGCTAAGAATGGTGTAAACGGTGCCATAACATGAGCCAACTGCACCAAAACGTAGTGTAACGTTTTGTAGGCCATATTTTTGTCGGCGTCGTCGCCCGATTTCCAAAATCGCTTGCGGCTTCGTCGCACGTACCAGTTACTTGCATCGTCAATAAACGGCAATATTGGTTTTACGGCATTCTGAAGATCGTATTTTTCCATATGTTCTTCTACTTCTAACACTAACTGGTGTGTTCGTGACACAATCCAGGTATCTAACGGATTAATACAATCTTTGGTTGGATCGCTAAGATCACCATTCCATTCCCAACCGTCTACATCTGCGTACAGCGTAAAAAAGTCATACATGTTTCCGACCATAGCTAATTTGCGATTAACGTCGGCTACCTCTTTGTCTTGTAATGCAAAATCTTCTCCTGCTAGTAAAGGCGAACTGATCAATAAAAATCGAAGAGCATCGGCGCTGTATGTGTCCATTAACAGGTTAGGATCGGTGTAGTTTCCGTAACTTTTGCTCATTTTGCGACCATCATTACCGGCAATCGTACCGTGTACTAACGCAGTCTTAAAGGGTACTTTGTTAAACAAGCCAACGTTTACCGCGCTCATGTAATAAAACCAGGCACGTACCTGAGGAACGTATTCGACTACAAAATCCCCAGGAAAATTATCTTCGAATTTTTGAACGTTTTCAAAAGGATAATGAAACTGTGCAAACGGCATACAGCCACTCTCGAACCAACAGTCCATTACTTTGTCGATGCGCTTATATACTACGCCGTTAATTTCAAATTCAACTTCGTCAATCCAAGGGCGATGATAATCTTGCAATTCTACGCCTGACAGTTCTTTTAGTTCTGCATAACTGCCTACAACCTTAATGTGCTCTTTTCCTTCTTTGTCTGTTCCCTTCCAGATTGGCATAGCTGTTGCCCAAAAACGATCACGACTAAGGTTCCAGTCTGGGGCTGTCTCTATAGTCTTTTCTGAACGACCTCTTTTGATATGTTCAGGAACCCAGCTAACTTCTCCGTTTTGCTGCAACATCTCGGTTCTTTGACCGTCTATGTCCATAAACCAACTTGGGTGTGCGCGGTACTGCAACTTGGTTCCACAGCGGTGACAATGTGGGTATTCGTGCTGAATATAATCAATCTTCCAAACCACACCCTGCTCTTTTAGTTCTTTAGCAATATCTTTATTGCTTTCCCAAATCTGTTTACCCTTCCAAGGGCCTTCGACATAGTAACCTTCTTCGTCAGTGTCTAATACTAGCGGGATTTTTAGAGGTCGTGCCATTTGGTAGTCATCTTCGCCGTAAGCAGGTGCTTCGTGCGCAATTCCGGTACCGTTTTCGTCGTTTACAAAGTCAGCATGCCATATTTTATGAGCATTTTTTCCTCTGTCAGCAAATAGTGGTTCGTAACTTTTTCCTACCAGCTCTTCACCTTTAAAAGTTCTTAAGACTTTATAGTCCAAAATCTGATGCTTTTCGTCTGTTAAAACCTTATCCAAAAGATTCTTAGCCAACACCATCTTTCCGCTTACCAGGGTCTGACCCTGGTATAGTTGGATTTCTGCATAAACCACGTCTTTGTTTACGGCTATTGCGGTATTTGCATTCAATGTCCACGGAGTAGTCGTCCAGGCTAACAAATATGAATCTTCATCTTTTAGTTTAAATTTAACGTACACACTTGGGTCGGTCACAATCTGATAACTGTTGTCCATGGCGACTTCTGATTTACTAATAGGAGTGGCGTCACGCGTACAGTACAGCAAAACCTTTTCGCCTTCGTATATTTTTCCTTTTTCGTACAATGTTTTAAAAGCCCACCAAACACTTTCCATGTACTCTTTGTCCATAGTCTTGTACGAACCCTTAAAATCTACCCAGCGACCAATACGGTCAATAGTTGATTCCCACAAGTCCCCCGTTGTAACCATATTTTCGCGGCAAGCAATAATGTAATCTTCTAGGCTAATTTTTGTTCCAATTTCACGTTTATCTGTAATTCCAAGCTTTTTTTCTGTAAATACTTCTGCTGGAAGTCCGTGACAATCCCACCCCCAAACACGCTCAACGCGGTGTCCTTTCATGGTTTGGTAGCGTGGTACTGCGTCTTTTACAGTACTTGTTAAAAGCGTTCCATGATGAGGCACCCCTGTAATAAACGGTGGTCCGTCATAAAATACATAGCTACTGTCTTTTGATCTTTGTTCTATAGATTTTTCAAAAGTCTTGTTTTGTTTCCAGTAATTAACTAGATCCTTTTCGTATTCGACTGCTTTTCTTCTGGTGTTTTTTTTGAACTTCATTGCTATTCTCCTTAGTTAAAACAAAAAGCCATCTCTTTTGCTTGCCAGATCCCACGGTTGCAGGAGGTACCATCTGGCTGCCAAAAGATATGGCTCTTACTTATTCAGCGTTACGGGGCTGTTTGCCGTTTGGTTCTACTGGAGGTAATTCCCTTTTCTTCCAAAAAC
>JBAXHY010000056.1:0-3546 GCA_037138655.1 bacterium | reverse complement strand
TCTTACTTGGTAGCGGGGACAGGACTCGAACCTGCGACCTTGTGGTTATGAGCCACACGAGCTGCCACTGCTCTACCCCGCGATATTTTTAACATGACTATAGCTAATACAAGCAATCAGAAAGTTAATAATATTATACCAAACAGGGGTAGAATTGTCAACAGCGCAGAATTAACACAAACATAGTCGTGCTAATATAAATATATGAAAGCAGTTTTTTTAGACAGAGACGGCACAATTATAAACAACCCTAACGATCTAAGGGTAAAGTCAGAATCAGATCTAAGTCTTTTTGCAGATACTATAGAATCCCTGCGACTACTGTCGGACAACGGTTTTGCTATTATTATCATCACAAATCAGGCCGGAATATCCGAAGGCCTAATATCTAAAGACGATTATTTACGAATAAATGATGCTTTTGTACAAATGTTAAAACCAAGTGGGGCTACAATTTTAAAAACTTATATGTGCCCACATGGCGAATCGGACGAATGTGAATGTCGTAAACCAAAACCCAAAATGATTTTAGATGCCGCTAAAGATTTTGACGTAGATTTAAAATCGGCTTTTATGGTGGGCGACCGCCCTTCTGACATTGCTGCAGGTATAGCCGCTGGAACAAGGACCGTTATGGTAAAAACTGCCAACACCTACGTTCCTGCACCAAATGCCGAACACACAGCCGACACACTTTTAGACGCTGTTAAATATATAATCGCAAATACGTAGATTACACTACTTCGTCTGGTTGCAAAGATCGCCAAATTGTCACAAAAGACGCATAAACTGTCCATATCAAAATAAATGCTTTGCCGTAAATATTATTTTCGGCACTGCGGTCTATTACCATTACCGACATTATTGCAATTAATAATGTAGACAGTATTATTGTAGAATTACGAAATTGAGGCGACCTAATAATATGAAAAAACTTTATTTTTGGAGTAATTGTTAAAATAATAAAAATCAATGCTATTACCGTGTTTATTGCCGGCGATAAATCAAACAACCATAAAGCTGTAACTACCAAGTTCCATGCAGTAGGAAACCCTCTAAACCAATAATCCTTTGTTTCTATGTCCTTACGAGAAAACCAAATAACAGATACAAAAACTATAAGCGAACATACAATCATGTCTACTCTTTGTTGAAAAAGATTAAACTTCATTGCAAATAAAACTGGTACCAAAGCGCAAGTTGTATAGTCGATTACTAAATCAAGTACATTGCCGTCTATATTTGGAGTGTGCTTAGCAACGTTAACTTTTCGTGCAAAGATTCCGTCTAAGCCGTCTATAACTTGTGACAACATAAGCCACAATAACGCGTTTCTGGGATGGTTATTGGCAATTTCTACCATTGAATATAGGGCACATAACGCACCGCTGGCTGTAAAATAATGTACAGCCCATGCCGTAACTTTTTTTGTCATACTCAGTTCTTTAATCTATTAATTATATGTATTCATTGTATATAATAGTATTAAATGAGTATTTACGCTAGCTTGCGCGGGCTATTGACCAAAGAACGACGAAACACATTAGGTGCTTGGTGGGTAATATTAAACATAGGCTACGACGCCTTAAGAGCGCTTATTATTAATACATTTTTTTCTAGTCATGGAGTAAACGGCGTTTACTATCTTGCTTTTTGTTTGTTTTTTTCGGCATTTTTTGGCTTGTTTTCTTATAAACTAATAATTGCTTTTGTAGACGACCAGCCCAAGCAAATGATTAATTACGCTCTTATATCTGGCTTAGCCTTTTTTGCCCCAGATATTTATGTTGTACTAGCAAGTCACGACGTGCCTAATGTGCTTTATGCAAGCCTTGCCCTATATTTATTAATTACTAGTTCTATTACAGTTTATTCGCTAAGAAAAAACGCATTAAAACAAAAAAACCAAGATATTTAGCTTTTTGGTGCCCTATGAAAGAAAAAGTCCACCCAGTCCTGGACGTTTTGCTGGTAGATCGAAAGTTGCACAGGATTTTGTTGTTTTAAAACCTCTACTGGCTTAGATGTTTGTGCCGACACATATTTTAACGCCACGTCTTTTGGAATTACATAAACTTGTTCGCCTGGTGCTGCTTTGCCAAATAATCGCCTAGCTGACAGTTCTTTATATTCATTAGTTTTATAATATTCATTACGTAATTTTTGGGTTTCGTTTTGAAGTTTTTGTACTTTATTTTGTTCTTCGAGCGTACTAACTTTTTTTTGAAGTTCAAAATTTTGCTGAATAGACAATGCCCCGTTCCAGGTTACTACGGCAGACATTATTGCAAAAATAATCATACCCCATGTACGTGGGTCTTTAAGTTGATACTTATTTATAAATTTTGATATTTTTTGTATTTTTTCGTGCATGATTATAATTAATTATACCAAAATAAGTACTTTGCATTATAATTGCTTATCTATGGAGCAATCAGGACAGGAAGTCGAAGTAAAACAGCCTGTTAAAAACTGGCAGCAATATGCCGAATGTTCAGGCCTTGATACTTCATTATTTTTTGATTCTAATAAAAAAGGCGAACAGGATGCTAAATTAGTATGCGGACAATGTGCCGTAAGACAAGCCTGCCTAGAATATGCCATAGAAAATCTAGAATATGGGGTATGGGGAGGCACAACAGAACGAGAACGTGGCAGAATGAAAAGAAACCGACGCATCGCATAGATTAAAAAGGCGTTAAAGTCTGGTATAATAATAAAGTTTTACGGCGTAAATGGGGGTATAGCTCAGTGGTTAGAGCAGAGGACTCATAATCCTTTGGTCCTTGGTTCAAGTCCAAGTACCCCCACCAACATGCTTATGCTTAAATACTCTTCTGAAAAAGAGTCTTTAGGGTTGTTTGGTACAATATTTATATGAGTTTATTTTACGTAACAGGTATATCGGGTATGGGAAAATCTGAAGTCCTACGGGAACTACAAACTCGTGGCCTAAAAGCATACGGCGTAGATGAAGATTCATTCGGAGACTGGGTCAATCGTAACTCTGGCGAAATAGAAGTCCTTGAGCCTAAAGCTGGCGAGGGCTTTAATATACACGACTGGTACAAAAACCATGCTTGGGTCTTGAGTAAAGAACGAATCGGCCAAATTGCAAATCAGGCAAACGCCGACAACTTAAATGTATTTTTATGCGGTACGGCAGATGGATTTGATGATTGCAGTAACTTGTTCAGTAAAGTAGTAGCACTTCATATGGATGACCCCATTACTCTTGCGGCGAGAATACAACAAAGAGAAGACATTGACTTTGGTAAAGACCCTGCGGAACTTAATAGAATTTTAGAGTGGCAGAACAACGCAGAACCACACTTTCGTACTATGGGTGCAGTTATTTTAAATGCAAGCAAGCCCGTACAAGAAATAGTTGATGAATTACTAATGATAGTTGCTGATTCTCAATAACTGATCAGGACATTTTGGTTTTATGTGAAATAGGCAGGATTATACTATAACTGATGTGGTCATACTCAATCACACTGCGCCATCCACTAAACTCTTCAAGAACTTGGTTCCAAAAAATAC
>JBAXHY010000055.1:0-3600 GCA_037138655.1 bacterium | reverse complement strand
AAAATATTATAGAGATGTTGTACTTTTGTTTAAGAGCTGTAGGGTTTCGTCGTTTAGGTCTTTGGCCGACATATGCGCAAGCTTGTCGCTTTGGGCTACAAAAATAAAATCTGTTAGGGTTGAGTTGTTTTGCATATATAGTCTTACCTGCTCATATATACGTCGACGTATACGGTTACGCACCACGGCCGACTTGTGAACCTTTTTGCTAACGACTACAGCAACGCGGTAATTTTTTTTGGCTCCGTCTAAATATATTAGTTTTAAGTTTCCTGAATATACAGACTTACCTTTTTGATACGGTATACGAAGTGAGTTATGGCCGTGAAAACGGTTGGCTAATGAAATCATTTATGTCTTAAGTATAGGGTCAAACCCGCAAAAGTTAAAAGTTTAAATACAAAAAGAGGCCATATTGGCCTCTTAATTTGCAAGAATTACTTCTGGTTATCCAGAAATACTAACGCGTCCCTTGTTTCGGCGGCGCTTAATTAGTGCACGACCTGCTTTAGTTGACATGCGCTTCATGAAGCCAGTCATTTTTGAGCGCTTGCGCTTCTTTGGTTGAAATGTTCGTTTAGGCATATTGCATTAATATTAACACAAATTACTCCTGTAGTCAAAGGGTCAACGCCTTAAAGCCATACTTGTTTTTTTAACAATACATAAACACAGAAATTTGGTAGTTTATCCACTATTATTATTACCTTATCCACACTTTAACAGATGACTTTTTTACCTGTGTACAAAACTACCCTGTTGGGCCATTTTTGGTGGTGTAATTAGGTAGTTGTACAAAAAACTGTGGAAAAGTTTTGAAAAGTCATCTATATTTACATTAGTAACAGGTATCTTAGATAAGTTAGGGGCAATAGTGCAGAACGCAAATATTTGGCAGGCTGTGTTGGGTGAGGTTGAATTAACTGTTTCGCGCGGAAGCTTTGTGACGTGGTTTAAAAACACTCAGCTTTTAAGAGCAGACAGTTCTTTAACTATTATTGGTGTCCCTAACATCTTTATAAAACAACAACTAGAACGTAAGTTTGCAGACACAATTAGGGACGTATTGTCTAAAAACGGCGTGGTTTCGGCAAGAATAGAATTTAAAATACATTCTGTAGGCACTTCTACTAACATCCGTGTCGACGACGAACCTATTCATTATGACACCCCAGAACGCAAACCAGCATCTGCTCGTCAAAGTGGATTAACCCACGCATACAGGCAGGGATTAAACGAAAAGTATACTTTTGACACATTTATAGTCGGGTCTGGTAACGAACTTGCGTATGCCGCTTGTCAGGCTATTAGTATTAACCCCGGCACAAAATATAATCCGTTATTTTTGTACGGAGGTGTAGGAATTGGCAAAACCCACCTTGTACAGGCGGTTGGTAACGAAGTTGTAAAAAACAATCCCAAAGCACACGTTGTATACGTATCTAGCGAACAATTTGTTCAGGAATTTTTAGATGCTATTAGGTACAAAAAAAACACCGACTTTGCAGGCTATTACCGCAGTGCAGATGTACTTATTATTGACGACATTCAGTTTATAGCCGGAAAAGAAAAAACCCAAGAAGAATTTTTTCATACCTTTAACGCACTTCACCAGGCAAACAAACAGATCA
Source organism: bacterium (assembly GCA_037138655.1). GTDB lineage: Bacteria > Patescibacteriota > Saccharimonadia > Saccharimonadales > SZUA-47 > RFTN01. Next base: position 1,969 of record JBAXHY010000055.1, on the reverse strand, counting down.
TTATAAGCGGCGACCGCCCTCCAAGCGACATTCCTACACTAGAAGAGCGTCTAAGAAGTAGATTTGCTTGGGGCATGAGTATAGACATGCAGATTCCTGACTTTGAAACACGCTGCGCGATTGTTCAAACCAAAGCCGGTCAACACAACATTAAACTAGATCCACCAGTTGTAGAGTTTTTAGCTAAGCTTGTAACCACCAACATCCGCGAACTAGAAGGCGTATTAAACCAACTACTAGCCTACTGCGAAATGCGCGGCATGCAACCAGATCTTGCAGTAGCAAGCACCTTGTTTAGTAATGATAAAAAACGACCCAAACACCTTAGCGCCCGACAAGTTATAGATAAAACAGCTAAGCATTTTCAGATTTTGTTAGACGATTTAGTGGGCCCCAAAAGAGACAAAGACATAGTTGTCCCCCGCCAAGTAGCAATGTACATATTAAGAAGCGAACTTCACCTTAGTTTTCCTAAGATTGCTCATGAACTTGGCCGCAAAGACCACACAACAGCTATTCATTCAGTCGAAAAAATAGAGCGCGAAATTGGACTAAACCCACACATGAGACAACACATAATCGAAATTAAGGAAAAGCTGTATGCCTAAACAGTCTATTTTGTTTCCACAGGCTATGTGTACAACCATAGTACAAAGTCCGTTATTTAAGTGGGTAACTAGCGGCTTAGGTTATAGCCTAATTTTTGCAGTGTATAAACTACCCCACTTATACAAGCTTATCCCGCCGTTCGTACACCAGTTAGTACACACCCAAGTAGCACTTATTGTATCTGTTAGTAATGACGTTATGCACATTATACACAGGGCCTATAAAGAGCTAATAATAAGTAAATTAAACCTAATTAATAGATAGATAAGTGGAGAACTTTTATGAAACTTCAAGTAACCCAAGAAAACCTTAGCCGAGCGCTAGCAGCCGTAGGACGAATAGCGTCGGGTCGCAACACCCTACCCATTTTGTCTAATGTGCTGCTTGCTACAGTAGACAACCGCCTTAAGTTGGCAGCAACTAACCTTGAGGTTGCAATGACCGAGAGTATCGGAGCTAAAATTAGTAACGAAGGAACTATAACTGTACCCGCCCGACTGTTCCAGGATTTGGTTAACGCGGTGCCTGACGGCGTAATATCGTTAGAATTGTCAGAAAACAAACTTCTTGTTACTACCGACGGTTACGAATCTGTAATTAACGGTACTTCTGCCGAAGAATATCCGGTAATGCCTGCCCTTAACGGCGGTTCTTCTTTAACTATACCCGCTACTTTATTTAAAAAAACACTACAACAAGTAGTGGGTGCAGCAAGCAGCGACGACGCTCGACCTATTTTAACTGCAGTATATCTACATTCACACGAAGGTAGCTTGTACGCCGTAGCTACAGACAGTTATAGACTGGCCGAAAAGCGACTTCAGGACTGTAAAGAAGCTGTTAGTTTACTAATTCCCGCTTCTTCTCTTCAGGATGTATTAAGAATAATTCAGGACGACACTACAGACGTGGTTATTACTTATGACGACCTGCAAGCACGTTTTGTAGTAGGAGACGTCGAACTTATTACAAGATTAATAGACGGTACCTACCCAGACTACCGCAAACTAATTCCTTCAGAATTTAAAACCACCGCTGTGCTAAAAAAGGCTGATTTTTCTAATATTACTAAAGTTTCTAGTTTGTTTGCCCGCGAAGTAGCTGGAAGCGTAACACTTAAAGTAGACGCCGACGAAGGTCAACTAAGTATTAGGTCGGTCGCTTCACAAATTGGCGAAAACACTGCTCGGGCAACCGCAGAAGCTGTGGGATCTGGCGACGTTACATTAAACTCTCGTTACTTACTTGACGCGCTTGCTGTTCTTGGCGGCGACAAGGTGTCGTTTATGATAAACGGCAAACTTGACCCTGTTGCACTGCGCGACCCTGCCCAAGAAGACTACACACACATAGTAATGCC
>JBAXHY010000054.1:0-3709 GCA_037138655.1 bacterium | reverse complement strand
GCTGTCATAGCTATCTTTGAATTTTTTGTATTATTCCCAAAAATATAATCTGCCAAAACTCCAAATGCCATACTGCCAGCAGATTTATAGTTATCAGCATTAACTTGTACATTTGCTGTTATATAACCGTCATATACTCTGTGTTCGATATGTCCATCTTTATCTAAAATTTTATAATGTGGTGTTTCGATTGCCATGTACTAATACTACACCCCACAACACTCTTAAGCCTAGTCTATGCGAATGGTGTAGATTTAATCCAGGTAAATTAGATATTGGATGTACTTAAAGTTATGTAGTAACGTCTAAATCTACGTAAAGACAGTAGCAGTAATAATTTCATAATTGGGTAAATTATATACCAGCCAATTTTACCTAATATTCCGAACGGTATTTTTGCGTATTCCGTCCAAATAAAATAAGTTTTATTATTGATTATAACTACTTCAAATAGCCCAGCACCCTTTAGCACTTTACCAGTATGAGTAACTTCGCATACACTCGGCGGAACCCATTTTGTGATAGTCATAGTATCCAAAAAACCAATACTGCCTATTCCTGTAAACGCTTCTAACTTTCCGCCAATTTTATGCGAACCATCACCGACACTTTTAACCTTGGTTGCAAATATCCAATTGTGTTGCGACGTCCAGTTGGTGACAGCACTAAATACTGATTTTTGAGTTCCATCTATAACTATTTTTGCAGAAATTTTATTTATCGTAGGCATTTACGCTTATTTTAGAACACTTTTGCTATTTAAGGGAATTAAACTTTTTATAAATGCACGCACACCATCATTTTAGTGATTCGATAACAAATTTTACCAATTCTTCGGCATCATAATCATGTGTTGATCCTGGCCACTCAATGCAATTAATATTTTCATATTTACTGCAAAGTTTATATACCTCGTTAAAACTCTTAATTACTTAAGCTTGATTATTTTTAAAATTTTTCTTTCATGAGGGTCTTCATTCAAAAACATATCTATTAAAGCAAGATTATTAATGTTAACTTTTTCGCCTACTTTAACCTGTTTAAGTTTTTGGACTGTCGAATGTGGCAAATAACCTTCTTCGTGGTATTGCGGATCATTAAGTATCAGATTACCTTCATTAAGTTTTTGCATTAAAGCGTAATGTATACTTTTAAGATCTTCGTTTTTATTAAGTAAAGTTACGTGAACTTCTTTATTAGGTCCAAAATACTCGCTTTGTGTGCCTGTAGTTGTAGTAGAATTTTGCTCTTGGGCTACTTCTTGCAGTTTTGTTTGTAGAGTGTTAACATCCCAGTCTATAGCAAATGTATCAATTAAGGTGGTATGAAGCGGCCAATTACTATAATGAAAGTTATAACCCTCTTCAATATCTTCTAATAAACAAATTATTGTATATTTTTGAGTAAACTTTTGCATAAAATCATGATACCACGTAACAATTAATCATAAGGTCACCAAACCCGTTAAATAAGTTATAAGAACACCAATGTTTTGTATGTGCGTAGCTAAAACTTCAAAGTTTGTTGCGTGATATAGTAATAATTATGGAATTTTCTTATATGATCGTAGCGTTTACGAACGATTTTAAAATAGGCGAAATTATTGAACCGCCAAAGTATGCACACGTTACAGTTAAGAAAAAGTTTAAGCTAGTTAATTTAAACGAGGACGAGCTTATTTTGTTATTAACAAATACTATACAAAAATTAGATAAACAAAAACTAATACTAGGTGGCGACAAAATGTATGACGATCCGGCTTTTATGGTTGTTGAGGTGTTGAATGCTGGTTATTGGAAGCAGTTGCATAATACGATAATTAAAGCTGTCGAAAAGGATACAAAATCACGTGATCCTCACTTTGAAGGCAATAATTATTACCCACACGTTTCTTGGATGGTACGTAATAAAATAACACTCGACCCAAAACCTTTGCATAATAAAACTTTTGAAATCAATAACCTGTATCTTGTTCAAAGAATCGACCCCGTAATAAGTAAGGTGCGAATTGTTGCCAAACTGTACTTTAAGTAACATTTAGCATAATTCTGCGTATGCATAAAATATAATTATTAAGTATTTTTAAGATGTTATTACAGCATATATTGCATAACAGAATAATTTAGATCTTTGTAATTTTTACTTTTGCTTAGAGATTACGCTAAAAAGCGCTATAATGCCCATGTTATAGCAACAAATATTAAGGAGTACCTAAAAATGGTTACAGGATATTGCGTTAAATGCAAAGAAAAAGGCGTTGAATTATCAGCACCAGAAATTCATCAAACAGCTAAAGGCGGTTACATGGCCAAAGGAAAGCACGCAACGTGTGGAACTACTGTTTGTGCAATGATGTCTAAAGATAATGCTGATAAAGCTATTTCAGACGGCGCAACAAAGTCATTCTAATTAAGTTTGCATAATTAATTGTGCATAGCTAACAGATTAATAATCTGCCATTTAAGTACAACCAAGATCTTCAATATGAGCGTAGATCGTTATGCAAAACTAGTAAAAATAGCCGACATTAGTCGGCTATTTTTAATTGTGGACATTATGAAGTGTTTTAAAGTTTTTAACCGCAGCAATTTTGCCTACTATTTTAATTCTTAGGATGCGGATGAGCCTATGGTTTTAGTTGCGACCATACAATTGTAGTGTTTAAGCTTAAAACCGCACCTTGGGGCTAGTATGTAGCGCTAATGGTCTGTTTTGCTGGATCTATATACACTACTTGCCCAAGCGGCATGACTGTATTGGTTAATATTTTCTGGTATAGTTATAGTAATGAAAATAGCAGTAATAGCCGCCAATGGACGTACAGGACAAGCATTTGTAGAACAGGCTTTAAGCGTAGGCCACATTGTTACTGCAGGCATACATGGTAAAAGTTACCTTAAGGAACACGATAATTTAAAAATATTAGAAATCGACGCAACCAACGAAGAACAACTTAAAACGATAATAATAAATCAAGATGCTATTGCCAGTTTTATTGGTCACGTTAAAGGCTCTAGGCCAAATGTTCAGACAGAATCTATGCAAAAAATAATAAACGTAATGCAAGCACAAGGCGTTAAAAGGTTAATAAGTTTAACTGGAACAGGTGTAAGATTTTTTGGCGATAAAATTAGTATAATAGACCGGATTTTAAATTTGTTTATAAACACAATCGACCCTGCCCGTATATTAGACGGTAAAAATCATGCCGAAGTAATTAAAAACAGTAATTTAGATTGGACAATAATAAGAGTTCTAAAACTGCAAAATACAAAAGCCAAACAATTTGAATTATCCGAAAACGGCCCAACAAAATGGTATGTAAGTCGTACTGATGTTGCAAAAGCAGTACTGCAAGTCTTAGAACAAAATACCTTTGTTAATAAAGCCCCCATAATAGGTAAAGCTACAAAATAAATATGAAAACAGTAGAAGTTAACGAAGAATACCAAACAGGTTATAGTTACACCTTAACCGAAGAACCAGGCAAAAATTTTAGTTTAGATTTTAAGCCCCAATTAACACCTAAAAATATGCTACATCTTGGAATATTTAGCGGGAATTATTTTAATAAAATACCGAACGAGTTTCCTGCGGATTGGTTTAAGGACGTTGTATTTGCAATAGACAACATACCAAATAAAGAATTAAATTTTTATAAGGTAAATGCAAGCCAGCCACTTAATGTATGGCAAGCAAAAGGCTGGAT
>JBAXHY010000053.1:0-3734 GCA_037138655.1 bacterium | reverse complement strand
TAGACGGCGAACTAGCTAAAAGAGGCGATAAGCCAAAAATGGGTCAGGTAATAGACGTAGACCTTTCGCCAATACAGCAAGAGCCTGATGTTATAGATCTTCCAGTTTTATACGAAGATAACGATGTTATTGTTGTAGACAAACCAGCAGGTATAATTAGTCACAGTCGTGGCAGGTATTGGCAAGAGGCGTCTGTAGCATCGTTTATTCGCGACAAAACACGAGATATGACAGGTGACAGAGCAGGAATCGTTCACCGTTTAGACAGAGCCACAAGTGGTGTAATGATAGCCGCAAAACACGAAGAAGCACAAAAATTCTTACAAAAACAATTTGCCGACAAAAAAGTAAAAAAAGAATATACAGCAATTGTTTATGGCACTCCAAAACAAAGCGAAGCTCATATAATTGCAGCGTTAATACGTAACCCTAAAACGCCTCAACAATTTATGGTAAATATTGACGGAAAACATGCCGAAACAGAATATCATGTCACAGATTCTAATAATGGTTTAAGTATTGTGTACCTTAAGCCATATACAGGTCGCACACACCAGCTACGACTACACATGTTGCACATTGGTAATCCTATAGTTGGCGACTTATTATACGCCCCAGGAATGCCCCAAGAAGACAGAATGTACTTACACGCACATTCACTAACTCTTACACTACTAAATGGTATTGTTACTACTTTTACTTCACCATTACCTAAATCATTTAAAAAAAGATTTATACGTTGAAACAACCGCTTTTAAATAAGCGGACAAAATCTGCTTTAATACGCACTATAGACAGGCCTTCTCATGCTATATTGCTTACCGGCGAAAGTGGTACAGGACTAAGTTATATATCTGAATATGTAGAATATTTGCTAAAAAATAACAATAATTCATTGTATAAACTAGTAATAAAGCCAGAAGAAAAAACTACAATAACAATCGAACAAATTCGTGAACTTAGAAACGTTGCAAAGCACAAAAACACTTCTAGTCAGAACGAAATTAAAGTTATGGTAGTAATATCTTGCATAGACGATATGCAACATCAAGCACAAAATGCCTTACTTAAATTGCTCGAAGAACCACCAGTTGGATTATTCTTTGTCATATTATGCCACGACAAATCCACAATGTTATCTACCATAGAATCAAGATGTATTAATATTCCCGTATTACCTGTAAGCAAATTAGAAGCAGAACAGTATTTTGATACTAACGAATCACTAAATAAAAATTATGCATTAAGTGGTGGTTTACCAGGTCTTTTAGTACAATTAAATGACAATTTAGAACATCCGTTATTAGAGCATATTAATTCTGCTAAAAACATACTTAGCTCAACTAAATACCAAAGATTGTGTCTGGTAGATTCCAACTTTAAAACTAGCGTAGCGGCAAATAATTTAATATCTGCATTAGATAAAATTAGTAGAGCAGCACTTAAAACTGGTCAACAAAAAGATAAATGGCTCATAAATTGCCTAGCAATACTAAACGCTAAAGAACGACTGTCTGCCAAGGTTCAAGCAAAGCTTGTTATGGATGAACTCTTTATTAGTCTTAATTAATGGTATAATGTGTACAGATGTTTAGTCTTATAATAGTTTGTATAATTGCATTATTAGCAATAAGCAGCAGTAGAGTGCGTGATACTGAACTTTCACCTATACCGCTTAAAATTAGTGATCAACTTAGTAAATTATGGGAAATAGCCCACCAAGGCATGCGAGAAAACAGGTTATTAAGAGCCGAAAAAGCTCTTTTAACTATACTTAAAATGGACCAAAAAAACGCCGCAGCATATAACCGACTAGGCATACTATACGCAAAGCAAAAAGAATATAAAGACGCAATCGACTGTTTTGAAATAGCTAGTAGCATAGAACCAACGGCGTCTAGTTTACATAACCTAGGTTTAATATACCTAGAAACAGAAAACTACCAAAATGCAGCAGCAGCCTTTGAACAAGCATTAAAACTAGAAGACGGTCTAGCTGCCAGGCACATAGCCTATGCAAAAGTACATGAAAAATTAGGTAACGACAAAATAGTACTAGCCGAGCTAGAACGTGCAGCCGAACTAGAACCAAACAAAGAATCATTTATGCTTTTACATAAAGCGTACGAATCAAGGGGAATGATAGAGCAAGCAGACGACGTTGCTAAAAAAGTCCAAACTTTAATTATGCCTACAGGACAACCAAAACGTATCATGCGACCAAAACGCGTCGTAGTTTAGTGCCAAATTAACTAAATATCAATCACAATTATTTCACCAGGACATTCGTTTGTTGCTATTATTGCATTAGCAACCTCACTATCTTCGAGTACTCTACCAAAAACATCTCCTAAGTAAGCCACCTGACCATAAAGATGTACAACAGAAAACCCAGCGTCCGTAAACTTAAAGATATTGGGTGCTATCTTATTACAATTACCGCATCCAGAACATAGATCTGAATCTATCCAAATATTTGGTTTTTCCATTATTTAATTATACCGAAAGAAAAATCCCAGATTAACTGGGACTTATCTTTTGGTGCAGAGTAATCTACAATGTTAGAACTATAATCATTATGGCCAGATAGTTTTTGTTGGATTATTACGTAAGTCTTCGCACTCTACTATTGCATCATTCGGGGCCACACAATCGTCACCTGAGGCACAGGCAATATATTGACAACTACGGCCCCTATGAACATAAAAGTAGGCCGCTAAACCCGTAATTAACAAAAGTATGGTTGTAATTATCAAAATTTTTCGTTTTTTAGTCATAAGAAGCATTATACCTTAAGTCTGTGGTGCAGTGTATAAGCTGAGGTCAGAACACAACTTCTCGAATTACTCTATCCCTAGTATTTGACAATACTTATTCGCTTCAGAAGGGCTAAATGGCGTTAAGCCAGGTTTACCGTTAGGTTCTGCAGATTGATACTTGACCCAAATACGTTGCGAACAATTATATACGTAACCGTTAGCTTTTTCATATTTATTGGTATAACGAGGTCCATATTTATTCAATGTAATTATTATGAAACCGGTAGCTACAACGACTAAAGCAATAATAGTATTTTTTGAACTATTAATTTTCATTTATTAAGTGTATCACTGTAATGATTTTGGTGCAGGGTGATCTACAGTGTTATAACAATTTTACGTGCTGTTTCAGCTTAGCAACAATTTGTTGAACAACTTCATCACTAACAATATTTACTTTATCCTCATCAATGTGGCTACCAAATAGTGGATCTTCGAAAGTTTTCCCTGCAATTTCTGGCGCAATCTTGTACCTTGGATAAATATGCCAGTGAATGTGTGGATTGAAAGGCTCAGTTTTAAACGCATGGTTCATATTACATTCAATGTTAAGTACATCCGCACCAAAAGCGTCTTTATATGCAGTTTCAAGTTTACCAATTATTGATTGAAAATCTTGCCATTCTTCGGCTGAAAGCTGACCAATATTACCGGTATGTTTTTAAAGTGTTACGTAAGCACGGCCTAGATTTGGTTGATCGATGCCAATACCCACGATCCAATATTCCGTTTCAAGTATTTGGTTCCTTGGCTTTTTAAGAAATTCGCAAGCATCACATATTTTATCCATATATGTAATTCTAGCAGGATTAGTTCTAACGTACCTAACCCTTAATCAAAAACAATAGATAAAGAAATCGTGGTGCAGAGTGTAGGATTCGAACCTACGAAGGCTAAAGCCGACAGATTTACAGT
>JBAXHY010000052.1:0-3912 GCA_037138655.1 bacterium | reverse complement strand
TTTGTTTGTGAGCAACTAGCTACTAATTATATTTAGTATCTATTTGCTCACAAGCTAAAAATCCTGAAAAAAATTATATCCGACGATACCCTAGGTAGGAATTAGCATTTAGGTGAACGGGCTTTAGATACGCTATGTCCGTGTTCCAGAGGTCGTAGGCGGGGTTTTAGGTCAAAAGATGGGTAAAGTTCTAGATTACTGTGTGATACATCAGAACAAAAATAGTACAGTGCTTGTAACTTGACAAAATAGCAATAATTTGCTATTATTTACAGAGTAAAACACTAAAACAAAAACCATGACCGAAACACTAGAACAAAATCCACTAGCAAATCCAAATCAATTACCGCCCGAACAAAGCGGTGCTATACCTGCTATTGGACGTATTGGTTTATCGGGTGTTGAAGTGTCGGCAGGGCATTTTTATGGCAGTGATGAACAGTTCATAGGCAAGACTCCTGACGGCGAACACAGAATTATTATTGGCTCTGCTTCAGAAGAAGGTGGAACAGAAAAAGAAGTAGTTGGTGTTGGTAAGGACGTTGAATTGGCATTGCACGATAGCCTTGAAAAAATGCGTACCCTAGAAACGGTTCGTACACGCTCACTAGCACACATTGAGATGACTGACACGTCATTCGCCAGCTTTACTACCTTAGAGCACTACAACCCTAAAGTAGCTCCAAGCCGTGAAACATACCCTGTGCCTGACTACTTGAAAGCAACGCTTACTGACAGTGATAATGGTAATCACACGTATAACAACACAGTAGAGAAAGAAGGCTGGCAAACCGAGCTGCGTACTGTTCTTGCTGACTATCTTCAAAACGACACAGGCGGTCAACAGCTAGTAGAGAGCTTAAAGATTCGTTCATTAAGCCACCTAACTCCTGAACAAGCAGTGAAGCTTAGTGCAGCATTTGTACAAAATGTATCAAGATACACGAATGAAGACGTAGGCTCAAAAGATTTAACAAGAGCCGACCAATTAACCACAGCCGAGTTATTAAGAGAAGGTATAGCTAACAGAAAAGACCCTAATTGGAAGGGCAACGGTGTATGCAGAAATGTAGCCTCTAATGTAAAGGCTGTTTTTGAAGCACTCAAAGCAACTCAGGCTGAACTAAGTATGCTGAATAACACCTATGCTGTTTATGGTGCTGGTGCAGACGGAGCGGGATATGCAGATTCACGGGCAGACCAGTTTAGTACGAGCTTTGCGGAAAGAAGTGGACACGCATGGAATACGTTTGTAACTGTAGACAAGGAAGGATCGGCTGTTTCTACTATTATTGACGCAACGTGGGCACTAGGTAAAGACGCAGGTTCAGCCATTAAGCATTTAGACCGTACAGAAGTCCGAGCTGTCGGGCAACTTATGCAGTTGTTCGAAAAGAGTGAGGTAAAAACAGAAGCATTTGTTGGATTGACCGATTATGTTCAAAGGTTAATCAGAAGTACTTCTGTCAATCGCCAGCTCAGTGAATCTGGGCGTGAAGGTATCCGTGAAAACGTTACAACCGAGTATCTAAAGGCTGCTGCACAATTGCCAGAAATACCCGAAGATTTCAATTTGCCAGAGGCTATCGTAAGTAGTGCGTTTCGTTCGAGAGGTAAGCTTGAACACGAAGAAGTCGCAACACTATTTGCATTAGATAAAGCAAGCGGTGGTTTTGAACAAGAACGTATTAAGGGAGTAATTGCTGGCTACGACAGTAAAAGAAAAGTTCCTATTCCAGGCTGGAAGAGTGCCGAAAACCTAGTTTTTGCTGACGATGACTTACAAGCTTTAGCCTACGAAGCTGTGGGCGAGCAACGGGTTAGCCAGCTTTCCGAGCAAAGTGGTGCGTTTCGTGCACGGCAACGTGAGGTACGCCCCGAAACATTACCAGCGTTTAACGCTTCGGAACGACCCGCAGACGCTCAAGAGCTTAGTCATTTTGCAAGCCAGAATGGTATCCACGATAAAGACCCCAAAACGATTATGAGACAGTTCAATAACAGACTTAAAAAGCTTGCTGGTGATGAAGCTGTTTACGATGCAATTGTGGCTGGACGTAACGATTACGACCTTGCAAAGAATTTCAGTGGCATTGTAAAAGCCTTACGCAGTAAGCCTAAAAGCTAGGATATACTAAGTACATGAACTACGAAAAAATCTACGATGACGGCATTGTCATGCTTGAAGTTGACAAACCAAAACACTCTTACCATCTTAAAATGCGACCAGGCGTTACGACGCTTATGGTGCGTAACGGCAAAATCATTCTTATCGAAGACAAGAAAACCGACCATGACCACTGGCTCTGGAATTGTCCAGGTGGCATGGTCGAGCCTGATGAAACCAATGAGGAGGGTGCCGCCCGTGAATGTCAGGAAGAAACAGGGTTACGTCCTACTAAGCTCGAAAAGTTCGCCACAATCGCTACTGATTTCCCCGATACTTATGTTGAATATTACGTAGGGACGGAACTTATTGAAGGACCAAAAGCCCCATGGATTGAAGCTAGAGAGGGTACAGAAAATGTCGGGCAGATTAAAGAGCATACATGGAATGAGTTATATCAGTTTGCTCTGAACTACGAACTGCGTGATCCACGTTTTGTCGTGGCAGTATTAAAGCTTGCCAAGCAACCTGAGTTACTTAAGAAATACGGGCTAATCATTTAAGTTAGTCTGTTAGTTTTTTTTGTTGTTTTGCTACATATTCGTCAGAGTAACCCCGACCACCTCTATCAGTCGGTGGCATAGTCAGTTTTAGCGGAAGGGGAGTTATCCATTAACCAACTTCCGTAAAGCTGGTTCAAGTCTAATTGCGTGTGCCGAGCCAAATATAAGAAAGGGACTTTTACCTTTCTGCCAGTACTTCTGTATTTCTTTCAAAATGTGCTCGTCTCTAAGCTCACCAGACCTTCTAGCTAGGACATTAGTAACATAATCCTGAGGTGTGGGTGTAGTAACATCATAAATCCACTGGGTATCGTCCCAGTCTAACGGTTTACGGAACAATTCTTGATGAATTGACTCCATTCCACCTAGACTAAAATCTACATCTTCCCATTGGTAGGATTTTTTCATTAGCTCTAGCATTGATACGGCTTCTTTCTGAACGTCTGGTTTTTCAGTAAATCTGCTCCACCAGCTCAATTGCCGAATGAAGTAATAAAATACTACCTTATCTCTACCAAATTCATTTGCTAACTCGTTCGCCTCCCATATTCGGTCTGGTTCTGGTGAGGCAACCGGCACGCCATCTCGCCGTGCTAAGTGCACTACAAATTGTGCCTCGCCACCATCAATGATGGATTTAGTGCGATCCTTCGTATCTTCATCTTTGACTTCGTCAAAGCGACCCTCCACGAGGGCAATAGGATTTGTCGTTTGTGTAATAAATGTATTCCAGCGGTTCTCAATGTCTTGAAATTGTGAGTGGTCTGGATTATTTATATGGTCTGAGCCATAAAACAAGACCTTATGGTTATCATTACTCGCCTCAACAATATATGGACGTTGGAACCCCTCAGTTTCAATACGTGCGTATTCGTCGTAGCTTAATATATTGCTCATTTGCATAAATTATAGCTTGTAAGTGCATAAAGCGTTATATTCTATGCGTAATGCAATCCGTAATAGAAAACTGAAAGCCCTTGCCAACAGTGCTGTACAGTCTGGTTTAATTGCAGCCTTAATTGGCGGAATAAGTGCATTGTATATGCTCATTCGTGTCACAAAACGAACTAAGACAACTCCTCCATGGCTTTGGCTACTAGTTCATCGGAGTATCCACGTCCACCTCTATCAGTCGGTGGCATAGTCAATTTTAGTTCAAAAGGTAGTTGGGTTATAAAGTCATCATACCAATAGATAAACTCATACAATAAGTGTAGCAGAACAGATGAAAAGTCACTAAAT
>JBAXHY010000051.1:0-4299 GCA_037138655.1 bacterium | reverse complement strand
ACTAACGCTACAACCCTATCAGTCTTTAACACTAACGCTACAACTATTACTGAATACCAAGTTGGTACATCAATTAGCATTGGTGCAACCACTGGTACATTAACTGTCCGTAACGCAAACCAAACATTTGGTAACGCTGCAGGCAGTGGCTTGTTTACTAACAACGGCGCAACACTAAATAGCACGCTAGCACTTGGCGACCTTGCTGCTGGTGCATTAAGCGTTAGCCCAACTACATCAGTGGATATTTACAGCAGCATTAGCATTAGCCCTACAGCTAGCGGTCGTACCTATACTATTCCTAGCCCTACAACTGCAACCATTGGTCGAGTATTGTATATAAGCAATATCAACGCCACAAATACCTTTACTATAGGTTCAACACTATTTGGTGTTGGTAGCACAGCTGCTATGTTCTGGAATGGTAGCGCGTGGGTATTTGCAGGTATGGACGGTGGTAGCAACAACTACATCCAAAACCAAAACACAGCCGACCAATCAGCCAATTCCCGTATTACAGGAACAGCACGTGCTAACACTAGTGTCACCACTCCTTTAGTAGATTCAATCACAGGTGCATTAAGCATTGGTACATCTACAGCAACAGGTATAACAGTTGGTGGTGCATCAACAACAGGTGCGATTACAGTTGGTGCTGGTGGCGTAGCAAACACTATTCAAATAGGAAACAGTACCGGTGCAGTTGCCCAAACTATAACACTTGGAGCAAACGCAACAGCAAGCAGTACAAGCACAGTAACAGTTGGTTCTACAATTGGCACAAGCGCAACTACAATTGCAGCAGGAAGTGGTGCAATTACATTTAACGCCACGCAAGCACAATTTAGCGAAGTTACAGGTACACGTACACTTACAGTACAAACACGCACAGGTTCTGCTGTAGGTGGTAGCAACCTAACAATTCAGGCTGGAAGTTCGACCGCTGCCGGTGCAGGTACAGCGGGTGGTATATTGACACTTCAGGGCGGTAGCGCCAACGGTGCATCAGCATCTGCCAATGGTGGAAACGTTGTAATTGCTGGTGGAACAGGCTATAGCACTGGCGTTAAAGGTTTGGTAGTTATAGATACTGCAACTTATAGCGCATCAACAGTGCAAAACTTTACGGCTAGCGCCAATATTACTCAAGCAAATATTGATACATACGGTTCAATTTTAATTAGTGGTAATGTCGCCGGTTGGGTAGCTACATTAACCGATCCAACAACAACTACAACAGGTAGAGTTGTATATATAACCAACTCTGGTTCGTTTGACATTACTCTTGCCGCAAACTCTGTAGGTGTTGCGCTTTCTATTTCGCTTAAGCCTGCATCTACAGCTACTATGTTCTGGAACGGAACCGACTGGACAGCAGCCGGTGCATCAAGCAGTACCGACCTTCAGGCAGCTTATAACAACACCGCTACAAGTGCTGGTGGTGCCGAACTTGTACTTAATGCCAGTGGTGGTGCGGCCGACGGTTTGACCGTGCGTAACAACGCCACTCCAATTATTGGCGGTATCTTTGAGGCCCAGACATCTGTAGGTAGTAACATATTTAGCGTAAACAACAACGCGACTGAATTTGCTGTAAACGGTGGTGCCGAAACAAGCACTAACTATAGCACTAACTGGCTTGCAGCACCTGCTGGCGGCACTGTAACTCGTAACACAACTAGCTCATCATCTACAGTAGCCACAGGGGTAGCTTCTACATCTGTTGTAACAACTGCAACAGTGTCGCATGGCGCGCGCAATTTATTATCTGCAGCAGCTACTTATAACCTTAAGTATAACGTTTCTTATACCGTCAGGGCAGACAGTGCCACTGCTGGCTTTACTAGCTTAGAAACGATGTATAGTAGTGACGGCACTGCAACAGCTGGCAACGTGCGTGCTTGTGTCACCGGTATCCCGACTTACTTTACGGGTACTGCTAGCCAAGCTACCACAACTATTACTGGCGTTGGTACAACCTGGACAGCAGCAATGGTTGGCCAAATATTCGTGTTTGCAAACGGTGCAAGCGCACTTATCACTGCATTTGGTAGTACAACATCACTTACAACAAGTGCAGCATACAGCCAAACAGTTTCAAGTCAAAACTATAACATGTACAACGCCGGTAATACTGTAAATGCAGGATCATGGTCTCGCGTTACATGTACATTTACTGCACCTTCTAGTGGCACACTTACAAATAACTCGATTTTTATTCGGCAAACTGATGCAACGGCTCGCACGTTCTACGTTGATAACCTTAGCGTAACAGTAAGCGCTGACACAAACCATGCAGTTGACGGTAGTGTAGATGACGCAACTAACTTTGCAACTAACTGGACGGCTGCACCTGCAGGTGGCACCGTAACAAGAACGACATCTATATTGTATGACACCAGTGCCAGCGCGCAAGTTGTTACAACTGCTACTGCTGGCCAC
The DNA here is from genome assembly GCA_037138655.1 of bacterium. Classification (GTDB taxonomy): domain Bacteria; phylum Patescibacteriota; class Saccharimonadia; order Saccharimonadales; family SZUA-47; genus RFTN01. Next base: position 1,857 of record JBAXHY010000051.1, on the reverse strand, counting down.
GGTATGCGTAACAATTTATCTATAATACCATCTGTTAGCACACAGTATTTAGTAACATTCTACGCTAAAAGCACCAACGCCTTTAGTGACATACGCGTACGTTATACGCGCGATGGTGGTACTAACTTTGTAAGTTGCGCCGACTACAATACCCAAACCGTATCTACTACAGCCTTTACTCGCGTAACTTGCTTACTAACTACCGACAGCACAATTGCTAGCAATCCAGACCTATTGATTGAACAAACAGCAGGCACAGCCCGCACCTTTTATGTTGATGCACTTACTATGACGCTTAACACAAACAACAGCAACAATGTTCAGATTGGCGCTGGTGCCAAAGGTGGTCCAATTACATTGTTTACACTTGATCGTGCTGGTAATGCTCCAATTGCTTCAAACAACGACGCTTACCTAGGCAGCATGTACTATGACACAACCAGTGGCCGTATTCAGTGCTACGAAGCTGACGGCTGGGGTGCTTGTGGTAGTGCTCCAGACAACTACGTAAACTTAAACCCAGAATACGCTGGTGCTGTTTTGAACGGATCTGGTGTAGGAACCATGACTGCAGACTTCTGTGGTAACGGTGGTGGTTTGTCGGTTAACACCAGCCTTTGTGCCAGCGGTGAATCTCGTAACTTCTATAAGTGGACCAGCCCACAGGCTAGCGACCAAACTTATAGCATTTATGTTAGTTATCAGCTGCCAGCGACATTTAAGGGCTTTAGTAGCGACGATACCGTACAGTTAACTGCACGGACAAGCAGTACTACTAACGGTAGTGTTACTTACGAAATGTTCAAAAACGAATCTGGCGCTTTGACTGCTTGTGGTACCGCAACAACTGTTACTACTACTGTGGACACATGGCAGACTGTAGGAATCAACGGAAACGAGTCAACCAGCTGTAGCTTTAGTACATCAAGCGCCAACGCGTTCGTGATATTTAAGATAAACGTAACTGCTAAAAGCAATGCCAATGTGTATGTTGGAACATTAAGCTTTACGACGACGGGTAGGTAATATGATGAAATACCCAACAGTCTTTAGTCACCAGTCACCAGTCGCCAGTCATTACATTTGGCTGCTAACTAGACAAGTGACTAGCGACAATCAACAAGCGACTATTTTAAAATCTATTTTAAGAATTCATTCCTTCGGCGGTCTATCGCCGCCGAAGATTGTGGCTTTTGATCCATAGATAATCTCGCAAGAGTTCTATAAAAATCAAATGCTGCACAAAAACAAACACCAGTTACCAAGGTCAGACCCTGGTAACGAACAAAAAGAACAAAGGTGATGCAAGAAAAAAGTCAAAAAGTAGTCCGAGTTTTCGTTCGAAGACTACAAAAAACAAAATACTTGCCACCAAAAACAAACACTTTAAAACAAAATGGAAAATCCTTACTCGCATGAGGGTTAGCCAACAGATACAGCGGTACATCGCTCCGGCGTTGCCATTGTTATTCGCCTCTCGGTGTCAATCCGGGGTGGTGTATTAGCTGCATCCAAAAAACAAAAACAACACTTTAAAAAGCTAATAATAAAAGGTATTTCGACCTTTATTAGGCCCTTAACTCTTTAGCAGCAACAGGCCGCAGCTGGCTGGCTACAAACAGTATATTTTTACGGTTACTCCTCCAAAATCTATACAGTTTTCATTCAGCAAAATGCACCTTGTTTTTACGCAAAAAAAGTTAAAGTTCTATCTATTAAAAGCTTACGATTATTGCTATAATAATACGCATTAGGGTGAAAAGAATTAGTAATCGTTTTAGGGGGTTAGTAGGTCGGCCACAAAGTGGTGCATCTTTAAGGCGTTTATATGCGTCTCAACAGGTACAGCACGGCCAT
>JBAXHY010000050.1:0-4463 GCA_037138655.1 bacterium | reverse complement strand
TATCACACCAGTTAGAAATTCAGGGTGTTTGCAGTAACTGCATAAAGTAGCAGTATAATGAATTTATGAGTCTTATTCCGTTAGCCGAAAAAATGCGGCCTAAATCACTTAACGATATAGTTGGTCACGATCATTTGCTTAAAAATAGCGGCTTAATATCTACACTGTTAAACAATAAGCAAATTGTGTCTTTAATATTGTGGGGTCCTGCAGGTACAGGAAAAACAACAATTGCAAGAATTTTAGCACAAAACTCAGGAGCGGATTTTATAGAACTATCGGCTGTTACGTCTGGACTAGCAGATGTTCGTAAAGTTATCGAACATGCCAAACAAAATCATCGCCTAGCCCAAGTTACGGTGCTATTTGTAGACGAAATTCACAGATTTAATAAAGCTCAACAAGACGCATTTTTACCATACGTCGAAAACGGAGTATTAACACTTATTGGTGCCACCACCGAAAATCCAAGTTTTGAAGTTATTGGACCACTATTATCGCGTATGCGTGTAGTTGTTTTGCAAAAATTAACAGCAACAGAAATCGAAGAAATACTTATTAAAGCCAGAAAAAGACTTAAAATTACTACCAGTATACTACCCATAATTTCGGTACGATCAATTGCAAAATTAGCAGACGGTGACGCACGCCGTGCACTTGGGATTTTGGAACTGTGCACACAACTTACAGACAAAAAAATAGATAATAAAATTATTGCAGAAGCCGCACAAAAACCATTAGTTGGATACGACAAAAATGGTTCATTACATTACGATTTAATAAGTGCATTTATTAAAAGTTTAAGAGGTAGTGACGCAAATGCTGCACTGTATTATATGGCTCGTATTTTGGCCGGCGGCGAAGATCCAAAGTTTTTAGCCAGGCGTATGGTTATTTTTGCTAGCGAAGATATTGGAATAGCTGCTAGCCCTGCGCTTAACTTGGCAGTAAGTACTTTTTTGGCAGTCGAACGCATTGGCATGCCAGAATGCGAATATAATCTTTACCACTGCGCAACAGTCCTAGCAGGAGCAAAAAAATCACGCGCCGTAGCCGAAGCCATGTATAAGGCTAAAAATACTGTTACCGAAAAAGGTAACCTGCCAGTACCACTACATTTACGTAATGCCCCCACTAAATTAATGAAGAACATAGGTTATGGCAAGGGATACGACTGGCAAGCTGATTTTAAGCACCCACAAGGTTTTTTGCCGCCCGAATTATCTGATCTTAATCTTTTTTAGATTTGTCTTCTAGCTCGTGTATACGGTCGTGGCCTAAACCGTAGTAATGCGCAATTTCGTGCCATAACGTTCGTTTTATGTTTTCTTGCAACTGTTCTATGGTTTGACTTGCTTGTTCTAATGGTACCTTAAATATTGTTATTTTATCTGGTAGTACTAAATTATAATTATTACCCCTTTGGGTACGCGGAATTCCTTCATATAATCCAAACAAAGTTTGCCATGCTTGCAGGTTTTGTCGCCTACGCTGTTCTTGGGTCGGTAAATCTTCAAAAGTTATAACTATGTTTTGCAGACCAGCAATATACTTCTGAGGAAGTTCATCCATCGCTTTGCTAATCATTGCATCAAATTGTTCGTTGCTTACTATAAACATAACTATATTAAGTGTAGTTACTTTAGGTCGATTCGTCTATTATTTTTATACCCTGCTTTGTTTATTCCATATCTTTGATGTTACCAAATGCAACACGGTCTATTATAGTGCCCTTCATATCCATCATGTTTGCAGGTATTACAGAAAATTCGCCGTAACGATTATTGACTACATCTAATGCATCACTAATGCGTCTGGCTGCCAGATATCCACGTTCGTTACCAAATATATCAAGTTGTTCTGGATCCCATTTGTGTAAATCAAAAGTTGTGACAGATATAATTCTGACTGGTTCAACAACCTTAGCAGATTCTAGCAATCTTTTAGCGTGCGCAAATATGTCATGCGTTGCGTATAATCTTGATCCAACTTTTTCACCATGATGCCAACCAGTACGTTGATCTGTAAAAGCACTAGACCCAGTAATACTCCAAAGTCGATGATTGCTTGCAAACCCCATCCACAAACTTATTCCACCTGCGTACAAATTATTTTTGCGCAGACGTCTTCCTGTTTTTTCAGATAGTTTCATTAAAATTTTATTTAGTTCTTCTGGGTCTGATGTTTGCTTTGCTATGGCGTGCTGGTGCCCAATAGTTTTACGCCCAAATTCACGCCTGTCTGGTTCGTGCCCACGCAGGCGCATATACCATTGCTGGCCAACAATACTTTTAAACACACGCTTTCTTAAATATTCTTCGTCGGCGTCTAAAAATTGTAAGGGCGTTTTAATACCGTGCGCCTCTAGCCGTCGCTTATACCTGGTATTAATTCCCGGCAAATCTAATAAATCTAACGATTCGTAAGTGTCTCGTAAATTTTTATGATCTATTAAATCTAGGCCATTTGGTTTGTGTAATCCTGCCGCCAGTTTTGCCAAAAAACGATTTGGACCAATTCCTACGTTTACTGTCACTGCTTCACCTAAACTCTGGTAAATACCATCTTTAATCTGATACCCCATACTTTTAACTGTCATACCCTGTTTAAAAAGAGGTGAGTTTTCTAGGTGCATAACAAATTCGTCTATAGATTTTGGCGTAACGTCGTCGGTGTATTTAAGCAACACGTCTTTAAAGCGCCTGTGGGCTTCGCGGTATTTTGGAGGGTCTGGAGTCATTATTACTATGCCCGGGCACAACAATCGAGCCTGAGCCACGTTTACGCCCAGTTTTACGCCCATTGCCTTTGCCTCATAACTAGACGCAACCACAAAACCACGCGGCGTATCATAAGCCGCTACACCAACAGGTTTACCGCGCAATAGTCTATTTGCTTGTTGTTCTATTATTGCAAAACAACTATTAAGATCAATATGCATAACTAGCGGTTCGGTAGTATTTATATCAAGCTTCAAACCGCTCATATACCACCTCCATTTGATCGGCTGTCATATATTCTTCTATTGTCCAGTGTAGCGTGGTGGCGTCTAAGGCTAATTTAAAATACGCCGTTCCTCCAATGTCACCCATACTAAAATGATGAATCAAAACGTCACCACGCCGTGTCTTATGCCAAAAATCTATTTTACCTAACTTGTATATTTGACCCTGCCAATTAAGCTGGTATGGCTGCACTTGTCTGCTACTAGAATTATAGTAAGACACTACCGAAACTGGTTCGTTTAAACTTTCACGCATATCAAAAAAATCCTTCTTGTCTGTTAGTAGGTGTAAGTTCGGTATACGTGTACCCCGAAAACGAATTGGATTTTTTTGAATAGGCGGTTTAACCGGCTATAAATATGAGTCTTGTGAAGTGGTCGTATAACCCATCACATAGGCTAGTTATATTGTAGCAAACTAGGCAAGCGGCATGCTTACTTTAAAGGTGCTTCCCTTACCTTCTTTGCTACTAACAGATATTTGTCCGTCATGCATATGAGCTATTTTTTGCGCCAATGCAAGACCAAGTCCGTAGCCATGACTATTATCACTCGCTACGTATTACGGGTAACGTGCATAACTATAAAACCTTTGCATGAGAATCCGCTGAAATGATTAATTAAAATGTAAGATTTTTAAAATCTGCGGGTGTAGTAAAAGAAGTTATTTTGCAGTATAATCACATCTGTTGATCAGTCAATAATGGGGATTGGCCAAGTGGTAAGGCGCTGGTTTCTGGTACCAGTATTCGGGGGTTCGAATCCCTCATCCCCAGCCAAGTTAAGGCCCACTCGAAAGAGTGGGTTTTTACTTGGGTCATGGTGTTGGGATTCGAACGGGAATGTCTGGGAGACAATCCCCGCCCCTTGCCTTAAAGGTTGCTACTGCGAAATCTAATTTTTGATTTGGCAGCAAGGCGTATCCCTCATCCCCAGCCAAATGTAGAGCCCAGCGAAAGTAGGTTTTTCATTTGGCTCATATAGCTGCAAATCTAAAAGCTTTTATATTTTTTATAAGGTTGATAAACCCTTAGCTAAACAACATTAAAACAGACTTCGTTTCGTCGTAAAAATCCTGGCTTCCATGGGGGGTCATATCTTAATACAGTCGGTTGACTAGCAATATTAATGTGTTTATTATTTGCCCATTCACTTAATTCATTAGACTTCTTTTCTATATCACCTTCTGATGTATACCCTGAAAATTCAATAGCAACTACTTCGTGCGCAGGCATAGTTTTTATAATTACACTTTCGTTGTTTGGCTTAGGTAAGTCCTCTAGTGTATAACTAGCTGGCATTGTGAATGAAATTACGTACTTTTGATCGTCGAGTTTAGCGGTAGTTACAGGAGCTGTCATTGCTATCTTTTCTGAAGTAGAAGGCTTTTGGATAGTTACCGGGGCTGTCATAGCTATCTTTGAATTTTTTGTATTATTCCCAAAAATATAATCTGCCA
>JBAXHY010000049.1:0-4718 GCA_037138655.1 bacterium | reverse complement strand
AGAACCAATAGTGATTCCCTGAGTTGTAGTAGCATCGGTACCAATAGCAATAGTATGTGCAAATGCACCGGTACCAACGTTAACGGTGCTAGCAGCAGCACTACCTACAGAAATTGTTCCACCGCTGGCTGCTTGTATAGAAACGGCGCTAGCACCTGTTCCACCTTGTATTGCAGTAGCAGAAAGAGCAGAACTGGAACCGACAGTTACAGCCTGAGTAGTAGTTAAGTCCGTTCCAACATTTATAGTATGTGCAAACGCACCAGCACCTATGCTAATAGTGCTTGCAGCGGCGTTACCAATTGCAATTGTTCCAGTTGTTGCTGCACCACCAACAGTTATACCTGTTGCAGTTGTGGTACCAATACTTAATGCACCCGATATTGAATCTACTAAAGGAGTAGTAACGCTAGTGTTGGCACGTGCTGTTCCTGTAATACGGGAATCGCCAGTTTGGTCAACTGTGCTTTGGTTTTGAATATAGTTACCGCTACCACCACCGTCACCTGCATATTGCCAAGTTGCTGCGCCGCTGGTATTACTCCATACAAGGTTAGCTGTATTACCTGGCAATATCAATGAACCAAGTATCGTAAAGCTAACTGTACCTACGTTGCTTATGTATAAAACGCGGCCATAAGCTGCAGATACAGTTGGTATAGGTAATGTAATAGTCTGGCTTGCGGTTGATTGGGCAATACTTATACTTGTATAAATATCTACTGTGGTTGCAGCTGTTCCTATAGTTCCACCTGCGGCAAAGTTGGTTTTAACAAGTGTAGTGTTTACTGTAGAACCGTTGTTAGTAAACTGACCAATTCCGGCGCCACTGCCAACAGTCAAGTTTGCGCTTGCTGTAACATTACCTGTTACCACCAAAGTACCAGCAGCAGTAACATTACCGTCTGTAGTTACAGCAAACTTAGTAGTAACTCCACCAGTTTTTGCAACTATTAAGTTACCCGTTGCCGATGAGTTTCCTTGGTTAATAAACAATACGTCTGGGGCGCTAGATCCAGACGTAAAGCTACTTTGATCTTCTATTTTAACAATTGCGCCGTTTAAGGCATTAGATGTACCGCTTAGGTTACGACCTATATAAAAATCTATATCTGCAGACGGAGTGTTGGTACCTGTGTGTAAAAAGTGGAACTGTTCTGAGTTGTTTACTAATGTTACGTCAACATTACCTGTTCCTGCACCAATTTGTGTACTACCAGCCGATGCCGCAAAAACTGCGCTGCTAGTTGCGTCGTCATAGTAAATATCTGCATAAGCTAGTCTTGTTCCTGCTACGTTATAAACTCTTAGGTGGTTACTGTTGCTGTCAAAAGTAAGGTTATTATAAACTCCAGTTGAATCTTGCAATCTAAATGCAGTAGTCGAATTTGATTTTTGTAATAGTGTGCCTGTAAATGTTTTGTCACCAGCAAAAGTCTGTGTACCTATGCTTACTAAACCAACGTTAGTTGCATCGGCGTTTTGTAGTACTAATGTAGTTCCAGATATTACTGCACCGTTAGCAGATTTAGTTTGGCTGTCTATTGTTCCTATAGTAGTAACACCAATGTTTGTAGTTGTTGTTGTCCAGGCAGATCCGTTCCATATGTATGCTTGTGATCCAGTCGAAGCTGCTATTGTAATGCCGCCCATAATAAAGCTAGCAGAACCAACGTTGTTTATGTATATGATTCGTCCAGCAGTAGTAACTGTTGGACTTGGAATAGTAATTGTTTGACTAGCAGTAGTCTGGTTGACGTTAAAGGTAGTAGCTACGTCTACTGTAGATGCTGCGGTGCCAATGTTACCGCCTGTTGCAAGGTTACTTATTGCTTGTGCTGTAAGTAAAGTACTAGATGCATTAGTAAGAGTGTAGCCTGTAGCGATTGTTAGTCCGCCGTTAAATGTACCAAGGCCTGTAAAGGTTTGTGTACCAGTAACTGCAAGTGTTCCACCTAATATTGTTGCACCTGTGCCTGTTACTGTAAGAGTTTTACCGCTGGCAATTGTTGTATCACCGTTAAGACTTATTGCACCTGTGCCTGTGCCAAAAGTTCCTGTTCCGGACATACTAAAGTTACCACTTGTTTGCGTAAAGCCTGTTATGCCACTTAGTGCACCAGCATTAACTATAAGACCATTAATTGTGTCTACCGATGTTGCGCCAGCTATTGCTCCACTTAATCCTATAGAAGTTATTCCGCTAAGCGCACCCGCAGTACTAACATCAAAAGCAGAAGTATTTAAGCTGAATGTTCCGGTTCCGTTTCCTATAGTAGTATTAGCCGATCCGGTAGCATTAATATTTGTTGTACCTAGTATAGTAGTCGTACTTAAGCTGTTACCAATGGCAGTTGTGCCAGTGCTTGTACCAGTGTTGATGTTGGTATTAAAGTTGCTAGAAGCATTAATATTACTGTTTGCGCCTGATGCCGTGATTCCACCATTTGCAGTTACAAGACCCGTAAAGGTAGAAGTGCTAGTAACGGCGAATGTTCCACCTATAGTTGCGTCGTTGGTTACAGATAATCCTGTACCTGCAGCGCTAAAGGTTGCTGCTGTGTTAAAAGTCTTAGCTCCAGCAAAAGTCTGTGTACCTATGCTTACTAAACCAACGTTAGTTGCATCGGCGTTTTGTAGTACTAATGTAGTTCCAGATATTACTGCACCGTTAGCAGATTTAGTTTGGCTGTCTATTGTTCCTATAGTAGTAACACCAATGTTTGTAGTTGTTGTTGTCCAGGCAGATCCGTTCCATATGTATGCTTGTGATCCAGTCGAAGCTGCTATTGTAATGCCGCCCATAATAAAGCTAGCAGAACCAACGTTGTTTATGTATATGATTCGTCCAGCAGTAGTAACTGTTGGACTTGGAATAGTAATTGTTTGACTAGCAGTAGTCTGGTTGACGTTAAAGGTAGTAGCTACGTCTACTGTAGATGCTGCGGTGCCAATGTTACCGCCTGTTGCAAGGTTACTTATTGCTTGTGCTGTAAGTAAAGTACTAGATGCATTAGTAAGAGTGTAGCCTGTAGCGATTGTTAGTCCGCCGTTAGCTGTAAGTAAGCCTGTGAACGTAGAAGTGCTGGTTACCCCTAATGTACCGCCAATTGTGGCATTATTGGTTACAGCAAGCCCAACGCCTGCGCCTGTAAGACTGACACTACCCTGTAAAGTAGTGCTAACACCTGCCCTACCTATTGTTAGTGCGCTGGCGTTTGTAGTTCCAAATAATAATGTACCTGTTGTACCTGTTGCAGTACCAGAATCGATAGAGATGTTTCCACTATTGCTAGTAGCACCCAAGGCGTTACCGCTTTGTACAGATATAGCATTACTGTCTACGCTGGCCGAATTAGTACTACTACTAGAAACGTTTGCCGACACAGCAGACTTAAGCGCATAAGGTACCGCTGTTAGTTTAAAGCGAGGGGTCATTTCTGAATCGGTAGGTGTACAAGAGCCAAAAACACAGCTACCCGTTCCACGAACGGTCATACCTAGCCATTGTTCTTGATCCCAGTTAATTGTTCCAGGAAAAGCCGTCAAAGAACCTAAGTTTGCACTCAGGTAACCATTTTTAATCGTTATTGGTGTACCGGTGTTAAGGTAGTCTTCTGTCCACTGTGTTGTACCGCCAGAAGCTACTGTGTACAGATTAAATTCGATGTTGTAAGTGCCGTCGGCAACAGTGCTGCCAGTACTAGACAATAAACGTGCCTGAAAGTTTAGCGTAGAACTAGTTACCGCGTCTGCACGCCCACGCGTATAAGAAAACACCCCTGTTAGTGATGCAAGAAGCACAAAAACGACAAAAAGTACGTTTATTTTAACGTACTTCGACCACAAATTGGTCAGGTATGCACTTAAAGTGCTGTTTTTCGCCTCTGTTTTTGACATATCTTTTTATCTTGGTTTTATTGAATGTTTTCGTTTTTTCAATATCCAAAGATTATTATGCTTAAACACGCTTAAAGATTCAAGCATTTTTGAACAAAAATATTACACAGATAAATTTAAATAATACTGCGCTAAAAACAGATATAATAAGTTATAATATTTACAACGAACAACTAATTTGTATCCGTAATGGAAACTACTAAATACAATAAAAATCGTAAAATTAACGTTGTCTTAAATACTACTACCGGCTTTTGACTACCACTTCGCTGCTCTTTTTGATCAGACTTATCCACAGGCACGAGAGCGTTCCTGTTATGCATTTAGACACATACCTAAATAAACCTAGACTGGCCTGTTAAAAATATGCGCCCTTAATAGGCTTAAAATAGCTTTAATTCATACACGGCCGCACATCTACCTGAGCCAAGCAGATTTGACCATACACTAAATTAAATAATTAACTTTTATAAACCTTGAGATGCCGAAATGTCATATGCCACTTGATCGGTAGCCTGAATAGACGATGCTACACTTAAACCTACCATTAATACCAGCGATACCCACGCAACAATAATACAAATTTCTCGTAATGTTACTTTTAATTGATGCATTTTTGGTCTTTGAAAACCTAGTTCTATCAGAGCTGTACTCATGATAATTCTCCTTTTTTTGTAGAAACCTAACACCTTTGGACAGTGCTAAATCGCTGTTTTTTTAATGTTTGTTTTGATCTGGACTTTTTTTATTTTCGTTTTTATTTTTGTCAGATCTAAATTAAATATAACTTAAGCAAAACCGTAATGCAACAAGATTCT
>JBAXHY010000048.1:0-4783 GCA_037138655.1 bacterium | reverse complement strand
TTGGTCGGGGATAAAGGACTCGAACCTTCGACCTCGCGGTCCCAAACCGCGCGCGCTAGCCAACTGCGCCAATCCCCGAACTAGTAAGGTACAAGACAGAATTATACTCGAGAAGTGTTAATTTAGCAAATAAGGTTAAAATTACGATGCGATTTTGGTAGTTAAAAGTAAATTGCAATAAATTGCGATACAATAGATTTATGTTGTCTGCACTTTTTGCAATATTTGTAGTTGGAATATTGCTGATTGTGTCCGAATATCTTTGGCGCCAAAAAATTCTTAAGGGCGAATATGGAAGAAAGCTACTGCATTTAAGCTTGGGGTTATTTATAGCAAGTTGGCCATATTTTTTGGAAGTAGAGGCTATAAAAATATTATCGATTGCAGCATTTGTAACTTTATTAATATCAAGAAAGTTTAAAATATTTCATGCAATATACGACGTATCAAGACTTACGTATGGTGATTTATTTTACCCTTTAAGTATTTTTTTGATTGCACTATTTGCCAAAGCCGACTGGATATTTGCGGTGTCGGTGCTATTTGTAGCATTAGCAGATGGCATGGCGGCTTTTGTTGGCAAAAAATGGGGTACTAAAAAGTACACCTATTATGTTGGCAAATCTAAAAAGACTGTAATTGGTAGTTTAGCCTATATAGTTTTTGCGTATGTATCTTTATTGATAGGACTATTAATAGGCGGTAATCATGTATTAATGTCTAATCCATTTATTGTATTTGTATGGTTGCCACTTGCCAGCTCTATATTAGAAGCAGTCTCGCCGTATGGTACCGACAACATAACGGCACCGTTATTAGTTTTGGGTGTTCTTAACTTGCTATGGATGCAGTAGAGCGGCTTAACTTAACCGAATGGGCTCTTAGAGCATTAATGATTACAGCGACGTCTACAAGCTCTTGAATACCTGCACCAATAGAAGGTTTAAACCTTCCAGAAGAAAAAACAAACATCAAACCAACGCTCATTAAAATTCCGATCATTATACTTTGACGGGCTATAAACATAGTTCTTCTAGAAATTTCGGCCGCGTCTGCAACTAATGAAATATCGTCTTTCAAAATAACTATATCTGCTGTTTCGCTAGCAGCTGTAGAGCCTCTTGCTCCAAGTGCAATACCAACACTTGCAGCTGTAAGTACTGGGGCATCATTAACACCGTCACCAATAAAAGCTACTGGTTGATTTGGCGCTTTTTCTATTCTTAAAACTTTATCGGCGGGCAAGCACTCTGCTTCAAATTCTGTTATTCCAACTTTAGCCGCAATAATTTGTGCAGTCTTTTTGTTGTCGCCAGTAATCATCAATAAGTGCTTAAGCCCCATGTTTCTTAATCTGTCTAGCGTATCTTTACTATTAGTACGTAGTTTATCTTCAAAGGTAATATAACCGATTACTGTTTGGTCGATTGATACAAATGCACTTGTTCCACTGGTTGGAATGTCACTAGGCATTTTAATATTTGCTGTTTCTAGGAATCTTGCCGTACCAACTCTTATAATGCCTAACTTGCTGATTGCTTCTAGGCCACCACCAGCTACTTCTTTTACTTGTTTAGTTTTAGGAATATTAAGATTTGCTTTTTCTGCTGCACGTACAACTGCTTTAGCTAAAATATGATTCGAGCTTAGTTCTAGTGACGCTGCTAGTGCCAATACTTCGTCCTTAGTGTATTTTGCGTATGATTTAACTGATCCAACAATAGGCTTGCCTTCTGTTAGTGTTCCGGTTTTATCAAATGCTATGGTTTTTGCGGCTGCAAGTTTTTCTAATGAAGCACCATTTTTAATGATTACACCAGCTTTTGCTGCTCTGCTCATTCCACTTATCATTGCAATCGGAGCACCAAGTAAAAGCGGGCAAGGGGTTGCAACAACTAATACTTGTAAAAATCTTAACGAATCGCCACTAAGCCCCCAAGCAAGTCCAGCTATGGTAAATGATATGGCTGTAAATGGTACTGCGTATCTGTCGGCTAGCCGAACAAATGGAGCCTGACTATTAACCGCATTTTGTACTAACTTAACAATTTGTTGGTATTGACTGTCTTTTGCGTCATGAGTAGCTTTAATTGTTATAGCGCCTTCTAAGTTTAGGCTACCGCTTAAAACTGTATCGCCTGATTTTTTAAATATAGGCAGGCTTTCTCCTGTTAACGATGCTTCGTCAATGTCTGTTTGGCCCAAAATTATTTGGCCGTCTACAGGAACAACTTCGCCTGGTTTAACTACGATTTTATCGCCAACTCTAACTAATTTAATTAGTACGTCTTCTTCGGTTTTGCCTTTTATAACGTGTGCTATTTTAGGTTCATTGTCTAAAAGACTAGTTAGTTCAACTTTTGCTCTTTCTTCTGCGTAATCTTCTAGGGATTCGCCGCCAGTAAGCATAAATACTATGATTATTGCAGTCCAGTATTCTTTAAATAAAACAGCAGACACAATAGCTGTAATAGCCAGCACGTCAAGTCCGTATTGTCCGTCCCTAAACGTGTCCCACATACCTTTTAGTAAAGGTAATGTAGATATTAGCGCAACTATGGCCAATATAATATGAGCATACTTATCTTGATTTGCGACGTCTAATATTAACGACACAAATACAGATGCCACTACAACAGAAAAATGTTTATATTCTTTAACGAACAAGCGTAACTTTTTTAACATAAAATCTCCAATTCTTATCTGTAATTGTAACAAATTATAAAGCAATAAAATAGCCCATCAATAATTTGATGAGCGATAATAATTTTGGGGCGAGCTATGGGGATCGAACCCACGACCTTCTGAACCACAACCAGACGCTCTAACCAACTGAGCTAAGCCCGCCATATAATGTCTGTAACAGAGACTAATTATAGCTTATTTTACCAATAAAATCTATACCAGTCTTTTAAAGCTAAATTAAATCACTAACAGATATTCATAGCAACCTTCTAAAAAAAGCTGTACAATGTCTTTAAACATAAGGTTAATAAATAATTTATGATACGCACACCACAAGAACTTAGTACGCCAATTAAGATGGCCGTTAACCGCAAGGCAGTAGTTGTATCGCATATACTGCTTGCTGTCGTTATAGCAATACACACGCTATTGGATCCAAGGTCGTTGCCTTTTCATATATTTTTAGCATTTAGTCTTAGTGCAACATTAATTACTTTAATTTTGTTTAGATTTTTTGATCTGGCAAAAGTTAACAACAGGCCTGTTACGTATTTAGTGGTGTATCAATTATTTTGTTTTTTAGGTATTAGTTTTATATCTGATCCAGCTACACCGTACGCCGTAGGAATATTTATTGTAGTATTTTTGATGAACCTATATTACGGCAGTAAGGGTGTATGGATAACTGTAATAATGTTTGGCATAACATCTGTTGCAAAGTATATTTATCTTTTAAATACCGACGGTTTAAGCACATTAGATACATTAAATATATTCGTAACTTTTATCGTATTTTTAGCTACTTGTAGCTTTTTTGTTAATATTCAAAAAGTTTATGACTGGGATCGTTCAAGGCTAAAAGAAACATTAGAAGAAGCAGTTGTTGGTCAAAAAAGACTTCAGGTTCTTGTAAACAGCATGACAGAAAGCATATTGGTGATAGACAAAATTGGAATCGTAAAACTATATAATGCCGCCACGTTGTTATTGCTAAATACAAACTATGTTTTAACAAATAAGCCATTAGAACAATTCGCTAATTTTGAAAACGAAAAAGGGGTTCCTGTTTCTGTATTAGATTTATTACCTAAAGACTTAAGACCTTTTTTAAGAAACGATGTGTCTTTGCGCTATAGCGCAGACGATAAAGCCGCACTCAGCATCATTACTACACCTATACGCGCATCTTATGATCATAAGCCCGGGCAAGATGGGTTTATTGTTACTATTCGTGACATAACCAAAGAAAAATCCCTAGAAGATGAACGTAATGAATTTATTTCTATAATTTCGCACGAACTGCGCACACCGGCTACTGTTGTAGAGGCTGGAATTTCTAACTCTATCATGTTGGTAGAACGCAATAAAGAATCTTCTAAAGTACTAACATCTTTAAATTCTGCTCATGACCAATCGCTTTATTTAGCAGGTATATTAAATGATCTAACAACTTTTGCACGAGCAGAGGCTGGATCAATAGAATTCGACGCAGAACAATTTAACATAATTGAACTATTAAACACCTTGCACGACGAATACACTAAACAAGTTGAACCAAGAGGCATGTCAATTGCAATTGCAAGTACGCTGGACCCGTCAACTACGCTATGGTCAAATAAACTTTACGTTAAAGAAATACTTCAAAACTTTATTACAAACGCAATTAAGTACAGTGACAAAGGTACGATTACTATAACTCCTACTGTAAAAAATGACGGAATATTATTTAGTGTTGCAGACCAAGGAATAGGTATTTCTATAAGTGACCAAAAGAAAGTGTTCGAAAAGTTTTACCGGGCCGAAGATTTTAGGACGCGTGCTTCTAGCGGTACCGGGCTTGGACTTTATATAGTTAAAAAACTGGCAGCAATTATTGGTGCGAGCTTTGAACTTAGTAGCACTGTAGGAGTAGGTTCGGTATTTTCAGTATTTGTTCCTAACAAGCCTAATCTTAAAAAAGTCGAACTAGGTACAGTACCCAGCACGGTTACCGCAGTTGCACCCGTATCTGCACCTATAAGCATTACAAATCAAATGCCAGCAGTAGCGTCGCCGGATTCACCTGTCACGCCGTTGCCGGCTCAAGCACCTGCAGCAG
>JBAXHY010000047.1:0-4911 GCA_037138655.1 bacterium | reverse complement strand
GTAAACTGTCCGGCAGTACCCGGCTGTAAATGGTCATGAAATTGAAACGTTCCAACATCTGACAGGGTAATAGTTTTGCTACTTCCCTTTTTTATTACTAGTTCTGTTTCGCCTGCATATACGCTGTGGTCTGGATGTGAACCAAACGCGATTTCTCGTTCGTTGTCTGAATTTATAATAGTCAATGTGTCGCATTTACTGGCAACTGTATACAAAGGCGTAACTTCGCCATTTTTAATAGTAACCCTATGATTAGTATTAATTTTTTGGCATGCGCCTGTTGGTATTCCACCAACCTGATAAATACCTTCGTCGTTAGCTATTTTTTTAACTTTTTCGGCTGGAGACATATTGTAATGAAGATTATTAATGATAAGTATAGAACCGCCAACTACTACCAAAATAAGTCCTACCGTCGACACAAAAAAGAAGAAGTTCCAGTTTGGTTTTGGGCCCCTACCCAAGTGAAGAAAGAACGTAACTTGTATAATCATTTGCACTACAGCAAAAGCCATTATTGTACTAAGTAATGCTTTACCCGTAACAGTATGATTAACTACTAAATAATAAGGTATAAAAGTAAATACAAGAGACAAAATGAATCCTACTATATAAGACTGCGTTGTGCCGTGTTCTGAATTTGTGTCTTTGATTTGACCTTGCTTAGATAAACTCATGAAAATGCTCCTAAGTATACAATTGTGAAAATAAAAATCCACACGATGTCCAAAAAGTGCCAGAATAGACTTAACATAGTTAGCTTACGTACCATGCTAGAATTTAAGCCTCTTTTTATAATATAAATCAGAGTAGTTGCCATCCAGAGTAGTCCAATAGTAATGTGTAAACCATGAGTTCCTAATAAAACAAAGAACGACGACAAAAACGCATTGCTTTTCAGTGTATTGCCTTCGTTAATTAAAGTACTAAATTCTTTAAGTTCTAACCCCAAAAATGCTAATCCTAAAAGAAACGTAATCCCAAACCAAATAAGCACCTGGTTTTTATTGCCACGTCGGGCGGCAATCATGGCAATTCCACAAGTAAAACTACTTGTAAGCAACAGCAGAGTCTCTGTTAAAGCTAACGGTAAACTAAATAACTGCCTTCCCGTTTCGCCGCCTGCTGTGTTTTGATGTAGTACAGCGTATACCGCAAATAAAACAGAAAACATTAAAAGGTCTGTCATTAAATAAACCCAAAATCCAAACATTACTCTGTCATTTGCTTCTGCTTGGTGATGACTAACTACGTCGTGTTCTACCATTTGCGCCAACTTTTATTTTTAATAATATTTAGTACAAAGTTAATAATAAACTTAACAAGTTCAATTACGCCCATTTCTTCTTCGGAATCGTCCGCTTTGTGCTTATCGTCTTCTAAGGATTTTTTAATTCGTTTTTCTTCTAGTTTTTGAACCTCGGCTGCAGTGATCGTATATTCTGAATCTTCAGTAAATGCTCGTCTTATAAAAGTAACTATTATTCCTATAATCGATACAACTATAAGCCAGTTAATTTCCCATACAAAAGCAAAACTAGCTAGCGTTCCATATATAGAAATATAAATACCAACTGCTGTATTTTTTGGCATATGAATATCTTCATATACAGGTTTTTGTATTCCTTGCTGCTTCATTTCCCAATATGCATCAACCGAACTAACCTGCGGTATTACAGTAAAATTATAAAACTGCGGCGGCGATGAAGTAGCCCATTCTAAAGTACGGCCATTCCATGGATCGCCACCTGTAACGTCTCTGAGTTTGTTTTTTTGTATAAAACTCGCTAAAATCTGTGCAAGTTGCATTGCTACACCTATTGCTATAACTAAACCACCAATAAACATCAAGATAAACAAAGGTTGCCAGCCAGTAGATGCATCGTAATGATCAAGTCGCCTTGATGCTCCCATAAATCCAAGAACGTACATTGGAATAAATGATAAACAAAAACCAATAACCCAAAACCAAAAAGCTAATTTTCCTATTCGTTCGTTAAGTCGAATACCTGTAAATTTTGGAAACCAGTACGAAATGGCACAAAATATACCAAATAACACACCGCCAATAACCGTTGAGTGAAAATGCGCAACAAGAAACAAGCTGTTGTGTAGCTGAAAATCAATAGGTGGTATAGCCAGCATTACACCGGTTATGCCGCCAATTGCAAAAATAGCAACAAAACCCATAAACCATAACATTGGTGTGTCGAACTTAATTTTTCCTTTGTACATAGTAGCAATCCAGTTAAATACCAACACCGAAGTAGGTATTGCAATAACCATGGTCATAATACCAAAAAAGGCATTTACGTCGGCACCTGCACCCATTGTAAAAAAGTGGTGTAGCCATACAGATAAAGCAAAAGCAGATACGCCTATCATACCAGCTACAGCCGATTTATAACTTGCGATTGGTTTACGGCTAAATGTTGAAACAACTTCAGAAAAAACACCAAAAGCCGGCAAAATTAAAACGTACACTTCGGGGTGTCCCCACATCCAAATTAGATTTGTGTACATCATTGGATCACCGCCGCCGAGCGTGGTAAAAAAATGAGTACCCAGTACACGGTCAAAATATACTAAAAATAACGTCGCTGTGAGTAGTGGGAACACTGTAACAGCCATGATCATACTGCATAAAGAACCCCAGGTAAATAACGGCATCTTAAGTAATTTCATACCTGGTGCGCGCATTTTTAATATAGTCATTATAAAGTTAATCGCACCTAGCGTAGTACCTATACCAGAAATCATTAAACTCCAAATCCAATAATCTACACCAACACCTGGACTAAATTCTTTACCAGATAACGGGGCTACTGCTAGCCAACCAGTAGCAGCGTAATGACCGCCAAAAACAAAGAACATATTGACCATAACTATTCCACCAATAAACAACCAAAAACCTAGAGTGTTTAAAAATGGTGAAGCCAGATCTCGTGCACCAATTTGAAGCGGTACAATATAGTTTATAAGACCAAATATAAATGCCATGGCCACAAAAAACACCATTATATTTCCGTGAGCGGTAAAAATCTCTTGGTAGTGTTCTGCTGTCAAAAAACCTCTTGAATCGCCAGAAGACAAAGCTTGCTGTGCCCACATCAATAAAACATCCAAGCCGCCTCTTAACAGCATTACTCCACCAGAAATAAAGTACATGATACCAATCTTTTTTGGATCTACAGATGTTAACCATTCATTCCAAAGCCATTTCAATTTATTTGTGCGAATCAATACAACCAATGCCACAATAAACGTAAGGATAAATGTTGCAGTACCACCAAACATAACCCAGTCGTGCGGAAGATCACTCCAATTTAGTTTTCCAACAAGAAATTCTTTCATTATTCGTGTTTATGCCCTTCAGCTGAACCAGTGTATTTTAGTACTACTTTATCATATAAATTATTTTCATAAGCCGAATAAAAAGCCGCAGAATTGTATTCTGAGGGGCGCAAGATATCTTCGTATTTTGCGGAATCTAAAATCTCGGGTAAGCTTTTTACCTGTTTAACCCATTGGTCAAAGTCATCGTCGCTACTTACGCGTGCTGTAAACTTCATTCCTGCAAAACCATTACCATTTATTTCTGGGGTACTGCCCGGGTAGTCTCCTACAGTGTCGGCCATAAGGTTTAAGCGATTAACATGTCCTGTCATCGTATAAAGTTGTCCGCCAAGATTTGGTATCCAAAAAGAACTCATAGGCATTTCGTCGGCTGTCATTTCGAATTTAACAGGAGTATTAATTGGTATTTGCACAAAATTAACCGTTGCAATTTTTTGGTCAGGATATATAAATAGCCATTTCCAACGCATTGCTACTACCTGAATTGTAAGTGGCTTTGAGTCGTTAATAGGCCTTTGAGGGGCTAGCCTGTGCGTAGCGGGCCACATTGTGTTTGCAAGCACTAACATAATAACTATTGGTATTGCCCACATATAAGCAACGATATGTTTATTTTTATTTGCCTCGGGAAGCGCAGCTGTAACAGAGTTAGACTCTCTGTACTTCCAGGCAGTGTAATAAAGAATTATCATAGTAGGAATTACGGCGGCTAAAAGTACTGTGACTGTAAATACCAAAAGATTGTATTGTTCTTGAGCTATTAGACCCTTTGGATTTAGTAAAGCGACGTTTTTGCCTTTAATTATGTACTTTATAAAAAAGAACATAGCAGTTAATACTGTTAGCAGTATTAATATAGGCCAAACTACACTACTGCGCTTTTTTTGCCTTTTACCCACTCCAACTTTATCCATCACAATGTAACCATTATCATTATCATAACTATATCATAGCCTAAATTATTTATAAAAAGCTAACTAATGAATTAGCTTTATCAAAAGATTTGTTGTGTATAATTAAATTGTATGAAGAAGAAAATATTAGTCGGTTTAACACTTATATTAGCAATAACTTTAATATCGTTACGATTTATTAAAAAAGAATCGCCAAAAAATAACGTAAATATACCTAAAAAAACATATGTAGCTTTGGGTGACTCTGTAAGTGCAGGGGTTGGACTTAATAATAGCAGCGATTCTAGCGCATGCGACCGCACAGACGAATCTTACCCTTATTTAACTGCTAATAGCATGAATCTAAACCTAGTTAATCTTTCTTGTAGCGGCGCTACCATAAAGTCTGGAGTAGATGGTGGGCAAAATATAAATAATTTATTATTAGATTCTCAGATTGATCAGTTGTTTAAAATGACGCGTCCAGATTTTATTTCATTAACAATTGGTGCAAATGATATTAATTGGTCAGACTATTTAACAAAGTGCTACACAGGCAGGTGCGGAAGTTTTGAAGATACAGCTAGTATAGACGCTAGCTTAGTAATACTTAAAAATAACTTAGGTAATGTTCTTACCAAAATTCAAACAAAATATGCAA
>JBAXHY010000046.1:0-5067 GCA_037138655.1 bacterium | reverse complement strand
AGAGACGTGGCAGAAGCGAACTTTAGACGATTTGGGAAGTGGTTGTTAAGTGACGAACTTACAGAAGATCAAAAAAGCGAAAGACTCAGAGAAGTCTTTGCGCATACTGCACATGACGGAATTATTTTAGGTTATGAACTAGCTAAGCTAACAATAGGAGAATTAGACAATCAGTCTAATGACCCAGAAGCACTGCTAATTGCTGAGCACAAAGGATACATAAACGCGATTAAAGATATTGATGAAGGACAGGGAGAAAAATAGGAATGACAACAACAAAGTTAAAAACTAGTATCGGAACAGTAAGCCAAGTAGTTGGTGTGGTAGTAGACATAGAATTTTCTGAAGGAAACGTGCCAGCTATTTATAACGCGCTAGAAGTTATGGTTGGTGGTAATAAAGTCGTTATGGAAGTAGCGCAGCACTTAAGTGAATCTAGTGTACGTGCAGTTTCGTTGGGTTCTACAGATGGACTATCAAGAGGAACAGAAGTTAAAGACACAGGATCAGCAATTAGTGTTCCAATTGGCGAAGAAACATTAGGACGAATGTTTAACGTAACTGGTGAACCGATCGACGGAAAAGCTGGTAATTTTACAGAACGTTCAACTATTCACCGTGCCCCTCCTGCCCTTGTTGACCAATCTGGTAACGTCGAAATATTAGAAACAGGTATTAAAGTTATTGACCTTATTTGCCCTATCACAAGAGGTGGTAAAGTAGGACTTTTTGGTGGTGCTGGTGTTGGTAAAACTGTACTTATTACAGAATTAATTAACAACATCGCTAAATTTCATAGTGGATATTCAGTTTTTGCCGGTGTTGGTGAACGTACCCGTGAAGGTAATGACCTGTACCACGAAATGGCAGAATCTGGTGTTTTAGATAAGACTTCATTAGTGTTTGGACAAATGAACGAACCTCCTGGTGCACGTTTGCGTGTGGGACTTTCTGGCTTAACAATTGCCGAAGGTTTTCGTGATAAAGGTAATGATGTTTTGCTTTTTATTGACAATATTTTTAGATTCACACAAGCTGGTGCCGAAGTATCTGCATTATTAGGACGACTTCCTTCTGCTGTAGGTTACCAGCCTAACTTGGCGCAAGAAATGGGTGCTTTGCAGGAACGTATTACAAGTACAAGAAAAGGTTCAATTACGTCTGTTCAGGCAGTATATGTACCAGCCGACGACTTGACCGACCCTGCTCCTGCTACTACATTTGCTCACCTTGACTCTACAATCGTACTTTCTAGAGCTTTAACAGAACTTGGTCTATACCCTGCTGTTGATCCATTAGATTCAAGCTCTACGATTTTAGATCCAGAAATTGTAGGCGACGAACATTACCGCGTAGCCAGAGAAGTTCAAAGAGTTCTACAAAGATACAAAGACTTACAAGATATTATTGCTATTTTAGGTATGGAAGAACTTTCGGACGAAGATAAGCTAACAGTATCACGCGCACGAAGAATCCAAAGATTTTTGACACAACCTTTTCACGTTGCCGAAGTATTTATTGGCAAACCAGGTAAATACGTACCTTTAGCAGATACAATTGCCGGATTCCAAGAAATATTAGACGGTAAGCACGACGATAAATCAGAAAACGCCTTCTATATGAAAGGCGACATTAGCGACGTTAAGGATGAAGCTTAGTGAGCCATATTCGATTTAAACTAGTAGCACTTAGTGGTCTTAAGTTTGATGACGACGTGTATGAAATTTTACTACCAACACTAGATGGTCAGATTGGTGTATTGCAAGGACATATGCCACTTGTTAGTGTAGCAACGCATGGTGCAATTGGTGTAAGACGAAACTCTGGCGACAAAGATGACATGATTGAATATTTTTCGACTAATGGCGGTGTCATAGAAGTTCAGGGTAATACGCTTAGTGTATTAGTTGACGAGGCGGATCAAGCAGAAGAAATTAATATTCAAGAAGCTAAAGAAGCGTTTGAACTAGCTCAAAAAATGAAACTAGAAGCAAAAGATCAAATTTCGTTAGATCATGCACAAAGTCTTATTGACCGCCAAACAGTTAGACTGCAAGTTGCAGGCTTAAAGCGACGCAATCGTCACTAGATTAACTTTAAATATGAAGATAATAAAAAGTTACTACAATTTGGCAAAACCCGGAATTATTTACGGTAACTTAATAACAGCCATTGCCGGGTATTTTTTTGGGGCTAAAGGTAACATAGACTATTCTTCATTAATAGCAATGAGTTTTGGTGTGTCTTTTGTTATAGCAAGCGGCTGTGTATTTAATAATATCCTAGATATTAAAATAGATAAAAAAATGAAACGCACGCTTAACCGCGAACTAGTGGTCCAAAAAATTAGTGTACGTTCGGCGTATATTTATGCTTATATATTGGGTTTTTTGGGTTTTATAGTATTAGAATATTTTACTAATACAATTACAGTCTTAAGTGGACTGGCTGGACTATTTTTTTATGTAGTTGTTTATAGCTATGCAAAAAGAATGTCTGTACACGGAACTTTAATAGGTACGATTTCTGGAGCAACCCCACCTGTGGCTGGATATTTTGCCGCAACTAATAGTGTTGACCGTGCATCACTATTGTTATTTTTAGTACTGGTATTTTGGCAAATGCCCCACTTTTTTGCTATAGCAATAAGAAGAATTTCAGATTATAAAAATGCAAAAATACCGGTTCTTCCTGCCGTTAAAGGTATTAAAGAAACTAAGTTACAGATTACTGTTTATATACTAGGTTTTATTTTTGCAACAATGGCTTTTAGCTATTTTGGTTATACAGGAATAGTTTATACGATCGTAATGTTATCTGCTGGATTTTGGTGGTTATACGTTTGTCTTTATAAAAAAACAAAAGATGTAAATGACTGGTCTAAAAAAGTATTTTTTGCGTCTTTGATTTGCTTAGTTATATTCGATATTTTAATTGCATTTAATAATATACTGCCTTAATAATTAACAAGATAATGCTTATATGTTGCAAGTATTGCCAATTAGTTTTATGCTAAATATATAAATAACCCGGAGGTAATATTTAAAATGACGCAACGTAACAAATTAGGGATAATAGTATCTGAATTTTTAGGAACTGCTATATTGACCAGTACTATATTGGCTCAAGCTAATAGTAACGTAATTGTTAACAAGACATGGTTTGTAGCTGCTACAGCAGGCATTACATTGACTATGCTTTGTTTGGTTATTGGTAAAGTTTCTGGAGCTCACGTTAACCCTGCAGTTACTGTAGGTTTATGGACTTTAAGAAAAATAGAAACAACTACAGCTGTAGTATATATATCTTCTCAGCTTCTTGGTGCTGCCGTTGCATTAAGATTGTTCCAGTATTTTCAAAACGATCTTTTATTAAATATTGCTGGTGGTTTTGAATGGCGTATATTTGTAGCAGAAGCCATTGGTACAATGATATTTACTATGGGAGTTGCATCTGTTGTTACTCAAAAACTAGAAGGTTACAAAGCAGCATTTGTAATAGGTTCTTCATTAATGCTAGGTATTGTTGTAGCATCTACCGCTAGTAACGGTATATTAAACCCTGCTGTAGCACTAGGACTTAACAGCTGGAACTGGACGTACGCAGTCGCGCCTATATTAGGCTCGGTATTAGGTATGAATATTTACGATCTATTTATCGCATCAGAAAGTTCATTGAAAGTAATTACTAAACCATTAGATATAGTTAGTAATACTGCTACTAAAAAAGTTGCTACAAAAAAGAAGACTAGCAAAAAAGCTAAAAACTAATCTTTGAACGTGTTTCCGTTTAATGTATGAGATTCAATCATTGTTTCTAGGCCTCTAAGCGCCAAAAATTCAGGGGGTGTAATTAAATCACCATGTAGTGCCGACTGAACTTCGCGTCTTGAACCGTGTAAATAACCAGTTCTAAAAGGCTTTTCTACTGCATAAAGCCAAGGGTTTAAGTCAGTGATGATATCATCTTGGTGCGGATCTTGATCAATTGGAGTATGAGCGATTATAAAGTGCCATAAACGTTCGTTATTGTAGGTAACTTGATGAAGTTCTCTTCGGCTTTGAATTCCTCTAGCATCTAGAGCATGCCAAAACCCTTTTGTAAGAGTTGCGCATCTGTTACTACGTGACATGTCAGATTTTATGTCATTTACAGACAACCTTTGTCTTTCTTCTTCGTATAGACCTGTAGTTATTTCTTGTAGTAGAGCATGACTAACATTGTGCATAAACTTATTATAACATATATATATGCTATTTGTCTATAGCCTGCCCTGTATGGTAAATATAAGTATAGTTAAGCCTACTGCTCGCCTAAATAAGTTAACACCGCTATATAGTTCTAGCCCTGCCCAAATTAGTATAGAAGCAAAAGATATTTTATCTATTAAGTCTATTAAACTTACATTTGTAGAATTTATAAATAATATCGATAGCCTAGATATTCCCCAAAATATAAGTGGTAAGTTTGGAGCTTGCCCTAATACTATTTTGCCCTTTTTGTCTTTAAAACATTTATCTATAATGTTCATTTAACTTCTTTAGTAAAGTACTTTATAAGCGGTTCCCAGTAATAATCGTTCCAGCCTTCAACAAATTCATCTTTGCTACCTGCGGGTAAATTAGACTGTATAAAATGTATTTTAGTTCCGTATTTTTGATCTGTAAAATTAAAAATTACTTTAGAATAATGGTCTATTGGCCAGTCACTTGCGCGCCATGTTTGTTCTATAGATTCATTAGTTTTAAGACCAGTGAATATGCCAGATGCGTAACCACCATAAGTGGTGTATTGGCCGTTAACTACAGGATTGATTACGGCTTCTTCCCCGGTTATTAATGAGTGTAGTTTACTGTTTAGTAAAGCACTATAAATATCTTTTGGTTTTGCGTTTGGAATAAATATGGTTTGTTCGATCATTAAATTAATAATATCAAAAGAAACATGTTTAAAGTAATAATTACTACATCACTATTTACAAAATAATCAAGTACTGATAAGGTACAATCTAATGATTAGTTATAGTATCGAAAAATTGGTTAGAGTTCACCCTGAAAAATTAAGTGC
>JBAXHY010000045.1:0-5084 GCA_037138655.1 bacterium | reverse complement strand
CGCTCAACTCCGAGCTACAGCACTTCCAATATCAGGAACAGTTACTACGGGCGGATTAACCGACGCCCAACTCCGAGCTACACCGTTGCCAATATCAGGAACAGTTACAACGTCAGGCGGAACAACATCAACTGCACCGACAACAGTATTATTAAACAAAACGCAAATAGAAAAAGGTATTGCTCTTTTTATAACTTGCGTAATTGCTGGCTGGTTTGTTCTAGGATTCAAAGTGAGGTTTAAGAAATGATAATGCGTTACCCGAAGCTAGATACCTCTGCAGGTTTGCCCGACAGACCGACAGACTATCTGCCCCGAAAAAAAACCCCCTTGTCCTTACAGGACAATAAAACGTCTGCTTTGCGACGCAGGTTTATCCGCTTGCCGTTAGCGTTGGTGATTGTTAGCACGTTAGTGGTCGTGAAGCTGGCTGTTCCGTTGTCTGTATTTGCGTTTGGTGCTGGTACTGCGTATGATTTATCGTACGAAACCACCGAAAATATATTTACAACTGGCGATGGAGCTTGTCCAACTCCCGATTACCATAATACCGATTGGCGTAACTTTATTTTCGCAACTAACGCCAACTGGCACAATACGACCAATTACACAAGCTATAAGACTGCCTTTGATACTGCCGTTGTGTCTGGCTCGTGGGCGATTAGCCAAGTATCGCAACAAGTAGGTTCTGTTATGATTTCTTATTGGAATTTGGACTATTCAACTTCCAACGATGCGTATATCGTATGGGGAACAGATTCAGTAGCTTTACATAAAGGCTCTACTCAGTTGTATCATATTGAAGTTTACAGTGAAAAATATATGCAAGGTTCAGGAACCTGTAACGGTATGGTGCAAGGTACTTCCAGACAAGATGAGCAGTATATTTCAAAAGACCATACTATTTTAACAGGCTCACAAGATTTATACCAAAACGTGTTAATGGCTGGAACGTACTTAAATACATACCCAACAGGCTATCTTGGTTTATTATTAAAAACAATAATCGTACCAGATTCATTGTTGTACATTTCAGAGAACTTAAATGTATCAGGATTAAATTTAGTTACCCAATACTTAAATAACATTCCTATCACAACTAACCCTGAAATTCGTTGGTCTATCTCAAAGCAACAAGATGGCGGGGGCTATCCCCAAATTTATACCACTGATTTGACGTTGGCAGAACCTTTAGGTTATACGTTTCCGAGTACAGGTCATTATGCTATAAGCTGGAACTTAATTCCAGATACTCCCCAAGTCATAGACGCTCACACACGCTTTACAGGCGGTTATATTAAGTTAGAAGTCACCGGAGATAACTTCGTCCTAAATAACCTAACCTGTGCAGGCTCCGTAGACGGTGGCTGTGAGGAGTCTAGCCCATATCAGGACTGTGTTAGTTTCACGTCCGATATTACAGGTGCTTTAGGCTGTCATTTAGCTAACTTAGTTATTAGAATTAAAACGTTATTACTATTTCTAACCATTCCTAACCATAATGATATTAAATTCGCATTTACGCACTTCCAAGAAACGTTACAAACTCATCTCGGATTTCTAACTTATCCGTTTACCTATTTGTACGATTTCTTTACTGCGTTCGGAGATACATCAAATAACTGGTGTACCACCAGCAGTTGTTCTAAGTCTTTTGGTAATTTCTTTGGTTCTCCCTTTACTATTAACGTTATTCAACTAAAAACGACTATACCCGCCCTTTACGATTACGGCGTACTGGCTATTAGGTCATTAACAGTATTTGAGTTAGTTATTTTATTAAGACGTAAATTTGTCGGGGTATTGTCAAAATGATTTTACAAATTTTAATCGTGGGGATAGTTACGTTTATAGGTTTCATAATTAGCTTAGTTCCAGCAATTCCCGCAGTTCCAACGATTATCGCAACTTCTGGAGAATGGATTATTACCCAAGTAATAGGCTTAGTTTCAGTACTCCGAGTTATTTACGGCTCTGCATTATTAACAGCTATTGTATTGGTAGCAGTTACTTTACTTAACTTTGATTATGCGTATAATATCGTTATGTGGATATATCGTAAAATAAGGGGATAATAAATGCCAAAATATACTGACATAATTCGACGCGAGCCAAAAATTCACCTCGAATCTTTAAGGGACGACTTGAAAAGTCGTAAAAATAAAGACTTTTTTTGGCCTTGCGGTACACAAGTATATTGTGGTCGTCAAGGTAGCGGAAAAACAATTTCGGCAGTAAAACACGCTTTAGATTTGAAACAAATATATCCTAAAATGATAATAGTTAGTAATATTCAGCTTAAATATTACGATTCTTTGGAATTTGATACCATAGAAGATATAAAAAATATATTATCCTATATCGATTCTAACACTCAATATATTCTGTTTAAGTCTATGGAGCAATTAACTATTGCATTAACACAAGTTAATAATTCATTTTACGGAGTAACGTATTTAATTGACGAAATTCATACTTATTTTAACGCTCTAGAATCAAAAAACATACCAATGTATGTTTTTACAGAAATTAGTCAACAAAGAAAACAGCGTAAACTTATCATAGGCACTTCACAGTTGTTCTTGCGTATGGCGAAGCCGTTTCGTGAACAATGTGATAGTTTAATAATTTGTAATACTACTTTCGGAGTATTTACATCACAAAAAGCCTATGACGGTATGACGTTGGAGCAGGATTTTGACGGTAGTCTTTCTGGTACAATTAAGAAAAAAGGTTTTTTCTTTCATAAGAGATTTATACGCAATTCATTCGACACTTATCAAAAAGTAATTTCTGGAGCAGAACAATATGCACAACTCGAACGTCCAACACAAATCGCCAAGCGGTAACGCTGGCGATTCTCGTGCTTCCCTACTTGATATTAAGCACGACTTGTATATACCAGAACTAGCCCAATGGCTTTCCGTACCGTCCTCTGGAACGTACCAGACGCTGTTTAACGTTGCTAAGGTCTATCCAGATAAGGTACTGTTATTTAAGTATAAAACGCCTATAACCGTCCAGGAAAAGGGGTGGCAGATTACTAAGAAAACACCTGTTTTTGGCTCTGGTATACCAGATAAAAAACTCATAGATTCGGCGATTCGTCGAGCAAAAACTAAAATTACTGATGTAATTTTATGCAACGACTTCCAGTGGTTTATTACATTTACATTCAACAAAGACCGACAGGACTTAAAAAAATGTAAAAAGAAATTAACTGCGTGGCTCAACTCTCAACAGGCGAAGTGGGGTAAATTTCATTATTTACTAGTTCCCGAATTTCATAAAGATGGTGTATCTGTCCATTTTCACGGTCTATTTCAAGGGTATAATGGTTTACTTAGTAAAACACATATACAACAAAATGGACGAACAGTATACAACATTAAATCATATCAGGGGGGATTCACTACCGCCGTAAAAATAGACAATAAAAATAAGGTTGCCAATTATGTAAAAAAATACCTAACTAAAGATATGCCCCATATCGCAGGAAAAAAACGTTATTGGACATCACAAGGCATAAAGCGCCCCCAAAAATTTCTCAATGTATCCATTAGCCAAGAGCAAGCACTCCCGAAGCCTATCCATTCATTCGATAATTTGACTATTTATGATATCTCTGATATTATCTTAACGTATTAACTAAAAAGGGGTATTATGGAATCATTAATCGAATCAGGAATAGTAACTAACGTTTATCTAAAAACAGGTGTAGCTAAAAGCAAAAAAGATGACAGCACTTGGACTTGGTCTGCTTGCGAAATTGAGTTTCATAACGGTATGAGAAAACTAGTATTCCTAAGAAGCTACGAAGCCCGAGCATTGTTTCCAGAGCATAAGAAATAAAGTTGCAACAGCACCAAAAACAGAGTATACTAAAGGTAATACAAATTAACTAAAGGATAACTATGTTTGCAACAGGTATATTTCCAACAGGTGCAGCAGCAGATTTAATTACTGCTATAACAGGTGCTATCACAGATAACATCGCTCCAGTGTTGGCAGTTCTTGGCTTCGCCGTAGGTCTTAAAGTCATACTTCGTATGTTCAATAAGTCTGTTAAGGGACGAATCTAATATTTATACCCCGAATTAATTCGGGGGTTAAATTATGGCTATAAGTGTTCATATTATAGTCATAATTTAATAAAGGGAATTTATGACGAATACCGCAGTAGTCGGCGAAATACTAGTTCAAGTTGGCGCATTTATGGCTTTTCTGCTTCCAGTAATAGGCTTATTGGCTGGTTTACAGTTTATCTTTAGCTGGCTTATGGAGATTATTTTTGGTTTAGGGCGACGCACCTTTAAGGTATAAGGTGTTGTCTGAAAACTTTTTCAAAGCTAACCTCTACTTTCTTTATAGCCTTATTGTTAGTGGTACAATTTACCATATCATTAAGCGTATTAAACCCCCAAAGAGCTGAAGCATTAAGGAATCCGCCGTTATGCAGTCCACAGAACGTAACACTGCCACCGTTTTCTACAACTTGGTTATCAGATGCTAAGGCGTATATTTTTAACGCTGAAACGGAGCAAGGCTCATCTCACTTCGACTTTGCTACAAAAGGTAACCAATTCGAGTACATCTTCTTCAAAAATAATGCCACTTTTGCGTCTGATTATCGGCTTTTAGTAGCTGACGAAAATAGTCATATTACCGTATCAGGTGTTAGCACCACAGATACTCAAATTCAAGTTACAACGACAACTGGCTCTGCTTCTAAGTTCCGATGGGCTCCATTCGGAACTAACACTGCTTCATTTCAACTCCAAGCCGACTACGGTGTCGGGGGTACTACTTCCGCTTCTCCGTACACTTCAACTTCTATCGCTTGTATCGAATTCGCAAGTAACGACGTTACAGTATCATCATCATTTTACGGAACAGTGTCTAGGGTATTTCCTTATAACCAAGAGCAGTCTTTTCTAGGTACACAAGGAACATTTGCATTATGCGCTAAATACTGTACTTCGACTACCCAAACACAGACCGTAAACTTGCAAGCTTTAGGATTAACCGACGCTCAACTCCGAGCTACAGCACTTCCAATATCAGGAACAGTTACTACGGGCGGA
>JBAXHY010000044.1:0-5085 GCA_037138655.1 bacterium | reverse complement strand
TGCTTGTATTTTGTTAGTAATTTTAGCAGGTACTTCTGATGTAGTAGCTGTTACTGTTTGGCTTGCGCTTGTAGTCTTTGTATTTTGCTTATTCATAACTCGGTAACCGGCAAAGCCAATTAATCCTAATACTAGTACTGCAAAAACAAGAACGATATGGCTAGAGCCTTTTTGATTATTTGTATAAGACATCTTAGTTATCCCCCGCTAATGTTTCGATTGCTTTTAGAATTGCTTTTACAGCATCTCGGTATGCTTTTAAGTCTGTTTTTGCTTGGGTAGAACCTGCTTTAAAAGTAGATATTTCGCTTGCTGCGGTGTCTTTTGTGCAATCTATTTTTGCATTAAGGTTTGCAAGTGCTGCTACAGAAGCGGTTGCCTGAACTTGAGCATTGGTTGCAGCGGTAATTAGTGCTGCGTCAACTGGTGTTGTAGCTGTAGCTTGTGCATCTGTAATTTTAAGTAATACAGAATCGATTTTTGCTAAATGCTTTGCACTGTTTTTTTGGATATTAGCTAATTTATTTTCTAGACCTTGTTGCTTTTCTGTACAATTTTTAAGTCTTTCTTCTTTAGAGTGTTCTTTTCCTGTTTTTTTAGCTTCTTCAAGAATCTTTTTAGCTTGATCGTGATTTTCGGTTTCGGCTTCGTTTTCTTGTTCTTTTGCGTGCTCTACTTCGACTTCAGTTTTTTTAATTCTTGTTATTGTACTGTCCGAAGTTGACTCTGCTGGTTTTTTAGTTCCATTAGATCCACTGCCATTTTCGGCGTATGCTGGCATCATTGCACCAAGTGGCATAAGAATTGATATTGATACTGCAGTCAGTATTCTTTTAATTCGTATATTCATATAGTCCTTATTTATTACATTTATTACATAAGCATAATACTATTTTTTAATAACCTAAACAAATTAATAGACCCCCAGATGGAGGTCTATTATTGCACAATTTATGCTAGTTTTATTATCTTTCGATAAATGTAAGTGCGTGACCGATTCGGCCTGCACGTCCAGCACGTCCAATACGGTGAACGTAATCTTCGTAGCTTTGAGGAGTACTAAAGTTAATAACGTGAGTAACGTCTGGCACGTCAATTCCACGAGCAGCAACGTCTGTTGCTACTAATACAGTAACTTTGTTTTCTTTAAAAGCACGTAATGCGCGCTGTCTTTGTCCTTGGCTTTTACCACCATGAATAGATTCAGCTTTAAATCCACGAGCGTTTAGTTCGATACCAAGTTTTTCTACCTGATGTTTAGTGTCTTCAAAAACGATAAACTTAGACGATTCGCCTTGTAGTAAAGTGTCATGCAATTTACTCATTTTATCTTCGCGGCCATTGTACTGAACAATGTTTTGGTGAACGTTGTCTGCAGTGTCACCTGTTTTTACAGATACAGTTACAGGTTCGTTACTAAATTCACTAATGATGCCTCTTACTTTTGCGTCAAATGTTGCACTAAAAAAGAATGACTGTCGAACAGGAGAAAGCTTTTGCAATATAAATCGCATGTCTGGCATAAAGCCCATGTCTAGCATTCGGTCAACTTCGTCTAATACGACGCTGTCAAAGTTAGAAAGATTAAGTGTTCCACGTTCGATGTGATCTTTAATACGTCCAGGAGTACCAACTACAACACGAGGTCGTGTTTTAAGGTCTCGTAACTGTCTTGACATAGATGATCCACCAATAAGTAGTGCACCTGTAAGGCCGCTTGTTTTTGCTATGCTTCTAAATTCGTCTTCGATTTGTTCTGCAAGTTCACGTGTAGGTGCGACAATCAAAACTGCGCTTTGTTTGTTATTCATAAGTTTGTTAAGAACAGGAATAGCAAATGCTGCTGTTTTGCCAGTACCGGTATTAGCAATACCAATAATGTCTTTACCTTCTAAACCTAAAGGAATAGATTGGTCCTGAATAGGCGAAGGTGTTTCGTAACCTTTAATCGCCAAGTTCTTTTTAATAAGTGGGTGCACGTCAAAGTCTGCAAACGAATGTTGCGCAGTGTAACGTAGTTCTTCGCTAGGCTTAGCTTCAGAAATAAATTTGCTTGGGTGAATAAATTGTTTTTGGGGTCCACGTCCACCACTTCGTCCGCCACCACCACGTGATGGGCTAGAGTTAAATGAGCGCTTAGGTCGGCTATTACGGCCATTAGTAAAACTGTTTTGATACATAAAAAAGAATCCTTTGTTAGTTATTTACTCTACGATTTACGGTGAAGCCGTGAGTAAAACTTTTGCACTAACTCGGGATTCACAAAATATAGATTACCCTTATATTAGCATAAATATTTTAATGTGTCAACCTTATTAAGATGGTAAGTCAGAACTGTGCAACATACGCCTTGTGGCGCTGGCAATACCTTGAAGTACTATTCCTGCAGTGTCTATTGCTATAGCACCTACGTCGACAATTCGATCTGTAAAGTGCTTGTTTTCTAAAACGTTACTGTGATTGTGACTATAGGGGTCGTTATAAAATTCACTCATTTTATTTTATCCTTTGTTTTAAAGGGTTAGCATTTTTAATGTACACCCGTTTATAGTTAATGTAAATAAAAATCCTTTATAACTGATTATTGGGAAGTATTTATATTAAAAAACCAAACAAAAAGCCCAAGTAAAAACTTGGGCACTTTGTTTGGTGGAGATGGTGGGTATTGCACCCACGTCCAATCGCATACGCTGTTTAATGACTACAAGCTTAGTTTATTTAAATTGTTTCTTTAGCCACACTTTTATTAATAAACAAAACAAAGTGTTGCTGCAACCTTTAATCTTAGTACTTACGCAAGGTGTACGTAAGCAAGCGACCACATACTATAGCGCCCTATCTTTTATGTGACGTCAAAGATAATGAGCGGTAGCAAAATTTCTTAAGCTA
This sequence comes from bacterium, assembly GCA_037138655.1. Taxonomy (GTDB): domain Bacteria; phylum Patescibacteriota; class Saccharimonadia; order Saccharimonadales; family SZUA-47; genus RFTN01. The sequence continues at coordinate 2,196 of JBAXHY010000044.1, read as the reverse complement.
CTTGTAAAGCAACAGGGCTAGTTACAAGTGCACGAAGCGCTTGTACTTTGCTTACCATTGCAGTAATAGAAGTTTTTGCATCTATTGTTTTAACCCCAACTAACGTGTAGGGTCGACCCGACTTGCCATATAAACTTGTTAACAACTGTCGAAGAAATTCATCCCCACGCGTGTACGAATACAATTTAACGTACATTAATCAGATTATAGCATAATTATAATGCTTTTACCATACCTCCTATCTGTTATAATTATTTTACATGCAAAAAACAGAGCAATCGATACTGCGTATTTAGAATCTAAACAAAAAGCTTTAAAATATACACAATATTATGCAAGAAGAAACACCTCCAAAATGTCTAGATAAATTAGCTTTTAATTCACAAAAAGAGGCTTGGACTGCGGCAACTGTGGCGCGTTTTCAGCATGGCGATGTAAGACTTAAGACGTACAGATGCAAAGATTGTGGACTTTGGCATCTTGCAAGTAGCTATACAGATAAATAGCACAACCTTTTACAAAAGCGTATAATTAATACTATAAATAAAGGAGAATTATGGACGCAATCGGCGGATTAGGTTTTTTTATTGTACTAATAGGTGGAACTATTGTTTTGATGGGCCTTAGGCTTGTTAATCAGTACGAAAGAGGAGTTATATTTAGATTGGGTCGTGTGACATCCGAACCAAAAGGTCCGGGTCTGCGAGTAATTATTCCTTTTGTAGACGTAATGCGCAAAGTAGATATGCGTATTATTACGTTGCCAGTAGACAGTCAGCAGATTATAACAAAAGACAATGTGTCTGTAGACGTAGCTGCAGTAGCATATTATCAGGTAAATGACGCAACAAAGTCGTTGGTAGAAATAAGTAACGTAGTATCTGCAACTTATCAGATTGCACAAACTACTATCCGTAATATTGTTGGTCAAAGTAGCTTAGACGAAGTACTTAGCCAAACTACAAGTATTAACGAAAAAATTAAATTAATTTTAGACACAGCAACCGAAAAATGGGGAATTTATATTAGTACTGTTGAACTTAAAGATATTAAGTTACCAGACAGTATGCAGCGTGCAATGGCAAAAGAAGCCGAAGCCGAACGCGAAAAGCGTGCAAAAATAATTGCCGCACAAGGAGAAGCATTAAGCGCAGCTAAACTAGGTGAAGCTGCGGACATTATTGCCGCACATCCAATCGCCTTGCAGTTGCGTAACTTACAGGTTCTAAGCGAAATAGCAGTAGAAAAAAACAGCACTATAATATTCCCAAGCCAATTTATGGACACTGTAGACAGCGTTAAAAAGTTTATGGATAAAGAGTCTGTAAAATAAGTAGTTTTTAAAATGTTGTCTAAAATATAATTTTTATTTAAAGCTATATTTTGTATACTCTTGTGACAAGGAGTAAAAATGACAAACTTTAATGGTATCGAACTAGATGTAGCCAGTGCTGGTAATAATGAACTTTATACTTTAATTGATACTCATAAATTATGTACCGATCCCGAGGTTAAGGATTTATTTTTGTACACTGGTAATGAGTTTGAGGGTGCTAAACAGCGCGATGTTCGCGTGGCTGCAGCACAAGCTATTTGTGTTAATTGCGTTGCAATCGAAGCTTGTAATGAAGTTGCACTAAGAATCCCAAAAAGAATCCTATCTGGAATTTATGCAGGTGTTGAATATGATGCTCGCCATTTAACTGTACAAAAATATCGCGAACAAATGCAGAATCTTATAGCTATAAATAAAAAGTAACAGCAAGCTAACACTTGTAAAAACTCCTCTAATTGCGTAAAATAACATAGTTATACGTCTAGCTTTGGCTCTTTAGCTCAGTTGGCGAACGCAGAGGCCTGAAGATGCCCCGCTTGTCGGCAAAATTTTAATATGTCCCCAGGGGACACCAGGCTCTTTTAAAATAAGTACCAAGTAACAGCCCACATTATGTGGCTCTTTAGCTCAGTTGGTAGAGCAGCGGCCTGAAGAGCCGCGTGTCCCCAGTTCGAGTCTGGGAGGAGCCACCAAATAGACAAATCATTAGCCGATGTTTATAATATCGGCTACATGCGGGTATAGCTCAGTTGTTTAGAGCGCGTCCTTGCCAAGGACGAGGCCAAGGGTTAGAGTCCCTTTACCCGCACCAAATTAAGATCCCCACGTAAGTGGGGTTTTTAATTTGGTGCAGTCAGGTC
>JBAXHY010000043.1:0-5113 GCA_037138655.1 bacterium | reverse complement strand
GGCATTTATTATCTCCAAAACATTATCCTGCGACCAGAACGACAAAGAAACAAGTCGCAGGTTGATATTTTTGAGCCGTCTGCCGTTCGTCATAATATAATTATAACATAAAGCTACGGTGCTATACTTTTTATTTTGTCAATAAACTCTACTGCTGAATACCAACCTTTGCATATTTCGGCAGGTATGCCTGCATTGTTTAACGCTTCAATCCAATCTTTTTGCTCTTGGCTTGTTGTACTGCCTTTTAAGCGTTTTAATTCAATGGCTATAAGTACATCATTAACTATAATTAAATAATCTGGAAAGCCTTTGCTTGTGCCTTGTTGTTTGTTTCTTATCCCTTGCAACATAGCAATTCTGCCACTACCTGTTTCGTTGCTTATGTGAGTAAACTTATAACCTTTTAATCGTAAATATGCGACTAATGCTTTTGCTTCCTCTGCTTCGGTTGGTATCATAATTGTAATTTAACACTTATCTTATTCACTTCAAAATAGAAGTTACATTGTTACTAGCGTTTTAAGATATTTAGTTATTTACTAACGATATTATACACGTTCGTTTAATAGTCGCATAAGGTTTTCTATAGGTTCTAAATCGTCTAGTTGTTTACCCATACACTCAATTTTAAAATTATTGTTTATTTTTTCTAAAGTATTGTGCGAACAATAACCCATAATTTCGGCTACGTTTCCGTTTAGCCTAACGCCTATATAAACGTCATAATTAAATTGTTTGTATTGTTTAGGTGGCAACACCATATACTGATAATAGGGTTGGCTACACGTTTTAACGTCAATACTAATATCCCTTAAATTGTACAATGTACAATAAAAATCTGCTTTGTCTGTTCCGTTATGTGCGCTTGAGTGCGTATAACTTTTGTCATAAAGTTCAAGAGCTTTCTTAAATGCTAATTCGCCTATAATACCTGTATAAAATGCGTTTGGTTCTCTAATGCCATAATCACCAAAAGTATTAAGATTTTGGTTCATTTTGTCTATGTGCGTCTGTGCTTCTTTTTGCATTTGATACGTTATTGGTACTTTTATTGTCATCTCATAAATCCTGTAAATGTAATTGCAATAGGTTTTTTATTATGCCTTTTATATATAATTGCCATTTCTGCATTTAAAGTATATAAAAGTGGCTTTGCAAGTGTTTTAGCTGTGTCGTAACTTATTTTACCTGAGTTAAAGTCATATTTAATTTTAGTTAAATCGTTTATAACTTGATTATTCTTGGTCGTCATACTCTTGTTCCTCTACGTCCTGTATGTCGTCAAAACATACAGGACAAGTTCCGTTGCTACAATCGTTGTCCATTACGCTAATACCCCACCTTTTTTAATGTTTTTAATAGGTTCAAAAGCCCTAACACTAATTATTGTACTCATATCTTTTTCATTAAATCCCTCGCATATAATTCCTAAGTCATTATTTAAAGATTTGTTCCAGTCAATAAACATTTCCGTTACGGTATTTCTTGCGTGGTCGTAAGGTATAGTTACCTTGTCAGCAAAACGTAAACTTTTAATTTGTACTCTGCTACCTTTTGTGTTTGTAGCAGGTAAATATTTTAGTTCTATTAGATGTACTCTATGAAAGTTGTCCATTTTTTATACTCCTTGTATGTTAGTTAACTTGTAAGCACCTCTAGCGTGTCCCAGTCAATAACTGGTGCTTGATAATCGTCGGTCATTCTACCTATTAAGCTAAAATGGTTGTTGCATAGCCACGCATTTATATAGGTGTCAGCTTGTGTTTCCTTGTGCTTGCAGTTGCGATATTCGCAGGTCATACTTTGTTATGCCCTTGCTCGCTTCCAACTAAAGCGTGAGCAATTTCGTGTAAAATTGTACTTTTAACTCTATCGGCATCATTTAAAAATGTTAAGTGTAAACTTAATTTAATGGTTTTGGTATTGTAATTACAAACACCAAACCTGCTAACTGATTTGTCAAAAGCAAAATGCCAATCGTTCAATCCGTTTTTATCCATTTCGTTTCGTGCTAGTTCCCTAGCGTCGGCTAAAATCATTTGTCGTTCTCCGTTCAATTATTGAATATTTAGACTAAATTATAAGGTGTCAAACATTTGTCAAAATGTTATAATAACATTATATCACGTCTATGCTTATAATGCAACAGAAAAACAGTGTGCTTTTTACAACGTGTCTATGTTTATTTATACAGTTTCCACATCATAGAAACTAGGGTCTGTTGCAAGTTCTATTGTTTCAATTATAACCTCGTCTGACGCTTTGCACCCTGCCTTTAATGCGTTTATAACTTCTTGCATTATTATCTGTATATCATTTTTGGGTATTTGTATCATAACTTCTCCAATTTAATAACGCTGTACGGTACACCCTGTTCCGTCATTGTCGTGCGTAACAAGGTGCTGTTTTCGCCCAATTCCTCAAGGTGTTCTTTTATGTATATGTCAACCAGTGATTTGTCTGGTTTACATAAAACATCAAAAGTATCCTCGTCAAAAACTTGTCGCATTATTGCTTTGTCATAGCCCATACGTTGTATAACGCTACGTCTAAACTTAAAGCCGTTCGTTTCGTCAGATGTACCGTCTGCATTTATTTGGCTAGGCACTAATTTTTTTAGTTGGTCTTTTAATGCCGTACTAGCTTTGTCGTATTCTTGAGCCACCTGCCACGCTGTCATTATTTCGGCAAGCGTGTTAGCAGGTAGTTCTATAATTTCGCCAGTAGCTTTGTTTACTGCTTTAACGTTCATTAAAACGGTGTCCCTGTAATCTCTGGAGATAATGGCAGGTCATTTATAGGCGTGTTTGCGCTAGGGTCGGTAACGCTAACTTCAAAATCGCTTTGGTGTTCCATTATAATATACCGTCCGCAATCGCTTGTAATATTTCATTTGCTTCGGCTATTGTGTTTACGGTTGGTTTTTCTATAATTTGAGATATTGCCAAACTAATGTTATCACCTGTAATACCAACATTGTTTAATGCTTTCATTATTTCAATTTTAAGTTGGTTTAATGTTTTGTCTACTGGCTTTGATATCGTTGGTGTTTTATAGGTATTGTCTTGTGCGTCAATATCATCACTATCATCTATCGCAAACAACCCTGCTAATGCGTATTTTCTGGCATAGCTACTAGCACTTCCTGTAATTTGTGCTACGTCCATACCTTTCTTTTCAATAGCTTCTCTTGCGTACCCAAAAGTCTTTCTAAAATCATCACCATTAGATATTTTAGCCGTCGCCATTACATAGTTTGCGTTGCCTATGTTTACAACTGCGTCAGACAGTGTAAGCGTCAAACCCTGTTCTGCCAATAACGGTTTTACTGCTAATAGTATTGCTTCACAACTTCGGTATTTAAAATGTGCAAAGTCATTATTTTTGTTCTTAGGTGCTTTTAACCCTTGCTGTATTGCTAATAATTTATCGTTCATTGGTATTCCTCATAGCTTCGTATAATTTAATTGCGTTTGGTGTATTGTCAAAATACTTAGTGTGCATATTTGCTTCGGCAAGGTTTCCAGTTTCCCTGCTACAAGTGCATATATACCCACCCTCTATTTTTTGTTTATTAACGTGTAGTGTTTCCATTGTTTTAGTCCTTTCGTTAAATACTAATCGTTGTAAGTAGCCAATTCATTATCTAAAAATACAAGGTATTCTTGGATTAAATAGTTTATATGCACTAAATCCTGTTGCATTGACATAGTTGCCGATACAATATCTGTACATAGCTCACTAGCTTTTTTTATGTGTTCTGTTGTACTAATCATAAATAGTCCTTTGCCGTTAATTTATATTATTATTATACACTTATTTAACCATAAAGTAAATAACCACGTCATATTTCAGACGTGGTTATTTTGTTTAGCTGTGCATAAGTATTCTAGCTGTTTCGGCTAATTGTCCGTACCATTTTTCATATTGCTTTTCTGTTTGTTCAAGTAATAAGTCGCCAACGCAATCCCACTCATCACCATATAAGTCGTCTTTAATAACTAACATACATTGGTTTCTTGTATTGTCAGAGTTAAATCTAGCTTCCTCGTTGCCGTATACAGTTCCGTTCATACCAATTGGATAATAGTTTTTAGGTATTATTTCTACCATACCGTTTACTTGATTTTTTAATTGTTCGTATGTCCATTTCGTTTTTGACGGCTCGTATGTTATAAAACGTCCGTCTTGTCTTAATTTTGTGTAAATATACATTGTCGTTCTCCGTTCGTTATTTGATACAATTACATTGTATCACGTCTATGTTTAATTGTCAAACAGTTTCTTTATTTATATTAAGTAAATGTTCTCTTTGTAAATGTTGTTCGTATGCTGTTTTTGGGTCTAATTTAACTTTTTTGTTTTTATGTGCCTTAATTCTTTTCTTTATACTGCTTTGTTTTTTTCTTTTTGCCCAATCTTTTATATCTTTTTTGTTTTGTTTTGCTAACTCTAAACTCTCTATTGTTGCAATAACCTTATTGTGATTAACACCATAATATTTTACGTTTATTTGTTTTTCTGGTTCTAACTTTGACCAATCTAATTCTGGTATTTTAGTCATTTTAAATCACTCTTTGGTGCATTGTGTTTATTCAGTAATTTTACAGTGTTGGTTATCATTAAACTTCCTTTGACTGGTCTAGCATTACACTTAGTTTTATATTAAACAGATGTTGTTTAGGTATAGTTGTCCCTTAGTGACATTTTAAAAAAATCACTAATAAACAATTATGATACTGACGACGGTGGGGGGGAACTGAGGGGTTATCGCAACCAGGTGTAGCTTTACTGCTATCCCTCACTTTGTCGGCTCTTACGCCTATTCTACGACGGTTTTTATCGTCTGGTGACCCAAGCTGTATGGTTACAAGCATTCGTACCCACGTCTGTTTTGTCATTGTGCCTAAGTTTGTGGTTATTCATTTCGTCACAAGCTATTAGAGGCTCATACTGGACCTTACGGTATCCAATAACTATTATTTAGAACAATAGCTATTTACATAATACATGAAAGTGGTATACTTACAATGTTTAGAACAATAAAAAGCCACCCAATAAAGGTGGCTTTTTCTTTTGTGTGCATATTTATTACGCCAATGCTCTTATA
>JBAXHY010000042.1:0-5189 GCA_037138655.1 bacterium | reverse complement strand
TTTGGTGATCCGGGCAAGAGTCGAACCTGCAACCTTTTCCTTAGGACGGAACTGCTCTATCCATTGAGCTACCGGACCTCATACTCATCACACTATCCAGTCTGCTCGCCTGCGCAAAGCCACTGAGTCTGCTGGCAGGTGTGAAGTGTCTGAGGTACATTATATAGATGATAGTTGATAATTGATATTTGAATATCCGAACATAGTAATATTTGTGTTAACTTTTAGATATCAACTATCAGATATCAAATATTAGATATATAATGTTGCTTATGGCTCATAAATATTTTGCTGATCAATATGAAGACGAAGAAGTATTGATGGTATTTAACAAGCACCCAATTGTTATGCGCAAAGGTTTAATATTTGGAATGTCGGCAATAGCGCTAGGTACTATACCTTCGTTTATATGGGTTACTTTTGAATCTTTATATTTAGGCTTGCTAGGCGGACTTGGTTTGGGCTTGTTGGTGTTTTTTCCTTCATGGATAGCATGGCATTTTAGTGTCTATATTGTTACGGATCAAAGATTTATTCAGATCACCCAAAAAGGAATGTTTAAAAGAAGCGTTGTGGATTTGGCACTTAATCAAATACAAATGGTAAATTACGAGATTAATGGCTTTCAGGAAACGTTACTTGGATTTGGTACAATAATGATACAGACTTTTGTTGGAGACCTTACAATACACGATGTTCACCATCCTGCTAAAATCCAAAAAGAGCTGTTATTGATTCTGCGTGATCAAGGTATAAATACTAATGCTAGCAATCCTAAACAGCAAATAACAGATCAAAAAGAAGACGAAGAAGATGAAGAATAAATTAAAACAATATAAGCAAAATCGGCAGGATAAAAAATTAGCTAAACAAGAAGCTAGTGACAGAATGCCAAGAATTACCAACGAAACCGTCGCAAGCCACAGAGAAGAAGTACTAAAGGGTGCCCGTAAATACATCTATCCTTTGCAACACAGCAAACACAAGGTAGTTATAATAACGACCACATTATTTGTTACATCTATATTAGCTTTTACAACTTATTGTGTAGTTGCCTTATATAAAATAGAATCAACATCATCTTTTTTGTACAGAGTCACACAGGTAGTGCCTTTGCCAGTAGCAAGAACTGGTTCAAGGTTTATATCTTACGAAAATTATTTATTCGAGCTTAGGCATTATATTCATTACTACGAAACCCAACAAAAAATTGGATTTACTACCGAATCTGGTAAGCAACAGTTAGATGATTATAAAAAACGTTCTTTAGACAAAGTTATTAACGATGCATTAATAAAGCAAATTGCATCAGACAAGTCCATTAACGTCACAGAACAAGAACTGGACGCACAGATTCAAGTATCCAGAAGCCAAAACAGGTTAGGCGGCAGTACAAGAGTGTTTGAAGACGTAATTAAAGAATATTACGGATGGTCTTTGAGCGATTTTAGACGAAGTTTGCGGTCTCAGATGCTAGAAGAAAAAGTTAACGCTAGTTTGGATACAGAAGCTAAGACTAAAATGGATACAGTAATGTCAGCAATAAAGTCCGGCGGAGTTTTTGCCGACCTTGCAAAGCAATATTCAGACGACGAACCTAGTAAGGCCGTGGGTGGTGATTTTGGAGTTATTGATAAAACCAATACAGCTGCGTCGGCACATACTATAGAGACGCTGTTTCGTTTAACTTTGGGTGACACAGCCGAACCGATAATTATTAGTTATGGTACTGGTTATGCGTACGAGATTATAAAAAGTGTAGAAGTTAGCGGTGACAAAGTTAGAGGATCGCATATTATTATTAGCCTAAAAGACATTAATACTTTTTTGAACGATAAAAAAGACAAGCAACCAACACGAAGGTATATTTCTTTGTAGTCCACTTATAGCTTTACTCTGAGCCTAAGCATAAGTACAATAGGCTTAACAGTGGACGACATACAAAACAACAACTCGGTAAACCCAAAGCCTCATAAAAAGACTAAGTCTAAAACAGTTACTATTAGACACCACCACGCTAAACCTTACCGCAAAAGACACTTCGTTAGTTTTGCTTTTATGTTCATCGGTGGAATATTTTTTTTGGGACTTGGCATAAAGTACAATGTTCAACTTAAATCTGGTATTAAAAGTGCCAAAGATTATATTGTTGGGTCAACTGCTATTGTGGCAAATAACGATCAAACCATATCGTCGACCTACGGCTTTAGTCTTAATTATGACTCAAGACAGCTGTACGCTAGCGGTGTAGACAGCACAAACGGTGATTTATTTATAGGTAACGAATTGTCGGTACTTAGACCTTATGAACTTATAAGAATGTCTCCTTCGCTTGGTGATGTAGGGTATGCAAACAGTAATCTTACGGTTAAGTATTATTCTAAAGATATTTATAAAGATACTTCTAATTTGTCTGCCGTAGAAGCTTTGGTAATTAAAGATATAACTGCAAAAGCTACTTTAATAGCTAAAAAAACCGGTACAAGTAATGTAGTTTTAGGTAATAAATCATTTATAAAATCAGACTGGATGTTTAGTTCTGGTAATCACATATTTTCTGGTCTTAACCCGTCTTTTACTACGTATGTAGGTGTAATAAATAACAAAACAATTGCCATAGAGGTAATGGACAGTAATTTATCTGGCAAAAAAGTATTTAATTACGACGCCGTAATTAATAGTCTTAATTTTGACAATTCAAAAACAACATATATAAATCAGACTGCAGTAGTAAAAGATAAAGTTGCAAAAAGCCGTAATTTAATAGAATCCGCATTATTTGGCCAATTAGCTTATGCCCAATCGCTAGATTCAGAAAAATCATCGGAATCAATTAGTTCTGTGTACGGTCCATCTGTCGTAAAAATATTTAATGTATATTGCCAAGATATTTATTTTGACGGTAACTTAGCAATAAAAGACGCTTGTAGTGGCAGTACCGGGTCTGGATTTATTATTAATCAATCTGGTTATATTGCCAGCAATGGTCATGTAACAAATTCTGATGTAAAAGATATATTAATTCAATTTGCTTTTTCTGGCTTATTAAAAGGTGATGCAAAATTAGTAGATTTTTTAGCATTAAAGGCAAATATAGCTGCATCGGATTTGCCAATTGGTTCTGATCAAGAGCAAGCAGATTATTTGTTTGACAGACTATACAAAATTAAAAGTTCAAGAATAACAACAAAAAATAGTGTAGTTAACCTACTTGTTGCACTTGCTAAGGATTCGCCTGACATTAAAGAACTTATAGACGTAACTAATAGTAGAAAAGAATACGCCGAACAAAAAAATGTAAAAAGGGCTAAGTCGGTTGCTCAGGATTTTAGATCAGTAGACGGTATTACACAGTTTCACTCGTCTGATGTGTCTATTATAAAAATAGAAGGGCAGGATTACCCCGTAGCTAAATTGGGTAGTATTTTAAACTTAATGCAGGGAGCTAATTTAAATATATTGGGCTACCCAGGTAATGCAACTAATAACGGAATTGTAGATTCGGCACTTAGCACGGTAACTTTAACTAGCGGTAAAGTGTCGGCCATAAAAAACGCGCTAGGAAGTACTAAAAAATTAATCGAAACCGACACTACAATTGGTCATGGTAACAGTGGTGGACCAGCATTTAATGACAGCGGTGAAGTAGTGGGAATATCTACTTATACTGCGACTAAAGACGGCGATGGTACTTATAATTATGTAAGAGACATTCAAGACCTAAAAGATTTAGCTAGTGCAAATAATATAGTTATTGATCCAGCTAGTGCGACTCAAGCATCATGGGAATTAGCGCTTGGTAATTTTAACTCGGCTCACTATTCAAAATCAGTTAAGGGATTTGCAGAAGTAAAAAAACTTTATTCAAGTCATCCAAACGTTGATGAATTTATTGCAGCAGCAAACCAAAATATTAAAAACGGAAAAGACATTAATGATTTTCCTATAATTACAGTATTAGTTGGCGGTATTGCGTTATTAATAGGTTCGGCCGTTGCAGTAATAGTAATTTATAGACATAAAAAAATTCATAACGTGTACAAGGCTCAAGTTGCAAATGGTGCTATGGATCCTGTTCAGTCTGGTGCGGTTCCGCAAAAAGTTACCTATGACTCTAATTTGTTAAAGCGTTAATAATAAAGATTCGCATCGCCTTGCTTTGGTCCCGACCAAACCCAACCAAATAAAAAAAGCCACGCAAGGTGGCATTCTTTATATGGCGGGCTATATCGGATGAGGTTAGAACTTTTTACTTTATATACTCAGATACTAACTTTGGCTATATCATCACGTAGTTTTTGAATGTCTTTCATGTTTTGTGTAAGTGTTGCTGCTTCTTTACCTGCATTACTCCTTCGGAAATCAATTACTGTGAAGCCTACTTCAGGGTCGTAAAAAAAGTTACCTGGCATAGGGTCTAGTTGCACGCCTAAATCAGAAGCATCAGCAACGTTTTTGGCCAATGTATCCCAATGTTCAACAGGAATCATAGCTTTCTCTTCAGTACTTAGTTTATCCAGTTCTTTGCCCAAAGCTTTCTCTGCTACTACAATTGCTGGATCGTTTGACCAAGCGACGCCTTGTTCGAATCCGCGCATGCCCTTTACAAGAGCAAGGTTGGCTGCGCGCTCCAGCATTTTTTTTTGAGAATGTGCTGTATCAGATCCGTGATCAACGATTGCCACTAGATCTTTTTCAACACCGTCAACTGCTGCCCTAAAACCGAATGCGGCTTTATTGCTTCCACGGCCAAGTAAACTAGGATGTTTTCCAGATGAGTCGTAATTATTATGCGGTATAGAAATTTCATCAATAGCTGGTTTGAGTTGCGAGAAATTTCTCATCATTTCTGCCAAATTGCGGCTCTGCTCTCGATTACGTTCATTACGCAATAATTCAGCAAGCTCCTGCTTGTCAAACAACGGTAGCGGCGTTCCAGCTGGCTCTAATACAACAATTTCACCATCTACAAAGCCTTTTTTAGTAATCTTGCGAGGGTAGGTGACTAGATCAGGTGCATCTTGAGGCGTATGAAGCCCCACCTCACCAAGATGAGCAAGAAGCGTGCGTTCACGTCCCGGATGTATACTCTCAGATTGCCTACCTGCGTATAGGGCAACTTGCGCTTGTTGTAATTCTATCGGTTTTGCTTGAATATTCATTTTTTGTATTTTAACCTTAGGAACATA
>JBAXHY010000041.1:0-5547 GCA_037138655.1 bacterium | reverse complement strand
ACACGTGACCTTTTGTTAGATATAGGCTGGGAAGACATGTTAGATATTGGCACAATAGAAAAAAGTAGATTGCTTGAACCACTTTGCTTACTGTGGATCGAATACGGTGTTGCCCGAAACACCTGGGATCATGCTTTTGCCGTGTTAACTAAATAACATTTTTAAAAAAATTGTTACTCTGCAGAAAACAACATATGCACTTCGTCTAACCATTCTTGAGTGTTAGAAATCCGTGACAACAAATCTTTTATTAGCAATGTTTTAGTGCTACCAAAATTACCAGATTTAGATTTATTTTTTAATAAAATAAGCTGGGCTCTTGCTGATTTTACAGAGCTTTTAATAACTTTTTGTTCTTGCTTAATAGGCCGTTTATTTATCTGTGCTTCGTAAGCTTCAAGACTACTAATAGCGATCTCTTTAGAACGACACCACTGCCCTTTTCCACCTCTATATGCTAATAAAGGTTCTTTGGTTATTGGGTCTGTTCCATACTGCATTGATTCTGGGTTAGCTATGGCGTCTATTATTGTTTGGCTTGTATATTCTACTCTTAAATGTTTACGTTCCTGCCATCTGTTCCATGCACGTTCTTTATGACCGTCTTGAAGTTTTTTAATTTCTGGGGAACCCGATTCTGCGTAAATTTGTTTATTATAAACACGCAACACCAGTGGCCCTAACTTACGTTCTACTCTTACGACTAGTTCATTTTTTACTGGATCATAAATTGCGGAATCTTTTGAATATACTTCTTTTATTAAATGCCCTGCCGATTGTTCTAGGCTTTCGTAATTAATAACTCTGTTTACATTTTGTACTGCGTCAAAAGTTTCGTTTCTTAGTCCTAGCGTAAACAAACTTCCGGTTACAAGTTGGCCAATACTATTTACTACACTAGACTTTGACAGTTCATAGTTTAATCCAGGTTCTAATAACAAACTCCACTCTTCACCGTTTCTGCGCCATAGTTGATTTAATTGACCTGCGTTTATGCAAGCAAGAACTGCTTGTTTATTTTTTTGAGACACTACGTCAACTTCGTACAAATTTATGCCTAAAGATTTTGCTAGACTAATACGTCCTTGTTCTACTAATCCTACTGAATGTTCAATTATATCGTATGCGTCCCATTGTTCTTTGTCGGTGTGATACATAAGTTCAACGTATGCTTCTAACTGCACAAGATAGTCGGAATCTTTTTCTGCGCTGTCACCATAAATATCTTGAGCAAGTAGTTCACGCCAACCTTGTTCGTTGGGCGAACGACTTAATATACCACCTCGCTGCATAATTGCTACAATATCAATCATGTTTCTTATGACTTCGTTGTTGTAACCTTTTTCGTACGCAAAAATTAACATACAGGCAAATTCTGGGTCCAGCGGCAAACGCTCCATTTTTAATCCACGATCAGTAATGTTTCCTTCTGAATCTAATGCTCCCAAAACAAATAGCCGTTTTTTGGCTGCGTCTAATGCAACCCTAGGAGGCTCGTGATAAAAATTAAAATCACTGCTGTCGTAGCCACTTGCTTTTAGTTTTAACAATAAACCGTCAAGCGAAGATCTTTGAATAGACGGCGTGCCGTATTCTGGTCGGTCTTTAAAAGCCAAGGGTGGCATTGTGCCATTTTGTGAACACAAAACATAATCACCAGGTGCTGTACGCCCTACCCTGCCTGCTCGTTGGTTAAGGTTTGCCCTTGGAGCATCTTCTAAATAAAGTCCTTCGCTCCCGGTGCTAACTAAATCGTATCTAACTCTGTCTGTTCTAACTTCTCCACTATCGACTACGGCAATTGCTCCTGGAACAGTCAAACTAGTTTCGGCAGCATTGGTTGTCGCTATAACAGATCCATCAGGATATTCTTCAAAGGCCTTTTTTTGTTCTATTGCAGACAATTGTCCGTGTAATGGTATTACTGGAATAGTGTCTTTTGTGTAGTCTTTTTCTAACTTTTTTAATATCGTTCTTTCTGTATCAGCTATTTCTCTTTTGCCGGCATGAAAAGCCAAAACTTTTCCTTTGGATTCTAATGCTAATTTTAATGCAACTTCGGCTACAGATTTACTAGATACTGATCTGATTACTTCGTGGGTAGAAACATGAACTTTTATAATTGGAGCGTGTACATTGGCAAAAAACTTTTTTAATTTATCGCCGTCCATTGTGGCACTCATAATGACTACTTTTAAATTTTTGTCGTAATGTTCAGAAGTAGGATCGGTTTTTTTTGCAATAATAGCAACTAATAATTCTATGTGAAGATTCCATTCGTGAACTTCGTCGATTATTAATAATCTATTAGCACTATCAGGTAATGCGCCTTTATGACCGTGTAGTAACTGTGCTGCCGCTTTACCGTCGGTTAAAAATGCTATGTGCTGGTCGCGCTGAGGCTCTGCGGACCCTTCTTTGCTTGTGTAGTATCCAATTGAATGAATCTGGTCTGTTTGTGATACTTCGTCCGTTACGCGCTCTGACACGCTTCTGGCAGCTACTATTCGTGGTTGGGTAACAATTATTTCGTCAAAATAAGGAAAATCGTTATTGTCATAAAGTTCACGGGCAAATTGTGGAACTTGAGTAGTCTTGCCGGATCCTGTAGGCGCAACAATGATTGTTACGCTGTTATTTATAATTGCAGATTCAATTTCTGTTCGGTGCTTAAATATTGGCAGATCAATATTGCCCAGTACGTATTCATTAATATCAGCGTGTATTAATAATCGGCCTGATTCGCTTTGTGTTGTATTTGTATTATTTTCGGAACTTTGTTTAAGTAAATCCGTCATGATTTATACCCATCAACAATATGACTTTTTTTATATTTAAGGATCATAGATTCCTTTTAGTTTTAAATATATAACTAGCTATTGTCCAAAATATTTATTGGGCACCCGACTCACTCACCAGCCTTACGTTTATTTCAACAAATTAAATATGTATAGTCAATTAAAGTAATAGTGGTTTGCTCAAATCACAACATCTTAGTAATTTATTTTTTACGTTTACACGGATTTTATTAGTCATACAGACCAATACCATCAATTTAAAGTTAGTGTTTAAAAGGCTGTACCAAAGGATTACTTACGTTTTGTCGTAATATCTCAAAACCTATTTTTTTAGAACTTTCGTCTAGTTCAATAAATAATTTGTCTTCTATTTTAGGTTTTGTAACGTATCTTTGTACGCTAGAACCCGCGTGCATAACTGTTTGTTTAAATGTATATGATGCCCTAGAAACTTCGCCGCTTTTAAGCGTACGAGAAGTAAGCGTTTGGGTTGCAATGCCACCATAAAATATTTCGGCCTGAATTTGACCAATAATTCCCCTGCCCGTGCTTCTGGCGTTTGCAACAAAGGTAAATCCAAAAAAACCATCAGGTGTAACGCCGTTACTAAAACGCTTAACCGGTACGCCACTTCCGCGACCTTTCATAAATCTCCAGCCGCGTTCTACTGCATCAAAAAGTCTTTCATAAGGTTCGTCCATAACGACTAATTTAACGTCAGCAATCGTACCGTTAAACTTAGGGGGACGAACTAAGTCTTTAATAGCTACCCTACCACACCAAGCATCACGCATGCTCTTAGTAGCTTCTGGATCAATGTATTCGGCAACCATATCTTCAATTTTTGGTAATTGAGTAATGTCATCAAGCAAAATAAAATCACCAGGTATAAGATCGCCCATATTTTTGGGAATTAACATTTATATATTTGACCATACTAAGCACTTAAAGTCAATGTTAGCCTTGTTTTTTAAGGTTAAAGCGACTCAACCTTGTCGCCAAGTATTATCTGTATGACTATTTTATATCTTTGTTAGTAATCCACCATAATTGTAGGGCGTAAAATTATCGTCGACAAAAATTGGATACGCTGGGGTAGTAACTCCCAATTTTATAGCAAGGTTATTACTTATGGGCTTAAAGGCTCTTAATTGCTTGCTGGTTAAATTAAATTTGTCTTTATCGTCAAGTGTCATTCGGTACACAAAACGATATTTTTCTAAATCACTGGTTTCGTATATAAGATTATCTAGCCTACTTAGCTGTGTAATTTTATCGTACCAAACTTCGGGTTTGTTAAGTTGACTGTCAACGCTAACTTCTACAGACAAACAATTTGGAGCAAACTTGTTTATGCAATCGTAGTCCGCAATAATAACCTTTTTTAGTCCCAAAAAAACCGCCACACTGTCCAGCAATTGCGTAGCAGTCTGACCAACAAAAGCACAATCATTATTTGGACAATAAGTATTATGAAAATCTAACACTATATCGTATTTTTTAGTAAGTTCAAGTATTTGTGCGGCTCGCCCGATTTCATAATTAGCACTGTCCTTGTCTCCGGGGAATGAACGATTTAAATCCTGACCAACAAAACGACAATCATTTTTAATCGCCTGTTCGTTTGCTAAAAAGGTGTCGACTTGGTTTACGCTATTATTTTTAAATAACTTTACTACTTCTATTCCTAACGTTTCATTACCATGCATTCCGCCAATAACAAGTACTTTCATACAACCTCATTCACGTTGCTAATTATTACAAAATCTCGTCTATCGGGCACGTCTATCTTACGTGTCAAAACAATCGCTTTTTCCCCAAAGTCACGCTTCGGTACAGCCGTCATTCGGGGCTCTATAGTTTTGTATGCGACATTCTCGCAGTCAAGCATAGTAGCTAAACCCGTTACAAACCTTCCAAAGTTTTGTAAGTTGCCTCTAGATTTCAGCTGTCTATTTGCAAAAACCTCACCAAGCCACACTACAGGTTCATTACCAAGCCTATCTACTATCCAGTCACTCATTTCAGGAACGTCTGCGTACTTTTCTGTCGCTATTGTGATAGGTAGAGCCTTCCAAGCTAACGCTCCCATTGTCAGCCCAAGTTCGTTTTGCTCAGCGTACCAAGCAGTTGGGCGTGACATACCAAGTGCCTCAAAGCGTTCCGTTAGCTCATCAGCTTCGTAGGCTGGTCGTGTGGGGCAAAGCCCGCAAGTATTACAAAGGTTTCCGATTGCTATGGCGGATAAACCACCATCACAACGAGCTTGCTCGTCAACACACTTACTTACCTCGTTCCAAGGTGGGACGGCGAATGCCTCTTGATATGCTGGCACTAACTCGCCGTATAGCGGGCGTACCGTCTCTGGTGTATAAAAATTATTGTTACTCATTACTTTCCTTTCAAATTGACAAAAATATACAAATTAAAACGCCAGCTTCGTGCTGGGTTTTTTATCGGTTCTATGAATACAACCAACCCAACAACAAGGACGTTTTTGACCTTCAAGTAGTTCTTCAATCGTTCGCTTGATTCGTCTATCACGTGTCTTTTGTTGTTTTGCGTTTTCTACCCAACACAAAAATTCGTTGCGGGCTATTTGTGATATACCGTTCCAAAGTGCACTAGCTTTGTCGTTTTTAGTTAAGGAAATCTCTAGATCAACCGGAATTTTGTGCACCAGTCCACCAGACAGATTTTTATTACTCATACTGTCAATTATATCAAAAAGTCTAAATTATTTAAGCAG
>JBAXHY010000040.1:0-5752 GCA_037138655.1 bacterium | reverse complement strand
AAGTGGTACGACATCTCGTCAGTTTGCTATTTGGTACGGTGTAGAGCCGGCTGGCAATACTTACTGTGTACAATACTAAATTGGTATAACGCAAAACTCGGGCCTAATTTATTAGGCCTTTTTTGTTATACTAGAACCACATAATGACTACATTTATTACAATTTATTTTTTTATTATAGGTTTATGTTTTGGAAGCTTTGCTTTGGCTACTGCATGGCGTATTAAAAAAAATAAAGACTTTGTTAAACAAAGATCAGAATGTGAAAATTGTCACCACAAATTATCTGCCAGCGACCTTTTGCCGTTGTTTAGCTGGATATTTATGAGGGGCAAATGCAGATACTGCGGCAATAAATTGTCGGCTCTTTTACCGCTAGCCGAACTGACCGGTGGTATATTTTTTGGACTTAGTTTTTTTGCTTGGCCGTATGCCTTAAACGGCGTGCTTGCCATAACTGGATTTGTACTGTGGTGTATGTCGCTAGTTTTGCTTTTAATATTGTTTTTTTACGACCTACAATGGACTATTTTGCCCAATAAAGTAATGTATCCGCTTTGGGCTGTAAGTTTAATGTATGCACTGACTAATTTTGCTGGACACGCATCATGGATGTTTATTGTTAACATTTTAAGTGCAATTGCGGTGTCGTTTGGTATATTTTACATATTTTTTAATGTGTCTAAGGGTACCTGGATAGGCTACGGCGATGTTCGTTTGGGTATTGCTATTGGACTGCTAGTATCTACGCCTGCTAAGTCGGCTATTGTATTGTTTATTGCTTCGGTAGTAGGAATATTGTTTTCTTTGCCGGGGCTTGTTACAGGGTCTCGTAAGCTTGCTAGCAAGATACCTTTTGGGCCACTGCTTATTATTGGCTTGGTTTTTACCATGTTATACGGACAGCAATTAATTGACTGGTATATGCATAGCATACTTTTGCTGTAGCAAAAGAGTTAATAGTCCTTAGTCTGTAGTTTATTTAGATGCAACTAATGACTTAACACTAATAACTATAGACTTTTTAACCTTCTTTTTGTGCTTATGCTATACTTTTAGTATGTTAAGGCGTGGTGCACCTAGTGGATATACAATAGTAGAAACTATGATCTTTTTGGTTATTACTACTGCATTGTTTGCTAGTGCAATGTTAGCGGTTGGCGGTAAGCAAGCGACGGTACAATTTACTCAGGGAATACGTGACGCTCAAAGTAAAATACAAGACATTATTAACGACGTTGCTACAGGTTATTACCCAAGTAACGGTGATTTTGCATGCGCTTATACACAAAGTAATGCTTTAAGCAGACCAGTATTTACCGCAGGGGCAGTTGCGCAGGGAAGCAGTAATGCATGTGTGTTTTTAGGAAAAGCCGTACAGTTTACAGCCAGCGGTGCAACAGCCGGAGAAGGCGCAACAAATTACAATGTCTTTAGTATTGCTGCACGTCGTTTAAATGTATCGGGGCAGGACGTTCAAAGCCTAAACGATGCATTACCAACCGCGCTAGCCCCTACGATTGCGGGTGATATGGCTGGAATTTCTAATAAAATAGACAATTTAAGTTTTCAGTATGGTATAAAAGTTACCCGCATAACAACGCCTGACTTAACCTCTGCCAGATACGGCACTATTGTTTTATTAAGCGGATTGCCAAAATTTGCGGGGTCAAGCAGTAATCTTACCTCTGGCAAACAAAAAGTTAATTTTGCAGGATTATCACCAGCATCACCTTTGGTCGATACGGTTTATGACGGCGCTAATCTTATAAACACCCTTAGCGACACCGTAGCTTTAAATACTCAATCTGGGATTGTTATATGCTTATCTGACCAAGGTGGAAGCCGCAGAGCAATGATAACCGTAGGTGAAGGAGCTGGTCAGGCAAATGCAAAATTAGAAATAGGAAGTTACAACAAGGTATTATGCGAAAATTAATCAAAAATCAATTTGGCGATACGATTGTAGAAGTTATGGTGGCTATTATAATCGTAGGATTAGTGCTTGGGTCATCATATGCTACGGCATCTAGGGCGCTGCGAACAGGTAGATTCGCCCAAGAACAAACAGAGGCCCTTAAATTAGCAGAAAGCCAAGTAGAAAAAATAAAATATTCAGCTTCGCAAATAGTTGGCGTATCTGTTGTTGGAACTGTTTTTGACACTTCTAACACTACATTTTGTGTTAACGATTCTTTTGCAAAAATATTGCCGGCAGGTGCTACATATACAGCAGACTGCAAGGGCAAAAGCGGACTATATGATCAAATAGTTAATTATGATTCGGTAAATAAACTTTTTAAAGTAAGTATTACCTGGATTGCTCCAACCGGAAACCCAGCAAACGTTCAGGTAGCGTATAGGTTGTATAAATGATAGTTATTAAATCTGCTAAGGGATTTACGATTGTAGAACTTATGGTTGCTACAAGTGTTTTTTCGGCTATTTTGTTGATTAGCTTGGCTGGTTTAATCCAAATTGGGCGAATGTATCAAAAAGGTGTAACAAGTTCCCAAACTCAAGAAACATCAAGGGGTGTTATGGACGAAATCACACAGGCTATTCAGTTTAATGGCGGCAACGTAAAATCACCGTATGTAATAAACCCTGTCGCCGACACATTGCCAGTAGGACCAATAATTGCAGTACCGGCGGCCGATGTTTCTAAAAATGCTGTAGGCTACTTTTGTATTGGTACTACAAGATACACGTATTCAATAGACAGAAAACAGAGCCCTACAAATTCTAATGTTGTAGCCAGTAAAGAAATTAAGCATGCAATGTGGGTAGACGAACCAACGATTTGTGCAGATGCTGCGCAACCAACCGACGTATTGCCAAATATAGTGGACCTAACAGCCGACCTGCCAACACCAAAGGGCAGAGACATGTTAAGTGACAACATGCGCATAGTAAAACTTAATATTATTCAGCCGGCATTAACGGTTGGTGTATGGCAGGTGCAATTAACTATTGCATACGGAGACAGTGATTTACTTGTGTTAAATGGCGCTGGTGACAGCCTACTTTGTAAGGGTACTTCTGTAGGCGCTCAGTTTTGTTCAGTTAGCGAACTAAGCACGATTGTTAAAAGGCGTGTATTATAAAATAGTATGAATAAGCAATATCAACAAAAAAACGAATCAGGGTTAGTAGCAATCATTGTAGCAAGTATCATTATGGTAATTTTAAGTTTGGTTACTTTGGGCTTTGCACGTATTATGCAGCGCGAACAAAGGCAAGCATTAGACAGAACTTTAAGTACGCAAGCTTTTTATGCGGCAGAGTCTGCCATTAACGAAGTCGAAAGTTCTATAAAAGCCGGAACCTTAACTGCCGATAAAACTACGTGTGCTGCCGGAACAACACCCTACACTGGTAATGTTGACGCTGCCAGAAACGTATCTTATAGCTGTTTACTGATTGATCAGTCACCGCAAAGCTTGGAATATTCACAGTTAAGCACTACAGATTTTAAAACCATACCTATTAAATCAGAATCAGGAGCACAAATATCAATCATAACTTTGGCTTGGGATGATCCAACTTTGCCAGATTCTGATGCAGTAGGCAAGCCTGCAACTACTCCTGTATTTAACGATTGTACAGCAGCAGACCCAACATTGCCTGTGTCGTGGCCGACTACGCCTAAATCGCCTGGAATGGTTCAGGTAGACCTTATTCCTGTAGGTGCAACCTTAAGCCGCGCTGGACTTATTAACGACACTATTCATTTGTATCTTTACCCTTGCAAAACGGCAAGTGGCGTTAGTGCTATAAATTGGACCGATCATTCAGCAGCTACTAGCAAAGGAAAAATCGTCCCAGTAGCGTGTAGTGCTATACCGGCAGCTGGCTCATCAAGAGATTGTAGTCTTAGTATAAATTTGACATCAATTCCAACAGCTGCTTACTACATGAGAGTCAGGTCTATTTATAAGACTTCGGGTTTAACTATTAGAGCCTTTGATTCTACATTAAATCAGTTGCCGTTAGTTGGAGCACAAGTGTTAGTAGACTCAACAGGAAAAGTTGCCGACGTATTAAGACGCGTACAGGTAAGATTGCCTTCCTACTTATCTTACGCAGTACCAGATTATGTCATTCATACTACCGACTCTATTTGTAAGCAAATATCTGTAACGCCTACTAGCGCTACAAATAGTTGCGGACTTTAATCTTAAAAATTACTAATTAAGATTCAGACTTGTGGTGAAATTTTTCGTGAATCGATTTTAAATGCGGATCTGTAACGTGAGTGTATATTTGCGTTGTACTTATATTGCTGTGACCTAACATAGCTTGTACGCTGCGCAGATCTGCGCCGTTCATTAGTAGGTCGGTCGCAAAGCTGTGTCGCAGTGTATGGGGGCTTACGTGCTTTGTAATGCCGGCAAGTAATGCGTACCTTGCAACGAGTCTTTGGACGCTTCGGGCCGTTAATCTAAAATAATTTCCACTTAGGGATATTTTTTTGTTACCGCTGTATCGGATAAATAAAGGACGGGCATTGTCTTGACGCTTGTCAAAGTAACTATTAAGCCAATCTGCAGCTTCTTGACTTACAAAAACTGGCCGATCTTTGTCGCCTTTACCACGCACCATAAATTCGCGTCTTTTTAAGTTTACGTCTTCGCGGTTTAAATTAACTAGTTCAGACACTCTAAGCCCGCTACTAAATAGTAGTTCTAATATGGCGCGATCTCGTAAACCCTGAAGTGTATCTGTTTTTGGCTGACCAAAAAGCAGTTCTAGTTCTTCTGGGTTCAAAAATGTAACTTGTTTGCGGGTTGCTTTGGCTAGTTCGATTTTGTCGGCACTTATTGCTGGAATGTCGCGTTTAGCACAAAATTTTAAAAAACTGCGCAGTGCAATTAAATGATAATTTTGAGTGTTTTTTTGCAGTTCGTCACTTGTGTTTGTACCTAATCTGTTTAACCAAAGCCGCCATTTGCGTATAAGTTCAGGTGTAATGTCGGCGATTGTTATGTCTCCGCCAAAGTCTAAAAGCCTTGTTAGGTAATGATCGTAATTTTGGATAGTTTTTTGTGATCTGCCTTGTTCGATTTCTAGGTATTCTAGATAGTCAGTTTTTGCTTTTGCTAATAACATAACCTTAGTATATAGGAGATAGGAGTTAAGGGATAGGAGGTAGGGTGCAGGGCGTCTAGGTGTTTTTGCTGTCTTAAATCTTATTTCCTACCTCCTGTATATATCTGTTAGAATAAGGTTAAGTAAAAAGGAATCAAATTTATGGAAAAAACACTAATTGTATTTAAACCAGATGCTGTAATGCGCGGAATAGTAGGCGAAATTTTAACCCGTTTTGAACGAGCAGGTATTAAAATTATTGCAGCAAAAATGCTGGCACCAGATTATGATCATTATTTTGACCATTACGAAGGTATTGGTTCATTAAAAACCCGAAAAGGTGACGATATTTTTGAATCACAACTTCGTACGATGTTGCAGGGTCCCGTACTTGCAATGGTTCTTGAAGGTGTTGAGGTTATTGATACTGTTCGCAAAATGGTAGGTGATACACAACCTAAGTCTGCGGTGCCTGGTACGATTCGTGGAGATTACTCGCACGTTAGTTACAATGCAGCTAGTGCCGCCGGTTTTGGTGTATCTAATGTGTTACACGCATCAGCAGATGCAAAAGAAGCCAAACTAGAGATTGCACATTGGTTTAGCGACGCCGAAATCCAAAGCTACACAGCTGTGCACGAAATATTCACACAGCCAAAGCC
>JBAXHY010000039.1:0-6015 GCA_037138655.1 bacterium | reverse complement strand
TATAAAATTCAAAAAAATGTAGATAAATAAACTAGCACTCGGGGGGTGAGGAGTGCTAAAATAGTATCAATGAGCAAACGCGATTATTACGAAACATTAGGTGTGCCAAAAAGTGCTAGCGCAGACGAACTAAAAAAGGCTTTTAGACGAGCTGCTATTCAGCATCACCCAGATAAGGGCGGCGACGAAGCAAAATTTAAAGAAGTTAACGAAGCTTACGAAGCACTTAGTAACCCAGAAAAACGTCAAAGGTACGATCAGTTTGGTCATGCAGGAATGGGCGGTGCATCTGGTGGAGGCAATCCATTTGGTGGAGCGCAAGGTCAAAACATCAATTTTGATTTTAGTGATTTAGGTGGATTTGGTGATTTATTTAATAGTTTTTTTGGCGGAGCCCAAAGACAAAGACGAGGCAGAGATTATCAGACTATTGTAGAACTAAGTTTTGAAGAAGCTATATTCGGAACCGAAAAAGAAGTTAAGCTGTCTCATCGTACAACTACCAACAAAGATGGCGTATTAAAATTAAAAATTCCCGCAGGCGTTGACGACGGTAATACTATTAGATTGCGTGAACACGGAGAACACATCGAAGGTGGTCCAGCGGGTGATTTGTATGTACAGATTCGCGTTAGACCTCACAAAATGTTTACGCGTGAAGGCTCACTTATATTAAGTGCAGTCCATGTAAACATGATAGACGCAGCACTAGGTACAGAAATTGACGTACAGACGGTTGACGGACAAGTACGAATGAAAATACCAGCCGGTACACAAAGCGGCACAGATTTTAAACTATCTGGACATGGCGTGCCAGTTGGTGCAGACAAAAGAGGCGCTCATATTGTTACGATAGTTGTTGATACCCCTACAAAACTAAACAAAAAACAGCAAGATTTATTAGAACAATTTAAAGATATTTCTGGCAAAAGTTTTTGGCACTAGAATTTATTTCTAACCACAATTAATCGTACTCATAAAAACCTCTGTAAAATTAGGTGCTTGAAACTATGAAAGAATAAGCTTAAGCTTAAATTATAATTTAACGGAGAATATCTAAAATGAAAAAAAGAAACCCATTGGCAGTCGTATTGCTAACAATGTTAACTTTAGGAATTTATGGAATTTATTGGTTAGTTAAGACTAAAACAGAAATGAATAAACTTGGAGCTAACATACCAACTGCAATTTTAATTATTGTTCCATTTGCAAACTTTTATTGGTATTGGAAGTACAGCCAAGGTGTCGAAAAGGTCACAGCAAACAAACTAAATGGGCTATTAGTTTTTATAGGATATTTATTAGTGGGAATAATTATGACCGCAATTGTACAGGATAGTTTTAACAATGTCGAAAACCTACAAGCTGTATCTGGGCTTACTTCTCCTGAACCCATGACTATGAACGATATTCCGGCATCAAATGTAGTCGCAGAATCACCAGTGCCTGTAGTACCGGCAGTACCTTCTACCCCAATTACTGTTACAGAACCAGTAGAACCTATGCCACCAACACCACCAGTGTCGCCTGTAGTTTAAGTTACAAAACGCAAATAGTTGATTTATTTTTATTAACTTTTTATGTAATATAAAACTAATGGTTAAAAACAAAAAAAATAATGACGGATTTATTACTATTATAGTAATGATGATTGCAATATTGGCTGCAATAATTTGGTTTGCTTTTTCAAGAGTTCAACACAATGTTAAATAGTCATAAATTAAAACAATATAATCAATGTATAGATAGTAAAATAAAAATATGAAACAAGTTCTTATAGTATCGTCTGCAGAATCTACAATAAATAAGCAAATAACAGAAGATTTTGTTGCGAGCATAAATAGCATAGCCAACGGCGAATATAACTGTACTAGCATTCACTATAAAGATGTTGCGTTTGAATTTGGCGACAATGTTAGGGCTTTTTCGATTGTAACCGGAATAGATGTTACTTCTTATGATTTTGTGTATTTTAAGTCGTACATAAGATACGAAGAAAACGCGCTTGCTCTTGCGACGGTATTAAAAAAACAATCAATACCTTTTGTATGTAGCGAAGTTGGCCAAGGCTTATCTGTTTCTAAGTTGTCCCAGTACGCAATGCTAGCGGTTGGTGGACTGCCTTTACCAAAAACACTATTTATATGCTCTGCTCACCTTGAATCATCTTTTGACACCTTTGCATCGTCTTTAAAAATACCATTTGTGCTAAAAGCAACAGATGGAAAAGGCGGCGAAGCAAACTATCTTATAGAAAACCGAGAACAATATTCTAAAGCACTAAACGACAATATAAATATGGAATTTGTAGGTCAGTCATTTATTGCTAATAGCGGCGATTTAAGGGTTCTTGTTATTAATAAATCGATAAAACTTATAATAGGAAGAACCAGAAAAGACGACACTACTCATTTAAATAACACTTCACAGGGTGCCGACGCACGATTATTGGACGTTAGCGAACTGAGCGTCGAGGCGCAAGAAATGTCATTAAAAGCAGCCAGTGTTATGGGTAGAGAAATAGCAGGCGTAGATGTAATGTTCGAAAAAGATACCGAAAAACCCTATATTTTAGAAGTAAATGCAAGTCCGCAGGTAGGTAGTGGCGCGTTTACAGACGAAAAACTGACAGTATACAACGAATTTTTTAAAGAGGTATTGCTTAATATTAAAAAAAGTGATATAATACTTTAAAAGCAAGGAGACTATTGTATGAGTATTTTTCCAGTAATTATCGGACGATCGGAGCTTATAGAATTTCCAGAGTTGTTTCTTACATCTGTCCCAGCAAAGGCAGATACAGGGGCATATCGTTCGGCAATTCACGCAACTAATATAAAAGTTATTAAAAAAAATGGAAAAGATGTACTTACATTTGATCTTTTAGCTGGGCATTTAACTAGTCTTTATTCTAGACCTATTCAAACTACAGATTTTCACAAAGCAAATGTAGAAAACTCATTTGGCGTAAAAGAAGAAAGATACGCAACAAAACTTAAGATAAAACTAGGTACTAAAGTATTTGCTACAGAATTTACACTTGCCGACAGATCAAAAAAACCGTTTCCTATATTAATAGGTCGTAAGACTTTAAATAAAAGATTTTTGATTGACCCTTCAAAATCGCACATAGACCGTAAAGAATTAAAGAAAAAATTTAATATTGAACTAGCCGAAGATTTAGAGGTTATAGACCCATGAAAATAGCAATTTTAAGTAACGGACCAGGTAATTACAGCACAAAGCGACTTAAAGAAGAAGCTAAGTCACGTGGTCATGATGTCCATGTTATTAAGTATAAAGAATGTTATGCAACTATCGAACAAAGCAAACCTGAGGTAAGTTACCGCGGTGATGTTTTAGAAGGATTTGATGCAATTATTCCACGTATAGCAAGCAGCATGACAAGATACGGTACGGCTATAGTACGACAGTTCGAAATGCAGGGCGTTTATACTCCTAGTAGTTCTATTGCAATTAACAGATCCAGAGACAAGCTACGAACACTACAACTGCTTGCAAGAGCAGGTGTAGGTATTCCTAAGACAGTGTTTACTCGTAACACGACTGATTTTGACGACCTTATTGATCAGGTTGGGGAATTGCCGGTGATTATTAAATTAGCTCGTGGAACACACGGCAATGGAGTAGTATTAGCCGAAACTAAAAAAGCTGCAAAAAGCGTACTTCAAGCTTTTCATGTTATGGACGACGATGGTACTAACATCTTATTGCAAGAATTCGTAAAAGAATCAGCCGGTGTAGATATTCGTGTATTTATAGTTGGTGGTAAAATTATAGCAAGCATGAAACGCCAAAGCCTTGACGACGACTTTAGAAGCAATTTACATCAAGGTGGAGAAGGCATATCTATAAAATTAACAGACGAAGAGCGAAAAACTGCCGTTAAAGCAGCCAAGGCTATGGGACTGTCTATTTGTGGTGTAGACATTATGCGTAGCGAGCGCGGACCTTTAGTGTTAGAAGTTAATAGTAGCCCTGGCTTTGGTATCGAAAAAGTAACAGGACGTAATGTTGCAGGACCAATTTTGGATTATATAGAACAAAACGCTAAAAGAAGTAGACGTCGTGATCGCATTGGTGCATAAGTATAAATATATAATTTTAAGCATTTTTAGTATATTTGTAGTTTTATCTATCGCTGTTCCTCTAACTAAAGAAAGAATCATAGGGCAAGATAAAAATGTATGTCCCGACACAAACATTAACGCACTAAAACGTAATGTTTCATTTAACAATAAAACAAAATATAAGTACGATATTGAACTAGCAACGACTATATCATCTCAAGATATTGGGTTATCTAGCAGATCTTGTTTTCCTTTAAACGGTGCATTAATATTTTTGTTTCCGGTGGACGATAAGTTTGGAATCTGGATGAAAAACATGAATTTTCCGATTGATGTAGTTTGGCTAGATAAAGATAAAAAAGTAGTTACGATAGTAAAAGATATGCAGCCAAGTTCGTATCCTAAATCGTATTACCCTAGCAGCGATGCAAAATTTGTTATAGAACTAAACTCTGGCCAGGCAGATAAAGCAAAGATTCAAGAGGGTCAAACTCTTAACTGGTAATAATCTTGCTTATGCTAAGATAAAAGCATGCAAGGTTCAATACTGGCATTAATATTTATACTCAGTCCACTACTGCTGGTA
The DNA here is from genome assembly GCA_037138655.1 of bacterium. GTDB lineage: Bacteria > Patescibacteriota > Saccharimonadia > Saccharimonadales > SZUA-47 > RFTN01. The sequence goes on along the minus strand of JBAXHY010000039.1, from coordinate 1,338 downwards.
TTTTTTTTACGTACCAATGCGGCGGTACTTTTTTTTGTATTAACAGGTGCAGTAACACTTCAGAGTTATCTTGACAAAGATGTCGCAAGTTTTGCTGGTTCTATATTTGGCGGCACAAACACACGGGCTGTGTCACTTGTTTTGCTAATAGTTCCTTTTATAGTTGCAGCGCTAGCTTTTAGAAAAACAGTACCCAAAAAAATGATGTTTTTTCATATTTTATTGTCTTTTGGGGTTGGAATGTCGTTGGTATATATTGTACCTCAGTTTTTACCACCGTCTGCGTTGTCGACAATTGTACAAAGTAAGGCTTTTGTGTCGCTAGAACCGTACACAACTCTTGTAATTGCAGGTTCATTTTTGGCTAGCGTTATTTTGCTATGGCTTAGTCATCCAAAGCATGATCATCACAAAAAACACGGCCATTAATTGGTATATTAGCTTGCTGTTGGTGTAATTCCGGCAGGAGAACGAAGTGTAGGCGTATCTTGTGGTGTTTTAGGGGTTAATGAAGATTCGTTTTTACTTATAAATTTATAAAGTACTGCAGTAGAAGCTCCGTACATGATTAATAAATAAATCGAGACTGGTATACCAATAATAGTAAGCATTAGCAGTACGTACGCTATGATCACAAAACCTATACCGTAGATCTTTCCTACGTGACCCTTAGACATTGCCCAGCTAGCCTTAAATGCTTCTATGACCTTAAGGTCCTTATCTATAATTAAAAATGGCGCAAAAATTAATCGGGGTACAATAAAATAGAACGGTATGACTAATGCAAGTAAGCTTAAAATAGCAGCAATAGCTGTCAATATGCTTGCAAGTAAATATCTAGGTAAATATTTAATAGAACCGTTAATGGCATTGCTAAATGAAAGTTTCTCTTCTTTTACGCCGGCTAAATATACGATTGTAGTTGCAACCGCAAAAATTAATCCTATAAACGCGCTAATTAAGGCCCATATCAAAGCGGCAAAAAGTGTCATGTTTGGCTTTAATGTGTCTATTGTATTCCAGCCTGCCTGTGCTACAAATAGCGTAACAACTGTACCAATGTTAAACATAACTGCTTTTTTAGAATATTTATATATTCCAAACCCTCCAGGCCATAAAGCCGGCGTAGCTTCTAAAGTAGGAGTTTTTTGAGTATTTTCAGGATTAGGATTTGGATTTACGGTTGTTTGGGATTCGTTATTCATAAACTTTAAGTATCCTTACTATTATTATTTAAAACTAATATTATTTAATCATACTAATATTGCTAAGTCTAATAACCTTATTGGATAAATAAAAAAACCTACGGCGAGGTAGGTTTTTTTATTTGGAGGACCC
>JBAXHY010000038.1:0-6217 GCA_037138655.1 bacterium | reverse complement strand
ACCGCTTTTGCATTTTAAAGAGTTAGTGTATAGTGTTAACAGAGTAATGACGTGGTCTAACCAGCCATCGAACTCACGCCACGGCAAGGTAAGAACAGGCGTAAAACAGTGCTTACATAAGTAAAAGTCTTCGGTGGAACCGTCCAGGCAACATAGCAGGACCCAAAGACGCTAACGAATCATAATGTGCGACACGCACGTGATTGTTCGTAAGCGTCTTTTTATATGAATCGGTTTTTGTACTTTGCACATTTTGGACGAATACCTGTGCTGCGCGCTTACCGTAACTCGTTACGGCTCGCTTACGCTGCTCGGTCTTCATCCCAAACTGCACTAAAGTACAAAAACCCCTAAGTCAAAGGAGAATATCATGTCAGATAAAAATCAAGACCTTCACGCCATGCGACATAGTTTGGCTCATATTATGGCTACTGCCGTAACAAAATTATGGCCAGAAGCAAAACTTGGCGTAGGACCGGTCGTAGAAAACGGCTTTTATTACGATATAGACGTTCCTAAAGTCACAATTAGCGAAAGCGACTTTAAGATTATAGAAAAAGAAATGTATAAAGTTATAAACGCAAAACAACCCTTTGAACGCAGTTTAATGTCTGTAGATAAGGCGATTGCTTGGGCTAAATCTAGCCATCAGCCGTATAAAGAAGAACTTTTGAACGATTTAAAAAGAGCCGGTACGACCGTTGCTAAAGATCTTGATGCAGATACATTGGGTATTGCTACAGATGAAAAAAGCAAAATAGACGAAGTTAGCTTTTACCAAAATGGCGACTTTACAGATTTGTGCCGTGGCCCGCACGTTGCAAGTACCGACAAAGTTGGTGCGTTTAAATTAATGCGTATTGCTGGTGCATATTGGCGCGGCAAAGACACCAATCCGCAGATGCAAAGATTATACGGTGTTGCATTTGCCACCAAAGAAGAACTTGCAGCACATTTAACCATGCTAGAAGAAGCAAAAAAACGCGATCACCGCAAGCTGGGCGTTGAGCTTGATCTGTTTTTGTTTAGCGATTTGGTTGGGTCGGGCCTGCCGCTATTTACGCCACGTGGAACTGTTTTGCGTGAAGAACTAACGAATTATTCTAATCAACTACGTGAAAGTAGGGGTTTTGCAAAAGTTTGGGTACCGCACATGACCAAAACTGACCTTTATAAGGCAAGTGGGCATTGGGCAAAGTTTGGTGACGAGCTATTTTTGGTAAAAAGCCAAGAAACTAGTGATGAATTGGTGCTAAAACCTATGAACTGCCCTCACCATACACGTATATTTGCAAGTAAACAACGCAGTTACCGGGACATGCCGATTCGATACCTAGAAACAACAACTGTTTACCGTGACGAAAAATCAGGTGAACTAGGGGGGCTTAACAGGGTTCGTTCTATTACTCAAGACGACAGCCACGTATTTTGTAGACCAGACCAAATAGAGACCGAGATTGATGGATTGTTAGCGTCGGCACATGAGCTTTATTCTGCAGTAGGCATGAAACTGCGTGTGCGACTTAGTTACCGCGACGAATCTGACGCGTATTTGGGTGACAAAAAACTTTGGGAACAGGCTCAAAAACAACTAAAGGCGGCAGTTATTAGCAATAAGTTAGATTACTTCGAAGAAGAGGGCGAAGCAGCTTTTTATGGTCCAAAAATTGACTTTATGGCTACCGATGCCATTGGCCGCGAACATCAACTGGCAACAGTCCAACTGGACTTTGTACAGCCAGAACGCTTTGAACTTGAATACATAGACCAGGGTGGCAAGCCAGCGCAACCCGTAATGATTCATTGTGCGCTTTTGGGCAGTATCGAGAGGTTTTTGAGCGTGTATATAGAACACACAGCTGGAAGTTTTCCTGTTTGGGTCGCACCTGAGCAAGTAAGAATTAGCAGTGTAAACCAAGAAGATTCGACACTAGAATTTGTTAAAAAACTAGAGGACGAGGCAATAAAGCACGGCCTTCGTGTACACGTAGATAATGATAACGACAGTGTTGGTAAAAAAATTCGCAACGCCGAAAAAGCCAGAGTCCCATACATGTTAGTAGTAGGTGTTAAAGAGATAGAAACTGGTGAAGTTACACCACGTATACGTAATGATTTACAGGTACAAGAACCATCAAGCATGCAGTATCAAAATTTCTTTAAATCAGTAGCAAATGAAGCAAAAAGTAGGGTATCTAAAAGCAGCTTGTAATGACTAAACCAAGCAGTAATAACCCAGCCGGTGGCCAGTTTGCCGAGCGAGTTTATGCCCTAGTTGCACAGATACCAAAGGGTAGGGTTATGACCTATGGCCAAATAGCGGCAATGTGCGGCAGCGCCCAAGCTAGCCGTATTGTTGGTGGCATTGCACATTTTGGTCCACCAGATTTGCCTTGGCAACGGGTAGTAAATAAAAAGGGAGGCTTGGCAGCGGGTTATTATGGTGGCCGCGAAGGGCACAAAAAAGACCTAGAAGCTGAGGGCGTAGAAGTTTTTGGTGAGGCGGGTGATTATAGTGTAGATATAGAGAAAATGATATACTTGCCATAATGAACATTTCTCAGTCTATAACTAATATGGCTCAGTCTTTAAGACTTAGTGAATGCAAACCAAATGCATTATGTGCGGAAAGTGAACCATCCATAAACGGCCTCGCCCCTATTCAGGGCCAATTAATTGTTGGTTTCTTAGTATTAATTACTATATTAAGCTTACTTTATATATTTTTATTTAAGAGAAGTAAATCAAAAAAGAGACGATGATTTTTATTGTTGGTCCAACTGCCAGCGGCAAAAGTGCGCTAGCTATAGAAGTAGCAAAGTCTATTAACGGCGAGATTATTTGTGCCGATTCGCGTACTGTGTATACGGGGCTAGATGTTTCGACTGCCAAACCAACTGCCAAGGACAGGGCAGAAGTACCACACTGGGGGCTAGATTTAGTTGACCCCAGTGAACGTTTTAGCGCTGCAGATTTTAAGGTTTATGCTCAAAATTGCATTGTAGATATCCAGAACAGAGGAAAATTGCCGATTATTGTTGGTGGCACCGGATTGTATATTGATGGTCTTTTGTTTGATTTTAAGTTTGGGCCTGGTGCAGATCAACAGTTACGACAAAAATTAGAACCTTTAAGCATCGATGAACTGCAAGAAACAATTAACAAAATGGGTATCGACATGCCCGAAAACTCTAAAAATAAGAGGTATTTAATAAGGGCAATCGAACAAGGCGGAATAAACAAGCAAAAAAATGACCTCATGCTGGGCGCGCTGGTTATTGGTATAAACCCTGGCATGCCAGTCCTGGAGCAAAGAATAAAGGACCGATCCAAGGAAATGTTAGATAACGGCGCAATCAAAGAGGCCCAATGGTTGTTTGATAAATATGGAAATAACGTACCTGCTGCCAGTGCACCATTTTTTAAAGCCTATGCACCACATTTTTTAGAGGGTCAAACCTTGCAAGAGTGCATGCAACGCGACATAACTCTAAATCGACAATTGGCTAAGCGTCAAATTGCTTGGTTTAAACGAAATCCACACATTCAATGGTTTGATAGTGCGGATCTCGCATTCATGTATGCTACGAACATCCTTATAGAAAACAATAAAAGCGGTAAAAATAGCAGCAACGCAATACCAAAGTAGCCCATTGCATCGAGTAATCCATAGTGTTTTGCGGCTGCCGTTGCAGCAAGTGTCATCCAGACCTCGTTCAGTGATCGAGAATTTGTCATTAACGACAATATGGTTGCCTTATATCGCGTCGTTCCATATAGTTCTAGGATGTAGTGTTGGTATAAAATCTGTTCAAATCTCCAGAAAGATATACATAGTATTAGTGCAATTATTGCTGGTGCAAGTGTTCGTACAAAACCAAATACAAAAAATGGTAGCGCGCTAAATAGCAGGTCAATTGTTGCAAATGCCATGAAAGGTAGCTTTTTAAGGTGGTGAATATATAACCCGACTACAGCGCCTAAAAGACTGGCGATACCGAACATAAAGCCCATATATTTTATAGGCATACCCAGGTGCACAAACGCTAAGTTAGAAATGTCAGATGTAGATGTGCCTGCTGCAAGAATTATGCCAAGACATACAAAAAACGAGACTGTATTTTTATTAATAAATAACCGAATTGTCTTAGAAAATCCTTCTATTTTCTGATGTTTACCATGGTTTATATGAGGTTCATACAACATGCAGGCAATTCCTAAAAGTGTCATATACGCAAAGAATCCTGCAACAAATGGCAGTCGCTTGTCTATAGGGTATAGCAGGGGAATAGTAGCAACAAAGAATGCATTTGCTAGCAAACCCATCGACTGTGCCCGAGATGCGATTTTTGAATAGTCGTGCTCACGTTTTAAAACTACTAACGAGTCATGAATAAGTGCCTCCATAGACCCAAACAAGAACGAGTAACCAAGTGACGTCACTAGTGATGCAACTAGAATTCCCCAAAAGTCGTTACTGAAAACGTAAGTTAGTGTTCCAAAAGCTGCTAAAAGCGCACCTATTTGTGAACTACGTTTACGGCCGTGATTGTCGGCCCAGTATCCAGTAGGGGCATCACTAAGTAAACCAAGTAATGACGACAGCGCTGCTGTAACACCAATTTGCTGTATATTTAGGCCGGCTTGCTGCGCAGCATAAATAGTCGTAAGTGGCAAAAATATTCTCTTAGTGAAAATCTTGTAAAAGCCAAATAGCTTAATGTTCCGTTCTAGTTTTTGTTTATCGTTATGCATAGTTTTAATGATACATTGTTTTTAGCAAAATGCTTGTATGTACAAATTTTATCAACTTATACAATTCCTTCTGACACACTGTCTCATTATTTGGTACAATAGTATTACGAAGGGAATAAAATGATAGAACAATTGTTCGGAAGTAAGACGCGCGTTAAGCTGTTATATCTGTTTTATGGCAATCCAAATCGATCTTTTTTTGTACGAGAAATCACACGTAAGGTAGACGAACAAATTAACTCAGTAAGACGCGAACTAGCAAATTTATTGAGTATTGGAATTATTACGTCAGATACGTCAAACAATAAATTGTATTACGAAGTAAACCAAAAATACGAATTTTACTCACCATTGTCCAATATGTTTGGTAGCGCACCAACAACCGGTGAATCTAGCGAAGATACTATGGGCGCAACATTAGAATCTGCTAGCCAAAAATACTGGACAGGGGCAGGCAACCTGGAACTAATTGTATATACAGGAGTCTTTACCCGCGACGAATCTGCAGGAGTTGATATTTTGCTAGTTGGTCAGGCAAATAAAATTGCCGTGGCAAAGTTAGTAGAAGGCCTAGAAAAACAAGAAGGCAAAGAGCTTAGATATACAATTATGGCTACAGATACAGCCGAATATCGAAGTCAAATAAAAGATCGTTTTTGGTCGGACCTTGAAAAGTCCAAGAAGCAAGTAATATTAGACAAACGTGCATTTTTTGGTAAAAGCGCAAAAACAACAAAGGAGAAATAAATGGAAATTGAATATTTTGGTGCAAACTGTATTAAGTTAACTAGCAAAAAAGCGTCTGTAGTAATAGACGACAACCTAGCTCACATTGGAGGAAAAAGCATAACTCGTGATAATGATGTAGTTGTAAGTACACAAGATGTTTTAGCTGTAACCGAAAGCAAAGAACTTAAAATTACAGCAGCAGGTGAATTTGAAGTAATGGGTATGTCGGTAAAAGGCGTACAGGCGCGTGCTCATACTGACCAACCTGGCGAACGAACAGCAACAATGTACAAATTTATGGCAGACGACACTCATGTATTGGTTGTTGGACACGTTTACCCAGAACTAGACGACACCCAGCTAGAAGCTATTGGACGTGTAGACGTTATGGTTGTACCTGTTGGTGGCAATGGTTTTACGTTAGATCCACTTGGCGCGCTTAAACTTATTCGAAAAATAGAACCATCTGTAGTTGTTCCTACTCAATATAATGTTGAAGGCCTAAAGTACGAAGTACCAGCACTAAGCTTAGAAGAAGCAATGCAAAGTCTTGCAATGCAGCCAAAAGAAACAGTCCAAAAACTTAAGACCAAGGGTCTAGAAACCGACGGCCAAACAAGTCTTATTGTTGTTCAAAGCTGGAAGTAGGGTTTTAAACTTTTAATAGCCAATGAGAGCGGTCGCCAAAGGCGACCGCCTTTTTCTACACCTTTTAAGCGCAAAAGGTGTAACC
>JBAXHY010000037.1:0-6468 GCA_037138655.1 bacterium | reverse complement strand
CGCCCCACAAGTAGGTAAGACAGACCCAACACTACCAAAATTTACAGATCCTAATGGCCCAGAGGCAACAGCCAAAGCTAGGGCAAGTGTTAATAAGATGCAGAACCCTGTAGATAAGCAAATTAGCTATCTTAATACCACCAAGAAACAAATATTAGATGAAGCAACACGTCCAACAGCTCAAGAACTTCCAAAAGGAGTTCAGGATACACTTAATAACGTAAAATTATCCAACCAAAAGATAAGTAACGTTAAGGCTATTCCAAACGAAGTTAAGGGACTATTTACACCAGATACCACAGCCAAAGATAGCTCTGTTATCAATGATCTACGTGCAACACTTGGGAATAACGCACTTAAAACAAATCAAGAAGCAATTGGTGCAAAGAACGACGTAAATCTATTTAAGGACATGTCAACAGGCGATCATCTTAACTTTATTCAAAAGATAGAGCAGGGGATACCACAGGCTACTCCAGAACTACAGGCACAAGCTGAGAAATTTCGAGCATCACTAGAAAAAGACTATACCCTTGCACAGACTATCAAAGCCGATGTTAATCATATAGACAACTACTTCCCGCGTGCTGGTTTCTGGGATAACTCAAAGGGTCAAGTAGATGCATTTCTTAGTAAATGGGTAAAACCAACATTAGGCGGTAAACCTGCAGCACTTGAAGCAAGATCAATTCCTACCATATATGACGGTATTAAAGCTGGGCTTGTACCAAAAGAGTCTAACCCCGCACTCATTGCGCTTAATAACCGCGCTCAACTTCTTAAAGCTTCTGCAGCAGAACAGTTTAAGACAGAACAAATAGCTAAAGGTGCCGATCCTATATCTGTTCAAAAACACATAGATCAAGTAATGAGTTCTAGCGCATTTAGTAAATCACCAGTATTTCAAAGTGTGAAATCTGTTAATAACGCGCTAAACAGCATTCAATTAGGGCTAAGCGGTTTTCACGTTGCTGGAACTGCACTAAACGCCACAACGTCACAATTTGCGAATGGCTTACAGGATATTTTTCACGGTCACCCAATAAAGGGTGTCGTAGATATGGCTAAAGCACCAATCGCACCAATAGAATACATATTTAAAGGCAACCAGATACTTAAAGACAACGCAGCAGGTAAAATTACCCCAGATATTCAAAACATTGCAGAAGGTGGTGGTCGTATAGGTCAGCAAGTAGATTATCGGGCAACTGGACTTGCTAAATCACTTGAACAATTCAAAACAGGCAACCCAATTGAAATAGCAAAAGGTACTGCAGCGGCACCGTTTAGGGCATTTAACACCGCAGCAAAACCAATTATGGAATGGTGGGTACCGCGCATTAAAGCGGGTGCTACCAAAGCACTTATAGATCGTAAACTAAGCGAACTAGGTACAAATGCATCACCAGAAGCAATACGTGCAGCAAAAGCAGCAGCTATTGACTCCATAGATAACCGTTTCGGTCAATTAGTTCAAGACAACCTTATGTGGAATAAAACTCTTAAGGACGGCATGAGTCTTATGATGCGTTCACCAGGCTGGAACATTGGAACGGTACGTGAAATAGGTGGTGGTATTACTGATCTTGCTACTAAAACCGCACGAGGCAAGGGCGTATCTGAACGAACCGCCTACACAGCTTCACTCGCTGCTACAACAATGATGATTGGTGCTGCTATGAACTATATGTTTACAGGACAAGTACCACAAAGCGCAATAGATTACTTTTACCCCAAAACAGGACAAACAGATAAGAATGGCAACGCAGAACGTGTTAGCTTACCAACATATGCTAAAGATGTATTTGCTTTCTCACATAACCCAGTACAAACAATAGGTAATAAACTTTCACCGGGACTTGGCATAGGTAAACAACTTGCTACAAATAGCGATTACTTTGGCAACATGATACGCAACCCTCAAGACTCAGCAGGAACTCAAGCAAAACAAGTAGGAACGTATCTTGCTAAAAACACACTACCATTTACCGTAACAAGTGGAAACCAACGAGCAGAGAAGTCACCGTCAACCGCAGTTCAGTCATTTTTTGGTGTTACTCCAGCACCCGGATATATAACAAAGTCTAACTTCCAACAGCAAGTAGCAGACGCTATCAAGGCTAAAAAAGGAAGCGTACCACTTACCCCAGAACAATCTGCACTAGTAAATGATAAATCTGCAGCAAAAGTAGCGTTTGCTCAAGGTGATGCGTCTAAGATAGATAAACTCGTACAGTCTGGTCAAATGACTCAAAAACAAGCAGATAACCTAAAAGCTGCAAGCCAAAATACAAGCCTTGCGAACTCGTTTAACTACTTACTTAACCTCGATCGACCAACTGCTGCAAAGCTATTAAAGAACGCTAGCCCCGAAGATATTGCTAAGCTAGGCGATACTACTCAATTGCTTCAAGATATGGCATCTACTACCAAGAATAAACTATCTACAGATAGTACGAAGCAAGCATCACAGCAAATTTTAGATACGTTAAATAACACAGGCAAAGATACCGCTACGCTAGTACATGATAAGAATGTAAGCAAAGCAGTAACCGCTAAATCTACTGGACTTACACCCCAAGAAAAGTACACAAAAGCAGTTGAACAATATAACGTGGACAAAGCAGCCGGTACAATTAGTCCAGTCCAAGATATAGCCCGCCAAAAAGGACTAAACACGCAGAAATTCAATAGCACACAAAATCAAGATATAGTTACGCTGCACGGATTATCTAAAGCAGAAGTATACAACTACTTGTCTAACGATCCAAACGGCGCACAGACCGCTAAAGACTTACTAGCATATGACAAAGCAGCAAAAGCAGCAGGCATTCAGTCAACTACTAAGTTTGTAGACAAGTATGGTAACGAAAACATTAAGCCTAAAGTTGCTGGAACGTCTAGGCGTGGAACTGGCAGACTAGCTAGAGTAAAGATGCCTAAAATAAACTCAAAAGTCCGACAGGCTAAGTTTAACGTCGCTAAGGTAAGAAGTATTAAGCAACCAAAACTTGGAGTATACAAGAAGCCTAAGACACAGAAGATTGCCACTGTATAAATAAGACAAAAAGTGCTATAATGTAAGCAAACACGCCTAGCTATAAATAACAGCAGCGTTCGGTATAATGCCGACCTGCTGTTTTTGATTTAGGCGACAAATGGTTACTACCGACTTCGTATCACGAACTTACAGAAAAGCTACGGGAAAGCTACCAACCTTTACATCAGGCTCTACTAAGTGGCTGAAGATTCTAAGCATAGCTAATGAATACATCGACAAATGGGCTAGGGAACCCGGCGTAGATTGGGCTTCGCTTGCATCTCGCAATTACTCTATAGGAACAGTAACAGCTACAGATTCATTCACTATACCAGCAGCAGTACGCCTAATCAGTCCTTATGAGGGCGATGTTGTACGTATCACTCATACTGACGGAGTTGCCTATACAGACTACACCACTATACCTGTTGAAAAACTAAAAGAATTTTACGAAAACGGTGGAAACTATTGTGCCCAACAAGGTGCAAATCTTATATTTACCCGTGCTTTTACAGCTACCGACCCGCAATTTGGTGGAACTATTCGCATACCTGCTTACCTATTCGCTACGAACATCGTAAACGATGCAGACGTTATACCCGTAGATGACCCCGAATGGCTAGTTTTAATGACCGCTGCTGAATTTGTTAGCTCAGACCAAACCAGATTATATCGTTACCCAGGTCTTATCAAAGAAGCGAACGAAGTTATGGGCAGAATGAAAGACGACAACGACGCTCAGAATAGCGAAATTAACCGACCGTGGACTCCTTTAGCCCAAAACTGGTACTAATCCATGATAGACCAACAAGCTTACAAGGCACCTAAAATAGTCACAAAGTCATACCGACAGTGGCTTAAGGGTACCGTAACAGCTTGGGATGATGGCCGTACTCCATTAGACGGACTTCGTGGATCGGGTAACGTCACACTTACACAAGATGGAACATTACGACCTCGGCCTTCTTTAGTACGATACGGAACACAATTCCCTGGAACATTACAGGGCGAGTTATTTGAACTTGTAAAAGACATCACGGGCAGTAAACAAACCTATTTAATAGGCATGTTTAACGTCGCTGGAACGTCACGACCTTACGTGAATACTGACGGTGGTGCGTGGACTGCTACTACTGTAAAAACTTACGACACATCTGCAAGCGCACACTTCTGTCAAATAGACCAAAAAGTGCTGATTATGAATGGTATAGACAACCTTTCATTCCTAGACATCACAACTATTGGAACTACTTATACAATCACACCGTTTACTGCTTTATCTACTCCTGCTGCACCTACCCTTACGACGAACACAGGTCTTGTTGGTGCTACATATACTGTGTACTACCGTATAACCGCTAACTCAACCGTAGGCGAAACAATAGCCTCAACAGCGCTTGCACAACCCGTACTGAAAGACAGGGATTTTTGGGCTTCCGCTACCGAGAACATCAAAATTAGCTGGTCAGCTGTGGCATCAGCTGTTACATACAACGTCTATATAGGTACGGTATCAGGATATGAGTATCTAGCAGCTTACGCAGTCAATGGGCTTTCATACACAGATGGCGGTGCAAGTGTAGCACCTGTAGACGTGACCCGACTTGCACCTGTAACAGATTCAACTGCTGGCCCTAAAACCACTAGGGGAACTGTCATTAACGGTCAAGTATGGATGACAGGCGATCGAGATAATCCACGCTATGTTCGCTACGGCGGAACTGGCAAGAATACTCTTGATTTTTCACCTGCTAACGGTGGTGGTTGGGTAGAACTTGGAAGAGGTGGTAAAGAATACCCCGTTAAAGTAACTCCATTTAGGGATAACCGAGGAACACCTGGTATAACCGTACTTTGTTCAAGTACCAACGGTAAAGGCAAACGATACATTCTATCTAACACCTCGACTACTTTAGGAACAACAGTAATAGATTTTATCGATGTAGTAGAAGATAACGGCCAAGACGGTACAGACAGTCCAGACGCAGTAGTTTTATATAACGACTCCTTGTGGTACCCATCACGCGACGGATTCAAAACTACAGGTACAAAACCTCAACTACAGAACGTACTTACTACCGATCGTGTATCTAACACGATTCTTTCAGACATTAAAAACCTTAACTCTGTGGCTATGGCTAACGCTGTAGGACTTGGCTTTGAAGGCAAGATTTACTTTGCTGTGCCTAACGGTGCATCTACTAATAACGAAATATGGACACTAGATTTAGACCGGGGCGGTGCATGGATGAAGCCTTGGAGTATCGCTGCTACATGGCTATCTCTATACAACGACAACTCAGGAAATACCCACTTCTTAATCGTTAAAGGGAACATTTTATTTGAACTAACCTATGCTTTATTCACAACTGATGACGGTGTAGCAATCCCAACCTCTGCAAACTCTGGGCTAATTAAGTTTAGTGAAAACGGCATGATGTGGGCAAAAGTCATTGACGTTACCTTCTTTGTTCAAACACCACAAGGGCAGGTAAACTTTTCTGTTGCTGGTAAAACAGAAGATTCAGGCTCGGCACTTACCACTGTCGGTACAGGAACGTTTACCTCTACAAGCTCTATAGCTGGTTGGAGTGAAGCTGCGTGGGGATCATTTGGTTGGTCAGACACACCTTTAATACCTACCTCATACGGTGATGTGAATAAACCTGTCGTATTAGAAGTTGACGAAGAACTTAACTGGTTCACTTGGGAACTTGACTCAAATACCATAGGTACCGATTTTCAATTATCAGATGTTATTGCTCGCTACGTAGAAACAGGGATAAAAGAGCAGTCATGAAACAAATTTGCAACCTAATAAAGAAAGAAGTATAACATGTCAAGTGCAGATCTTATAACAAGAGTAACCAACGGGTCGCGACCACTAGCGACCACACTAACAGCAGCGCACGTTGCTGCAACAACCACTGCGGTTTGTGGTGCATTAACTGGCTGGCCTACAACACCAGCAGGTGTACACTTTGCTATTTATAAAAAAGACACATCAGGCGTAAAAGTAGCTGGAAGTCAAACTGATTGGGAAGGTATCGTTTCTGGTACGTCACTCATCAACCTTGTTCTAAAAGCTGGAACAGACAACGGCTATGCTATTGGCGACACCGTAGAATGTATGCCAACCGCTGCATGGGCAGATGGACTTGCACAAGGATTATTACTAGAACACGGCGCTGACGGTACTCACGCATCAGCCTTAGTTACCTCACGCACAGAAGATACCGCACCAGACGTAGGTGCAGACTTCCTTCTTACCTATGACACCTCAGCTACCGCACTTAAAAAGGTCAAACCATCTAACTTAGGTATCACTACTGGCTGGATTGCTGGTCAACTTCCTGCCGTATCTGGTAACCCTACAGAAAACGGTAACAGAAGTGCAGATATAACCTTTGCTTCTACAGTAGCTTCTT
>JBAXHY010000036.1:0-6869 GCA_037138655.1 bacterium | reverse complement strand
TTGGAGGACCCAGTGAGACTCGAACTCACGACACCCTGCTTAAAAGGCAGGTGCTCTAACCGACTGAGCTATGGGTCCGTTATGTTATTAATATAACGTATTGATTGTAACTTATTACTCGTCGGTATAAGCACCAAGGTGCAAGGTTTTTTTGCAGGCTAGCTGCTCCGACTTATATATGCGTCTAATACGTTACTAACATATAGACTGCTACAATAGAGGTTATTATCTGTTATTTGGCGTAAATAGTCAAGCTGCAGGCGTTATAAGTTTAGATTAATCAGCTAGTATATCATTAACTTTATTATAGCTTTCCTGAACGATTTAATAATCTATATCTTATAGTATATAAATCAACTTTAATTACTACTAATTATGGCTAATTTTTATGTAGATAATTCTTAAATATTTAGATAATTTTAATATTAAAAAAGAAGCACAAAAATTACTACTAATATTTTTTTAAACGTATGCAATTTTATTAGTGCTATTTATGCAATACAATCGCGGTATGGCCATAATAAATTATTGGTATAAGCGAACTACGTTACTTTCGATATTTTTTGGTTCTATTATTGCAGGACTAGGAATAGCAAAATACTTTGGTAGATTATCTACATTAATATTATTTGTTGTTTGTGTGTTGATTATTTTTTGTGCCGTAAAAACTAAAAAATTATTAGTGATGATTTGTGTTTTTTTGGGACTAACTATCGGTATATGGAGAGGTGTTATTTATTTACATAAAATCGAGCCGTACAAACAACTTACTAGCCAAAAGGTAAGTATGATAGTTGTTGCCGACAGTAGTGGAGTTTATGGACAAAATAGCCAATTAGAATTTGATGTGTCGCATATAAAAGTAGTTGCACCTTACCAAATAGAATTACCAGGCAAAATGGTAATAAGTGGATACGGAGTTAATAGTGTCCTAAAGGGCGATACGGTATCTGTAGACGGAAAACTATACTTAAGAAGGGGTGGAAAGCAGGCTGGAATAAGTTATGCGACGATTACTGTAATTAAAAGATCGGCTTCGTATACAGAAAAATTAAGAAGAGATTTTTTGG
The DNA here is from genome assembly GCA_037138655.1 of bacterium. Taxonomy (GTDB): domain Bacteria; phylum Patescibacteriota; class Saccharimonadia; order Saccharimonadales; family SZUA-47; genus RFTN01. Next base: position 5,799 of record JBAXHY010000036.1, on the reverse strand, counting down.
CTGGATTGTCGACTAGCTTGCCAGAGCCGCACGACCAATTTGCGGCGGGGCTACTTATAGGCCAAAAAAGTGAACTACCCGATAATGTTACAGAAACATTACGAATAGTGGGGCTTAGCCATGTGATCGCCGTGTCTGGATATAACTTAACTATTTTGGTTGATGTGGCTCGCAAACGAATGGGCAAAAAATCAAAATTTAGATCTTCATTATTTAGTATTATTTTAATTTTATTGTTTGTAGCATTGGCGGGTTCTAGTGCGTCGATTGCCCGTGCTGCATTTGTATCTTTGCTGACTGTTTTAGCGTCACATTATGGCAGGTCGGTTAAGCCAGTGTTATTAATATTGTTAGCTGCCAGCTACACCGCATTTACAAACCCCCTAAATTTATGGACCGACATAGGATGGTATTTGTCGTTTTTGGCATTCTTTGGCGTTTTAGTTGTAGCACCGGCAGTTCAAAAAAGAATATATAAAACTAAAAAAGAACCAAGTTCGATAGTAAGAATATTAATAGAAACTTCAAGCGCTCAGATTATGACGCTACCTTTAATAATGTTTGTATTTGGAGAAGTTTCTGTAGTGTCTTTACTTGCAAATATTTTAATTGTTCCATTGGTGCCAATTGCAATGTTGCTTAGTTTAGTCGCTGGTTTGACGGGAATGGTTGTGCCAATGTTTAGCAGTATTTTTGCTTGGCCAGCAAGAATAATTTTGGATTTTATGCTAAGTGTAGCCAGTATTTTGTCTCGTATACCGGGTGCGTACAAACAAGCGTCGATTGGAGTTTATGCAATGACGGCATCTTATTTAACTATAGTAATTATTGTTATTGTTATGCACCTTAAAAGCAGGTTATCTGATACAATTACAGAGTAAAAGGGAAGTATATTATGTCAGGTCATAGTAAGTGGTCAACAATAAAAAGACAAAAGGGTTTAAAGGACGCAGCACGTGGTGCTGTATTTACTAGACTTGGTAACATGGTTGCTTTGGCAGCGCGTGGTGGTACTGACCCAGACACTAATTTTTCTTTGCGCTTAGCAATAGACAAAGCAAAAGCTGCAAATATGCCAATGGTAAATATTGAGCGAGCAATAAAAAGAGTTAGCGACAAATCTCAAGCTGCCGTAACCGAAGTTATGTACGAAGGTTATGCAAGTGGTGGTGTAGCAATTTTGGTAGAGTGCGCAACAGACAACATTAATCGTACTTATCCAGATGTAAAATTAGCATTTAGTAAGCACGGTGGTGCTATTGCCGAAAAAGGCAGCGTTGCTTTTCAATTTAAACACGTAGGTTATATAAGAGTAGAAGGAACTAGTGAAGATATTTTAATGCAAGTCCTAGACTGTGGCGCAGATGATGCCAGCGAAGAAGACGGCGATACTCTTGTTTACACCGATCCAAAACAACTTGGTGCCGTTAGGGATGCAATATCTAAAACTGGTCTTAAAATTAAAGAAGCCGAACTTACCTACGAACCAGTTACGACTGTAGAAATTACAGACGATGTCACCGAAGCAAAAGTTATGAGAGTACTAGAAGCACTTGAAGATCTTGATGATGTGGTGGCAACTCACACAAATTTAGCATGAAAATTCTTGGAATTGACCCAGGCACAGGGATTATTGGTTTTGGCTGTATAGAAATAGGAAAAAAATCGCCTATTATGTTAGATGCCGGAGTTATTAGGACAACTATTGGTGACGATACAGCCAGTAGATTAGTAGAACTATATGATGCAATGACAGAACTTTTAGCAGATCTTAAGCCAGATGTAGCGTCGGTAGAAAAACTCTTTTTTGCACAAAATGTCACTACTGCAATGGCGGTAAGTCAGGCTAGGGGAGTCATATTACTTGCGCTACAACAAGCCGGTGTACAGATTTTTGAATATACACCATTACAAATAAAAATGGCTATAACTGGGTATGGTAAAGCCAAAAAGGCTGATGTTCAAGAAATGGTACGGATTCAACTTGGGCTTACAGAGGTGCCAAAACCCGACGACTGCGCCGATGCAATTGCTGCAGCCCTGACACATGCGTCAAGTGTGGTGTATAGTAAAAGGTAATGATAGCTAAAATAACAGGTGTTGTGTCTGACCACGAAGGATCTATGTCGGTAATAGATTGTTCTGGTGTTGGATATGGAGTGCGCGTTTTATTAGACGAGCAATCCAATATGAGAATAGGTGAAAAAACATCGGTTTACGTATATGAACACATTAAAGAAGACGCACATGATTTATACGGATTCTTAACAAAGTCCAGAAAAGAACTGTTTGAAAAGTTGCTTAGTGTAAATGGTGTTGGCCCTAAAGCAGCACTGGCTATAACAAATTTAGGCAATGAAGGACAAGTTAGGACTTCTATAGCTAACGGCGATACTAAATTTATATCTAGCGCGTCTGGAATTGGTAAAAAAGTAGCAGAGCGTGTGGTTGTAGATCTTAAAAATAAAGTCGGCTTAACTGCCTCTGACGATGCCACTGCATTTTTGCAAGAATCAAGTTTTGCAGATAGCGACGAAGCGTTGCAGGCTCTTGTTGGACTGGGTTATAGCCGTGACGATGCAATAAACGTACTTTCTAAAATAGACCCAAGTTTAACTTCAGAACAACGAATAAAATTGGCACTTAAAAGGTAAAATATGGCTATTGAACGAATCGTAAATACTCAAAACAATAATGACGAACAAAACGAGGAGTTATTAGATTTAAGTTTAAGACCAAGGACTTTTGCAGACTATATTGGTCAAGAACGTATAAAAACTAATCTTCAACTAGCAATCAAAGCTGCTAAAAAAAGAAGCGAACCAATTGATCACGTTTTATTGTACGGACCCCCAGGATTGGGCAAAACAACATTGGCTACAGTAATAGCTAACGAAATGGGTTCTCAGATAAGGGTTACAAGCGGTGCCGCAATAGACCGCGCCGCCGACCTAGCTAGTTTACTAACCAATTTACAAGACGGCGATATTTTATTTATTGACGAAATTCACAGACTAAATAGAAGCGTAGAAGAAGTTTTGTATAGCGCAATGGAAGATTATGCAATTGATATTATGTTAGGAAAAGGTCCAACTGCTAAAAGTTTAAGATTAGACCTGCCTAAGTTTACATTAATAGGTGCCACCACACGCACAGGGGCCTTAGCTGCTCCACTTCGCGATCGTTTTGGGCACATACATCGTTTAGAATTTTACGAACCTTCAGAAATAGCTAAAGTCGTTGAACGATCATCGGGAATATTAGGCACAAGCATACATTCAGAAGCTGCAGATAAACTTTCTACAAGGTCCAGGTTAACTCCAAGAATCGCTAATCGACTTTTAAAAAGAGTCAGAGATTACGCAGATGTTAATGGTGACGGAATAATAGATACTGTAATTGCCGATAAAGCGCTTAAACTGTTAGAAATAGATAATCTTGGTTTAGATAATACAGACAGACTTTTGATAAATTCAATAATAGACAATCACAATGGTGGTCCAGTTGGGCTTAATACTTTGGCAGCTATTTTGGGCGACGAAGCTACAACAATAGAAGATTTTATAGAACCGTATTTACTTCAAATTGGAATGCTAGAACGTACACCAAGAGGCAGAAAAGTAACAAGTAAAGCTTACGCACACGTAGGAAAAACACCAAAAAATAGTAAAACTGAATAAATTTTAAGTAGATGTTATACTTAAATAGTGAAAAGAAGCAACAGACAATTAAGCATGGAACGAGTAGATGACGACGAGGTATTACTGGGTACCGTCCATAAACATCTGTTTGGGATTATAATTATTTATATCCAAGCAGCTGCAGGCTTATTATTGTCATTAGGGCTTGGCATTGTATTGGTACCAAACGTATTTGGTAATTCATCTAGCGTCGCATCACTCGCAGTATTATTGGCGGTTGTTGTAGTCGCACTTACTGGTTTTATTGTGCTTGTTGCTACTATTATTTATAGACAAAGTTATATTGTAATAACAGACAAAAACATAACACAAGTTATTCAGAGTGGTCTTTTTCAGCGAAAAATATCCCAATTAACAATGGCTAATGTAGAAGACGTAACAAGTGAACAAAAAGGTATATTTGCGTCATTGTTTGATTTTGGTACGCTAAAAATAGAAACAGCAGGCGAGCAAACAAACTTTAATTTTAACTACTGCCCTAGATCAAGCTATTATGCAAAAATTATCCTAGAAGCCAGAGAAAAATTTATCAGTCAAGATTATCCTTACGCCGCAGCGGTTAAGGGTGAAATTAAAACCGAAATTGTATAGATTATTCGTTAAAAGGATTGCTTCTGTCGGGCGCAAGGCTTTGACTAACAGAAACATCGGTGTCTTCTAGTGCTGATTTAAGTTTTTTAACTAAGTTGTAGTCAATTTTTTTGTAGCTCATGCCACTAGATAGCTCGTTGTATTTTGCTTCATCGCGTGCTGGATCAAGATAATCTTGCGACCTTACCAACGAAAACCCAATAGCAGCGCCTGCTATTAAAAACATAACTAATACTCCATGTACTTTTAATACATTTAAAATACCATCAAATGCCTTAATTATATCTTTTAGGCTAGATTTTTTTTGACTTGTAAGTTTATCTTTTTTATTCATGGTTGTACAAAGGTCTTTAATGATAATGAAACGCTACTTAAATATCCTGCTCTAGCTTTATCTGGACTGATTGCAACTTGGTCTGCCTGTATAATACGCTTGTTTTTTTCTAGTTCTTGAAACAATTTTAACATAGTTTGGTAACTTATATCTTTAAGCTGAAGGGTAAACGGATACACATAAACACCCTTTATATCCTTAGAAACTGAAGTGCCTGATAATGAATCCGGGATACCACTAGAAGAAAAAGAAATATTAACTATTTGGTTAGGTTTTATGCCAGATTGTGTTGTTGCTGTGTATATAATATCTGCAACTAAATTTTCTTGTTTTTTTTGCCTAGGCAACAATGAGTTTATTAAATCGTTTAGTCCTTGCGAGTCTGGAACTGCAATATTAGACGATCTTAAGCTGTTTATTTTGTCTGTTTGGTAATCATGTTCTGCTTTTAGTAAAGATACTGATTTAGAACTGGAACTAAGTTGTTTGTCTGCAAATAAAAATCCGCCGATTGACGCTACGGTAGCTAAGCTAAGGACTGCCAACATTAATGAAAATAATCTTTTTGGATTCATATTATCTATTTCCTCCGATTGGGACAGATGCTTGTTTTTTAACAGCAACTACACCCTTAAAAGTTGCAGTAAGTGTTGCCCCATAACTATAATATTTTTGACCTGGCTTTGCAGTTCCAGTACCTTTACTGACTATAGAACTAATATCTACCGCTCCAAATAAATCTGAATTAACTAAGTTTTGTTGCACTACTGCTGCTAATTGAGGCTCTTCTATATCTACGTCTAACTGTAGTGGACTAGTTCTGCCGCCCGCAAGTGACAGTGAATTCATGACTGCTCCACTTGGCATAAGAGAACCGATTTTAGGGATAAGTTCTGAAAACTTAACTTCACCAGCGTACAGCTTGTATACAGTGGTAATTTGGTCAGCAAGTTTGTCTACTTCTTTTTGGCTTTTTTCTAGTTTTGCCGCAACTTCTTCTTGTTTTTTTATTTCTTCACGCATACTAGCTTCGCTTGATTTTACGCTTTGCATATTAATAAGTAATACAGATACAGCAAGTAGTCCAATAACAATCACGCCTAAAGAATAACCAGAAAGTATTCGGTTTCTTCGGCCGTAAATTCGAGCGTATTTAACGTCTGTAGGTATAAG
>JBAXHY010000035.1:0-6991 GCA_037138655.1 bacterium | reverse complement strand
GGTTGTCAATTTGGCATATCGATGAGTGTTTTTAAAGACAGGATATTTAACAATACTCAAACCGACTCATCTAGTGCCCTTGATTACGCTAAAAACATCGAACAGATAGAATGTCTAGGTATAGCTAAACAGCGTGCTTATGACGATCGACAACGCCTTGTGGACGAGCTATTAGCCGAACGCAGAGAAACGCTAGTACACGACAATAGTTATTAAAATAAACGAACACCCAATATGTAAGATTGTTAGATATTGTCGTTCAATAGATCTTCTTCAAAATTCAAGATTCCCTGATAGCCTTCAGGATAATTAGATACATCAGGAAAATTAAGTTTTTGAATATGTTGCCATATTTTAGTGGCAAGTTTGGACATACGTTCTACTTCTTCGCTGTTAGGAAAATAACTGCGTATTAAATCTTTAAGGTTTTCTGATTCTACGTATATCATTTGGCCTTCTACGGATTTAAAATTATTAAACCTAGAATCATTTTTAGCCAGCAGTGCGTAATATATTAACTGAGTTCTGTGTTTCCAGCTTTTTACAGCTAAATTTTGGCTTTTTGACGTAAGATTAGAAAGCCCCTTGCCTGTTTTATAATCTATGATTACCAAATTATTTTTGTCTGATATATCAATTCTGTCGATTTTTCCGCCTAATTTTGCACCACTTGGTAATACTGATACAAGTGACTGTTCTGGAATGCTGCCTTTTTCTAGCGAATAGTCGTTAGTTTGCAGCAGTGTCCATAATACAGATTGTCCTTTTTCTAGGTATCGTTCGAATTCAATTTTAGACACGTGTTCGGATTCTAAAGATTTTTCGAATTTATGAAGAATTTCTTCTATTTCAAACTCGTCACGATTTCGTAAAATCTGAGCATAATCTAGTGCTGCATGAATTGCTGTTCCGTAGGACATATGAATCGATTTTGCTTCTGGTAATCTTAATAAATTACGTTCTTTAAAATACTGTGGACCTCCACTTTCTATATCTAAAAAGTTGAGCATGGCAGTTACACTTAGTGAATAATCTTCTACTAATGGTTTTAACAAAAATGATTCGTCGGTACTACTTAATTTAGGCCAAGTACTTGCTTCCTGAAGTATTACAATTGGATCTTCTGAATCTTTTATGTCAATTGTAGTTGATTGTATTGCTGCACGCACAAATGGTGCTGGTAAGAGTTCTTTGCCCAAATAATCTTCGGCGTAACTACTTACTAATAACGAACGCTTTGCACGGGTTGCAGCTACGTAAAATAGGCGCACGTAATCATCTTGATTGTCGCCATACGCCTGAAGAGGCAGATTGGCTGGTGGTTTTCTGCCAGAAGTACGTGGTTTCCATATTGTTTCGTTGGCATCGATAATAAATACAGTGTCAAATTCTAACCCTTTTGCTTTATGTACAGACAGTAACTCGACCGCATTTTGTCCACTTACAAATATTGTTTCGTCAGTTACTAGTTCGCCAGCATCTTTGTTCACTTGAACGAATTTTACAAATTCTGACAGCGTAGCGGTATTATGACCAGAAAATTCGTCAGCCATTGTTCGTAACATCTGAACAGCCGATAAAGTTTCTAGGTATTGATTAGATAGTTCCTTGTTTTGTAAGTAATAATTTTTAAAAGGGCTACTAAATTTTTCATGATTTCTTAAGCCTATAATGTATTCTAAAACTAAAGTTAAAGGTTCATCATTAATGAATTTTGCAAGTTCCAATAAGCCAGTGCCTATCGTATTTAGTTCAGGAACCTCACTGTCGGTTAATGATACTAGCCAATGAGGGTCATATCTGTTGTCGATTGCTATTATCCATAAAGTTTTGGCGTCAATGTTCCACATTGGATGACGTAGAATATTAGAAAGTAAATTATTTACCTGATCTTCGTTGCCGTCTGACAGCGCAACCAATACTTGTGCTATAAGTATAATTTGCATTACTGCTGGGTGCTGCAATATGTCATTTTGTTGTTCGTATTTTATTGGAACATTTAATGTTTGTAATAAAGCGGCAATAGATCTTAGGCTTTCGTGTCCTCTTGCTAGTACAGCTATACTACTATTTTTGTCATAAATTTTATGGATTTGTTTAGCAACTGCGCTAAGTTGATGCTGTTTTGTTGGGTAAATTTTATGACTAATGTCGCCCTTTTTTGCAGGCTCATTAAATGCTTTTAAATCTTTATTAATGTCCGATTCTCGGTGCACTAGTCGGTCGGTAGACTGTTCGGCCACGGTTTTGGCGACGTCCAATATTTGCTGACTTGAACGGTAGTTTTTAGTAAGAACAATAGGTTTGTTTATTCCATAAAATGACTTAAAACCAAGCATGTTATTAAGTTCGGCACCATTAAATTTGTATATAGACTGATCGTCATCGCCTACTACCATTAAGTTTGGCTTGCCCTGACTAGTGTGATGATCCGATACTAAATGCGCTAAGCGTAACTGCGCCGCGTTAGTATCCTGAAATTCGTCAATTAAAACATGGCTGTATTGTTCTTGTACTTCTGATCTAAGTAGGTCGTTTTGTTCTAATTGCCCAATTACTTCGACTAGCATATCTGCATAATCATAATACCCTCGTTCATGTAATGATGTTCGGTATGTTTGATATACGTCACTTAATGCTAGCCACCATTTGTTTCTTGTACGTTCGTCGTACATACCCTTAGTTCCGCCAACGGTTTGAACAAATCTTTGCTTCCATTTACCGGTATTTGTAGTTTTACCAATATTTTCGTCTTCTGATATTGCGTATCTTAAGCTATCTAATAAAACTGTTCTTAAAGATGTTAAAGGTGCGATTTTACTGTCTATAGCTTGTTCTGGTAATAATTTATCAATAGAATCATATAAATTTTCGAGCTTTTTAAAACTAAGTGCCGGCGTTAAAACTTGTGCTAAAATTGGCTCTATAATATCTAAATATGCTACGTTTAAATCTAAAATAGCATGTAATTTTTGAGGCGTTAAACCAGCTTCCTTAGATAATTTGAGTGCGTTTTTAGTGTCTTTTAATCCTGTAAGTTCACCGGCAAACTTTCGTGCTAACGGGTTATTAAGAGGCAATGCACCTAATATATCTTGGATTATTTCTAGCTGTACGGCTTCTGGTACCGAACCTAAACGGGCACCGTTCCAAAAATAATCAGAATATTTGTTCATAATATCTGCAGCAAAACTATGAAAAGTATGTACAGACACTTTATACGCGACAGGGCCAATAAGATCGTAAAGTCGTTGACGCATATTATTTGCCGCTTTATTTGTAAAAGTTAAACAAAGTATATTATTTGGCGAAGTGTCTGTTTTGTTTAATATTTGGGCAACACGTACGCTTAGTAGTTCTGTTTTGCCCGTTCCCGGACCTGCAATTACCAATAAGGGGCCGTCTATTGTGTCGACTGCCTGTTTTTGCTCTGTATTAAGGGCGTTATAACGTTTTTTAAATTCTTCCACTACTACCATTGTATACTGCTAGTTATGATTGAGTTCGAATTACCCAATAATCTAATTGCACAAACACCAGCAAATCCTAGGGATAGTGCAAAATTATTGGTGTATAACCGCAAAACTAAAAAAATTACAGATACGATATTTAAAGATATAACTAAGTATTTACCTGCCAATACTACCCTTGTAGTAAACAATAGCAAGGTAGAACAGTGTCGATATTTGTTTGACGGCAAAAAAATAGAATTATTTGTTTTAGAAAAGCTAGACACATGTACTGTACGTGCAATGGTGCGACCAGGAAAAAAGTTTGGAATAAATTCTAGAGTCCAACTTACTGATTGGCTAAACGCTGTAGTGACTGGAATTGATGATGACGGATTTAGAACATTAAAATTAAATGTTCCACACGACGATGTTCGGCTAAAAGAATTTGAACATATTCCGTTGCCTCCGTATATTGCTCAAAATGATTCATTAAAAGACGAATATCAAACGGTTTATGCTAAACCATTAGGTAGCAAGGCTGCGCCTACGGCTGGACTTCATTTTACAGACGAACTGTTAGCTAAAATAGCTAAAAATAATAAAATTGCAGAGGTAACACTTCACGTAGGATTAGGAACTTTTGCAAAATTAACAGAAGAACAGCTTGCAAGCGGCCACCTTCACAAAGAAACGTACGAGATTGATCGAAAAACAGCAGATTTATTAAACGATTCAAAACATATAACAGCAGTCGGTACTACTACGGCAAGGACGTTGGAATCTAATATTAATGAATTAGGTCAATTTACGCCTGTTAAAAAATCTACAGACATATTAATAACGCCTGGATATAAATATCAGGCGGTTAACGCACTTATTACAAATTTTCACCTGCCAAGTACAAGTTTGCTACTTTTAGTAGAAGCGTTAATTGGTGATTCGGGTGAGCTTCAAAGAATTTACGATCATGCAATTAAAAATAATTATAGATTTTATTCTTTTGGTGACGCTATGATTATTTTGTAACTTATTTGTTGCAAATACAAAAACGCTTGTGTTATATATTTATATATACGCAAGTAGAGTAAAAAAAGGTTTAAATTGGTAAAGAGCTACAGATCCGCACCAACAGACAAAAATGGACTAGTTCTTAGGCCAAGATTACGTGATTGCGTTGGTGAATCTTGCCCTACTGTTATAAAAGAAGGAAACTGCTTTACTAGCGCGCATCACCTTTATTGGCCTAAGGTTTTATATTTAGAATCATCAGTATTAGCACACACTTTTAGGAGTGATCGCCACAATATTGTGTCTATGGCGCATTGCAGACACAACAGCACCTTAAAAAAGGCTATTCACAGCCGGTATGATAATGCTCAGATTCCTTCTAGCGACGTAATGGCAACATTCTTAGACGAATCTTCTATTCTTTCTATAAGCGAAGTTACAGCGTCTAATATGGCCTATATTGTAAGCAGGATTAAACGCGAACAATACAAACAACTTGATGACAGAACTTCTATGTTAGAATCTTTAGAAAATTTTCATAATAAATTTACTGAGCTTGGTAAAAAAATAGTTAATTTTGAGATTATGCCAATAGACGTAGTAGAAGAGATTATGCAGCCAAAAGTATTAAAGCTAAACGAAATAATGCCTATAGATTTGGGTTCATTAAATATTATCTAAAATTTATAAAAGTTTTTGTAAGTTTTGAGTTTGAGACACTTTACACAAAATATTAGCATCTTTATTAGCAAGATTTTGAAGATTTTCTGGGTTTGTCATAATTTCAGCATAAACCTCTGCCCTGTCTTCCTCTATTCCACTAGTTGAATATCCGTTAATGAATCCAGTGATTGGGTGTACTGAGTGTGCAAAATCTGCGTTGTTGTACATCGAACTACCGCCGTTACCGTATCTAAAGTTAGCTGTATTACATTTATCCCAATTATCTGAATCACCTTGGTAATTATTGAACAAATTGTAGTCAATAAGATGCTTAAATTCATGATGATATGTTCTTCGCATGTATACACCGTCTTCGCTAGATAAATATTTATTACTTACATCAAAATACAATGCGTCTTCTAGCATTGGGTCTGGCTTACCACTTCTGTATTGGCCGTTTACAGATAAATTTTGAACAAGATATATTTTTTTTAAACCAGATAAAGTAATAGTATTTTTACTGTATTTTAAAAACTCTTCTTGCAGCACTTTTGCGCCTTTTAAAAGGTCATTATCGTCACCCCTAGGAGATGTGTAGGTCATTTGACCATATTCAACATCAGAACCTGTAGATAGTTCTATGCCTAGTAATTTAAGGTTAGTTTTGGCGTCATTATAACTATTTTCGTTAAATATAACGCGTTTGTCAGGAGTGCTAGAATATACAGGAATAGCTGCCGCATCAGATTTTAAGATGTTAATTTTAACTAATGTCATTAATGACAAGACTATAACAGCCATAAATGCAGTGATTGAAAAAGCGATTGAACTCCACAATTTCATAATAAGTATATTATATCACTATAATCTAAAAAAAGCAACTAATTAATCATAAATTCTGCTACTTGCGTATGCCAAAATATAGGACTATGCTAAAAATATAATAAATGGAGATTTTAATAGTATGGATAAACTTAAACCAATAGAATCTAAACTGTCAGAAATGTTCAAAAACACACCACCGCTACCTACGTCTGCTAAAAAAATGTTAGTACAATGGTGGCCAATTGCTACATTGTTAGCTGGAGTTTTTCAACTTATGTCAGCTTGGTGGCTGTACGACTGGGGACAAAGTGTAAATAAACTAGCAGATTCATTAAACAAGTTTACTAGTCCATTTGGTGTTGCACCAGCAGTAGATAAATTAAATATATTTTACTGGATTAGTTTATTACTATTAGTAGTTAACGGCGTCATATTTTTAATGGCGTACCCAGGACTTAAAGATAAAAAAATCGCTGGCTGGAACCTTATGTTTTTGGGCGCGTTAATTAACGCTGTTTACGGAGTATTTTCTGTATTAAATGACAAGGGCGGAATGAGTACTTTTATAGGATCAATCATTGGAACTTTAGTAGGATTATACTTTTTGTATCAGGTTAAAGATCAATTTAGCGGTACCGACAAGGTATCGGCTGCGCACAAGTCTTAATGTAATAGTTAAATAATAAAACTAAAATTCGCCCTCTAATATTTAGGGGGCGAATTTAATTGAGCCCCTACTCTATTGCCCATTAGCCGTTTAAGATGTAAAATATCATCTGACCTTTGTAAATATATTAGGGATTGGCCAAGAGTGAAAAGTGCTATAAAGCACTTTGCAAGGAAACCTTTCAGATTTGCAACTTGTTGCAAGTACGAAAGTTTAGAGGTCGCCAAAGGTGACAAGGCACCAGGCTGCCTTATAGCAAACCTCGTCGGCAGACGTTAAAATGCAATTGAGCATTAACAATCTAATAGGGATTGGCCAAGCGGTAAGGCACCAGTTTTTGGTACTGGCATTCGGGGGTTCGAATCCCTCATCCCTA
>JBAXHY010000034.1:0-7147 GCA_037138655.1 bacterium | reverse complement strand
CAATAGCACCATTTAATACAACTGGTAAATTTGATTCTATAGTCAGTTTGCCGCCGCAGCTTTAGTAATAATTTTAATGTACAAATAAAAGCATAACAGTTATAATAATTGACGATGGGTATATTAACAGGCGCTACTGATTTTTTTGGACTAGATATTGGTACCACCGCTGTTCGTGTAGTAGAACTAAAGGGTAGTGGCAAAGTCAGAAGCCTGGCGCACTATGGTCAAATAGCCGTAGATAGCAAAATATCTCAAAGTGACGCCAACGCAGATATGCAAAAAATGGCCCAGTATATAAGACAAGTTATATCTGATTCAAAAATATCATCTCGTAACGTAGCGGTTGGCGTTCCTAGCCAACGAGTATTTACAGCAGTTGTTGATATGGACAAGCTAAGTCCATCGGATCTAGCCAAAACAATAAGATTCCAAGCAGATTCGTTAATTCCTACACCTCTTGCCGAAAGCAAAATCGACTGGGCTTTATTGGGTGATTCGCCAAAAGAAACAGGCAAGTCAGAGATTTTATTGTCTAGTGTTACTAATGATTTTATAGAAAAACGCCTAGATTTACTCGAAGCTATAGGACTTAATGTAATAGCGTTTGAGCCAGACAGTCTGGCTATTGTGCGCGCATTGTTACCTCCAGACACAACAGCACCACAAATGATATTAGACGTTGGCAGCAAAGCTACGGACTTGGTTATCGCAATGAACGGTGCACCTAGGCTTACACGTTCTATACAGGTTGGAACGGACTCGTTAATTAAGTCAGCAATGCAAAACCTTAGTATCGACGAAAAACAAGCAGAACAGTTTGTGTTTAAGTTTGGGCTGTCAAAAGATAAGCTAGAAGGCCAGGTGTATAACGCAATAAGCGGTACAGTAGATATATTATTTACCGAAATAGAAAAATCAATTAAGTTTTTTTACAGCCGCTACAACAACACTCCAATCGAACGTATTATTGTTACTGGTGGTGCATCTGCGCTTCCCGAATTTCCATTATTTATAGCAAATAAATTTGGACTAAGTGTAGAAATAGGCAATGCTTGGCGTAATATTGCCTTTCCGCAGGACAGATTAAATGAACTATTAGCTATGTCCAATCACTTTGGTGCCGCAGCTGGATTGGCGCAGAGGATAGAATAATGATTCAGTTTAACCTTTTACCAGATGTAAAACTAGATTACATAAAAGCCCAACGCACAAAACGAATCGTGGTATTAAGTTCGCTTATAGCAACAACTGCATCTTTGTTACTATTGGTTGTTATGTTTGCATATGTACAAAAAGCGCAAAAAGACCATATAAATGACATTACAAAAGATATTACAGCACAAAGTAATAAGCTTAAAGATACTAAAGACCTTAACAAGATCTTAACAATACAAAACCAGTTAAATAGCCTGCCTGATTTGCACAAAAACAAAGCGGTGGCTTCTAGGGTCTTTACGTATATGCAACAAGTTACACCTGTTCAAGCAAATATTGCTAGCCTGAATATAGATTTTGATCTTTATAGCATTAAATTAATAGGAACCGCAGACAGTTTTGCTACTATTAATAAATTTTCGGACACACTTAAGTTTGCGACGTTTAAAAATTCTAAGTTGGATAACGGAAAGCCCTTTACGGACGTAGTAACTACTTTAACTGCTAGCGACAAAAATGCGTCTTATACAATATCTTTTAATTACGACAAAGCGCTGTTTTTTAGCGAAGAAACGCCTACTTTAGTAGTTCCAAACATCATAAGTACAAGAAGCGAAACAGAAAAACCTGCATCTGTATTTAAAGAACAAATAATACCTGCAAAAACGGGGGGTAATTAAGATGCCAGAAGCTTCAAAAGTTAGCAATAAGCACATATTAATAGACAAAGCGAACGCCATAATGTTGGTTACTGTTGGTATTACGGCTTTTATAGTAACTTTTTCTTTAGTAGCGTCTAAGACTTTAATAAGCCAAAGCAGATACCAGGCAAAAGTAATTAAAGAAAAAGACATTACACTAAAACAACTTAAAGAAAATAATAATAATGTAAGTAAACTGGTAGAAAGCTATAAAGATTTTGCTTCTAAAAAAGTAAACATATTAGAAGGCAGTATAAGTGGTGCAGGATCGCGTGACGGAGACAATCCAAAAATTGTATTAGACGCACTACCAAGCAAGTACGACTTTCCTGGGCTTATTAGTAGTGTAGAAAAATTACTAAAAGATGGTGGCTACAAGATTATTAACATTGGCGGAAGTGACGACGAAATCGCACAACAAAAAGTGTCTACGGCTAAACCAACAGCGATTCAGATTCCTTTTCCTATTAGCGTCGAAACAAATTATCAGGGAGCTCAAAATTTACTGTTAACACTAGAGCGCACCATACGACCTATTCAAGTAAGTTCATTAAATATCACCGCTTCTGGTTCTGTGTTGCAGGTAGCAATAACTGCCAAAACGTTTTATCAACCAGAAAAATCGCTTAATATATCAAGTAAGGTAGTAAAATAATTATGAAAAAAAAGGATTTATCACTAATATTTTTTATCGTAGTAGCTAGCATTATTTTATCTGTTCTTATAAGTAGCAAAATAATTTCTTCGCCTAATAACAGGCAACAAAAAGTAGAAATTGTAGACAAAATTTCGTCTAGTTTTATACAACCAGATACTAAATATTTTAATAAAGATTCTGTTAATCCGACGCAAACTATTCAAATTGGTGGAGATCCAAACACTAAGCCTTTTAAGAGTGCTCAGTAGGAGTTTATAGAGTTATGAGCGTTTTGTCTGTCGCAGTACAAAAACAGGTAGAAGACGCACTGTTAAAAGACGGTGTTATTACTGCTGACGTGTTAAAAAAGTTGCGCATTGATGCGCACGAAAAAACTACTCCGCTTTTTTCTTATATGATTGCAGAGGGAGTTTTAACTAACGAAGTCCTAACCAAAACTACTGCGCATGTGGCAAATGTTCCTTATGTTAATTTAAGCGCTTCACACATAGATCCAGCTATACTAGCATTACTACCAGCAGAAGTTGCAGAACGTTATATGGCTGTACCTTTGGGTGAAATGCAAAACAGGCTAGTTGTAGCTATGTTAGACGCCGACAACGTTCAGGCTGTTGACTTTTTAAGCAACAAAATTGGACGCCCTTTAAAGGTGTATTCTGCAAGCGAAGAAGGAATTAGACAAGTACTTAAACAGTACGTTACAGATTTAGACAAAGAAGTTGGTGGGGCATTAGATGCCGAACAGCAAGAAATAGATATTGCAATCGCTGGTGATTCTAAGGCAATTAAAACTATTGTTCAGGATTCGCCTATTAGTAAGGCATTAAATACGATTTTAGAATACGCTGCTAATAACAGGGCAAGTGATATTCATATAGAACCACTAGAACGAGAACTTAAAATTCGCTGCCGAATAGACGGTGTCCTGCGCGAAATAATGAAACTACCAAAGACAACAGAAGCGCCGCTTGTGTCACGTATAAAAATATTAAGTACGCTAAAAATTGACGAACATCGTATTCCACAAGATGGACAATTTACTATAAAAGTTGCAAATAAAACTATCGATTTACGTATTTCTATTTCTCCTGTTGTGTGGGGCGAACAAGTAGTTATTCGCTTACTAGACAAAACTGGCACAAGCCTAAAATTAGAAGACATGGGTTACCGAGGACGCGCAATTAGAACAATACGTGAAGGTCTAAAAAAACCGAACGGTATGATTTTAACTTCTGGACCGACAGGTTCGGGTAAATCCACAAGTCTTTATGCACTATTACAAGAAATTAAAAGCGAAGAAATTAATATTGTTACCCTAGAAGACCCAGTAGAATATAAAATGGATGGCATTAATCAGATTCAGGTTAATGCAGACGTAGGACTTACGTTTGCTACGGGGTTAAGAAGTATTTTGCGTCAAGATCCAAACGTAGTGATGGTAGGAGAAATTCGTGACAAAGAAACAGCTACTTTGGCGGTTCAGGCGGCGCTTACCGGCCACTTAGTTTTTAGTACACTCCATACAAATAGTGCAGCAGGAATATTGCCACGCTTACTAGATATGGGCATAGAACCATTTTTAATTGCAAGTACGGTTCACACAGTAATTGGCCAAAGACTTGTTAGGCGTTTGGTACCAGGTGGCGAAAAGTATCAGTCAAATGCAGCAGAAACAGAAACGATAAATTCGGCATTATCTGGATTATTGCCAAAAACGGATTCTGAAATGGCTGCTATGAAAGAAGATCTTGGTTATCCAGACTTGCCACTTTTGACTCAAAACGCTTATACTTTAACTAAGGGCAAAATTGATGCTGGTAGCCCTGACGGTTATAAGGGAAGAATGGGTCTATACGAAGTATTCGAAATAGACGATAACATTCAGGACTTGATACTAAAACGATCTACAAGTGCCGAAATTCAAAAAGCGGCACAAGCAAACGGAATGGTTACAATGCGCGAAGATGGCTACTTAAAGGCTTTAGCAGGACAAACATCCGTAGCTGAAATAGGTAGAGTTGCGGCAGCGGATTCAGCATAAAAAAAGATAAAAGATAGGGTGGCTATGACGGGACAACCAAGAATCGAACTACTACTAGAAGAGGTGATTAAGAAAAAATCATCTGACCTTCACCTGCAAGTTGGACTACCTCCGATGTTGCGTGTTGACGGAACGCTACTGCCTGTTACTGGTGCAGACGTTTTAACAGAAGAAACAGTAGAACTTTTAGTGTTTGCAATTTTAGACGACGACCAAAAGCAGATTTTATTAAAAGATAAAGAATTTGACTTTAGTTTTGCTTTTGGCGACCTTGGAAGGTTTCGTGTTAATGCATTTCATGAAAGAGGTAACATAGCAGCTGCACTTAGGCTTATTCCTAACGAAGTATTAACAATCGAACAACTTGGTTTGCCGTCTATCGTAAGTAAGTTTGCAGATTATCCACGAGGTTTGGTTTTGGTTACTGGGCCTACAGGTTCTGGTAAGTCAACTACGTTGGCAGCAATGGTGCATAAAATTAACCACGAACGTGCCACACATATAATTACAATCGAAGATCCAATCGAATACACTCATAAATCAGCAAAATCAGTAATAGTACAGCGTGAAGTACATTACGATACATTTAGTTTTAGTACTGCTCTTCGTAGTGCTTTGCGTCAAGATCCTGACGTTGTTTTGATCGGAGAAATGCGTGATCTAGAAACTATTTCTAGTGCAATAACAATCGCCGAAACAGGACACTTAGTTTTTGCTACACTTCACACAAACAGCGCTGCACAAAGCATTGACCGTATGATTGATGTTTTTCCTCCACACCAACAGCCACAAGTTAGGTCACAACTTAGTAACATTCTAATGGCTATATGTTCGCAGCGTTTAGTACCTACAATTGGCGGTGGACGAATAGCAGCGGCAGAAGTTTTGGTAGCTACACCGGCTGTACGTAATATTATCCGAGAAGGTAAAACTTATCAGCTAGATGCAGTTATTCAAACAGGCGCAGACCATGGAATGCAAAGCATGGACAAAACACTGGTTAATCTTATTCATGCAGGAACAATAACCTATGATGAAGCACGTAACTTTGCGATCGACGTTGAAGAGCTCGATCGATTAATGAGATCATAAGATGTTTACATTTTCATACATTGCAAGAAACACCGAAACAGGTCAAAAAATAAAGGCCGAAGTTCAGGCAGAATCAGAACAAGCGGCAGCTAGACTTATTCAAAAAGAAGGTTATGCACCGCTAGAAATTAAAGTAAAAAATAACGATGTTAATTGGTTTACTAAAAAGTTTAAAAAAGTTAAAACCAAAGATAAAGTTATTTTTGCCAGACAGCTTAGTACCTTAATAAATGCCGGATTGCCGTTAGTGCAAAGTATGAGAAGTGTTTTGGCTCAAACAAAAAATAAATCATTACAGGCAATATTAGTAAATGTAATTGCAGACATAGAATCTGGTAAGCAAATGAATGTGTCGTTTGCTAAATACCCATTAGTGTTTAACCAAGTTTTTATTAACTTAATTGCAGCAGGAGAAACGTCAGGTACGCTAGACACTGCGTTAGAACGAATCGCAAATCAGCAAGAAAAAGACGCCGAAATAATTAGTAAAGTGCGCGGAGCAATGATTTATCCGATAATTGTAATGATAGTTATGGTTGCGGTGGTAATATTTATGATAATAAGCGTTTTACCACAGGTAGAATCGCTTTATAAGGGCATACCTGGTGCACAACTGCCACTAGTTACAAGAGCTTTATTGGTAGTGTCGCACTTTATTACAAAACGTTGGTACATAGTTATTTTTATACTAGGATTTGGAACTTTTTTAACTACCAAATGGGCCAATACTCTTGGCGGAAAAAGAATTTTAGACAAGTTAAAAATGCGTGCTTGGCCAATTGGACCGTTGTTTATGAAGGTGTATATGGCTCGTTTTGCCAGAACTGGCACTACTTTGGTTGGTACGGGTGTGCCGCTAATTCAGATGCTTCAAATTACTGCTAAGGCTGTAGACAACATGCACATAGAAAAATCTATATTAGACGCAACCGAAAAAGTAAAAGGCGGTAAAGCACTGTCTAGTTCGCTACTAGGTGATCCTAACTTTTTGGAATTTGTACCTCAAATGTTAAAAATTGGTGAAGACAGTGGTGCTATAGAACAAATGCTAGAAAAAACAGCCGATTATTACGAAAAAGAAGTAGACAATCAAATTAAGGCGATATCTACAATTATAGAGCCAGTACTAATGATATTAATGGGTATAATGGCCATTATAATTGTTGCTGCAGTTTTGTTACCAATTTACGGCTTAGTAGGTAAGGATGTAATTAAATAAGCTCTTGCTTTTTGGGGGCATAGTGCTTATGATAATATTATTAAGATAAATTAAGTAAAGGGGCACTTACAAAATGTTAAACAGAATCAGACAATCAAAAAGCGAATCAACAGGCTTAAAAGCAGCTGGTTTTACAATTATCGAAGTTATGATCGTATTGGCAATCGCCGGTATTATTATGGCAATTGTATTTTTGGCTATACCAGCAATCCAACGATCAAACCGTAACACTCAACGTAAAAGTGACGCAAGTCGTTTAGGTGGATTAGTTGCAGAAT
>JBAXHY010000033.1:0-7695 GCA_037138655.1 bacterium | reverse complement strand
CGCCAGGGTTCGATTGGTATCTGTAATGTTTGGAGCCGAAGACGGGAATCGAACCCGAATGGCGCCAGTGGCGCCATGAGTTAACTCATATGAACGTATGTTTTGTTTATGCCAAATATACAGGAAGGTAAAGATTAAAAATGACGCCAGGGTTCGATTGGTATCTGTAATGTTTGGAGCCGAAGACGGGAATCGAACCTGCGACCTGCTCGTTACGAGTGAGCTGCTCTACCAACTGAGCTACTTCGGCATATTGGTTATTGCTTGTAAAATTCTATCAAATAACGGGGGTATTTACTATTAAATTATTTATCCATTTAACTACTATTACGATATTTTACCTGTCTAGGTTTGTTGTTTCTGCTATAATAATTACAAGTTATTCTTTTACTATGTATCTGTTAGCTTAAATATTTTAATAAATATGCATATACCCAAACATTATTTTCATGACAAGACAGTTTTAGCTCTTTTAATCTTAAATTCAATTTTAGTATTGTCTGTAGTTTTATTTATTTTACTTCATATTGATCCGTCTAAGGGAAGCACCCCAATTGTTCAATACAGAAGTAACTTAGGAATCGACACATTTAAGCCTGGATCTGTTAATGAGTTTAGATTAATGGCTTTGTTTGCCGCTTTGCAATATGTTTTTTCTTGGATATTAAGTATTAGGTTGTACGTTCACAGGCGAAACCTTTCTATTGCTCTTTTGTCTTTAACGACTTTTGTTTTAGTGCTTACATCGGTTGTAGGCGACGCGTTGTTAAGATAGTATAAGCATATGAAACAAATAGAAATACCTTTAATAAAAGACCGTAAAGCTAGCTATAGATTTTTTGAGATGCTACCAGGAATGCTTAGCTGGACTATTTTAATTTTGCCTTTTGTTATTGCGCTTACCAATGTTAGATTGGCTGCTTATTTAATGATCGGATATTTACTTCTTTGGTTTTTAAAAGCTATTGCCCTAAACATCAGAGTAATACAGGGATTTAGAACTTTAAAACAGCACGAAAAAATTAAGTGGCAACATTTAATAGACGACGTCGTATTGGGCGAGGTTACCGAACTTAAGGCTCCAAAATGGCACGCTACTAATATAAAAAGAATAGTAGACACACCAAACGGTATTCATCCGCGCGAGGTTATTCACGCAGTTATTGTTGCTACGTACAACGAAGTACGAGAAGTGTTAGAGCCTACAATTGCTGCGGTTTTAAGTAGTGATTTTGACCCAAAAAAGATTATTTTATTGTTAGCATATGAAGAACGAGGCGGTGAGTCGGTAGACATTCAGGCTAAACAATTAATAGAAGATTATAAAGATAATTTTTTGTATGCAGAAGCCGTTAAGCACCCAGACGGAATGCCAAACGAAGTAATAGGCAAAGGCGGTAATATTACATTTGCTGGACGACGACTTCAGCAAATAATAGAACAAAAGGGAATCGATCCTAAACAAGTTCTTGTAACTACGCTAGATTCTGACAACCGACCTCACCCTCAGTATTTTGCTGGGCTTACTTACGTTTTTGGAGTTTGTTATAACCCATCAAATTTGTCATTTCAGCCTATTCCTATGTTTACTAATAACATTTGGGACGTACCCGCGCTTATGAGAGTTATTGCTACGAGTAATTCGTTTTGGATGTTGGTTCAAAGTTTACGACCACATATGCTGCGTAACTTTTCGGCACACGCACAACCACTTGATGCTTTAATTAAAACTGACTTTTGGTCTACGCGTACTATTGTAGAAGATGGTCATCAATTTTATAGATCATATTTTGCTTTTGACGGTCACCACGAAGTTGTTCCAATATTTTTACCGATATATCAGGATGCAGTTTTAGCTAAGGGCTACAGACGAACGTTAAAGGCACAGTTTATTCAGATGCGTCGTTGGGCTTGGGGAGCAAGCGACATTGCGTATGTTGCGCATAAAGGCTTTTTGACTAAAAATAATATGAATAAAACAGATATTACATTTAAGTTTCTAAGGCTTTTAGAGGGTCATATTAGCTGGGCTACTTCTCCGTTAATATTGCTGTATGGTGCGTTGTTACCAAGCTTGTTCCATAGTAAAAATCTTTTGGCAGTACAGCTACCATTAATAGCTAGCAACATAGAAACAATTGCTCTTAGCACCATATTATTGTCTATGTTTTTGAGCTTTAAAATTTTGCCACCAAAACCTGCAAGATACAAAAATCACCATAATGTATTAATGGTTTTACAGTGGGTGCTACTGCCCGTTACGACTATTTGTTACAGTAGTTTTGCAGCAATATATTCACAAACCAGACTTATGCTAGGCAGATATATTGGTGCCTTTGATGTGACCGAAAAAGCTGTCAAAACCGACAGTGGCACTATTACTTCTTTGTAATATAGTTATTAATTTAGCCCTTAAGTGTAAGCGTGCTGCCGCCAATGTTGCGAGCAAAGTAACTGTCGTGAGTAATATATATAATTGCTCCAGTATACTTTTTTAGGGCGTTTTCTAGTTCTTCGATGCTTGGAAGGTCAAGGTGGTTTGTGGGTTCGTCTAAAATTAGAAGATTTGGGTTTCCTACTAGTAACCTTATTAACTGAAGTCGAGCTTTTTGACCACCACTTAGATTACTTACAGGAATGTCCCGATCTATCTGAGGATTAAATAGGTAGTTGCCCATATCTTTTAAAATTGTTTGTTCACTAACATTTACGTTTTTTGAATGGTATATATGTTCTATGGCATCAAACAAGGTCATACTTAAAAGTTCTGGTCCAATTTCTTGCTCGTATTGGCTTAATCTTAGTGATGGTGGGCATTCTATAACGCCACGACCAATTAATGTTTTTGGTTTTTTGTGTTCAGCAGATTCAAGAATTGCTTTTACTAATGTAGTTTTACCGGCACCGTTTCGGCCAACTATGTGCATACGATCGTCGCCACTTAACGTAAAGCTACAACCACTAAATAATGGAATGTCGTTGTAGCCAAGAGTAACATCGTCGACTCGTAACACAGTCGCGCCCGAAACTTCTTTATTAGTGTTATGAATTTTAATATTTTTAGCTTTGAACTTTTGGTAGCTGTCTGCCATTTTAGGATTTAGACCTTCGGCTGATTCTTGATCGATCCAGAAGCTTGGTTTTTCATGAGTTTCTAAGATGTGCGCTAGTTCTTTTTCTAGTTTTTCACGCATTACTACCCAGGGGTTTTTGCCTGCCGCACCGGCGTATCTTGGAGCTCGGGCGATTGCGTATTCTATCTGTTCTTTGATATTTTTAATTCGCTTTTGACTTGTTTGGAATTCGTTAATTGCGTTACTTGTACGCCATGCGTTTTGTGAAAGATAGGCGTCGTAGTTACCTGGGTAGCTATGTGCTTTTTGGTCGCGTAATTCTATTACTCGGTCAACATTTTTTAATACGTCACGATCGTGCGATATGACTAAAACGCTACTTGGAGTGTTTTTTAACCAACTAATAAATGCATCTTTTCCTACATAATCCATGTGGTTTGTTGGTTCGTCTAGTAATGCAATATGAGGTTGCGCAAGTTGAATAGCGATAAGTTCGACAAGGCGTTTTTGACCACCCGAAAGACTATAAAAATCCTGGTCTAACAGATCATTATTAAGCTGGTACGCGTCGAATAATTTTTGCAAAGAATTTTCTATTTCGTAGTAACCTAGATTACTAAATTCTTCTAGTGCATCAGTGTACACGGTCATTTTTTTCATATCTTCGCCCATGTGGTCTGGGTATGTCGTTATGATGTGATGTAGTTCTGCGAACTTAGGAAGCTTGCTACTAATGTGATCTAAAGTTGATTTTTCGATAGTTTTGGCGTGAGTATGTTCCTGTGAAGTAGCCATAACAACGCTATGCTTAGGTATGCTAATGTCGCCGTCATAGTCGGTGTCGGCACCAGTTAACAGATTAAATAGGGTAGTTTTGCCTGTACCGTTACGCCCCAAAAAGCCAACTTTTTCGCCGTCTTCTAAACGGAGTTCAAAGCTTTTTAGTAGGGCTTTTGCGCCCATTGTCTTTTCGTGTACTTTTATGTGTAGCATAGTGAAGGGGGTTCTTTGGTTCCTGTTTGTTATAGCGAAACTTTAGCAGCTACCATGATTTTTAATTTATTTTCTTGGCTTTTGGTCGTACATGTATGAACGAAGCAAAAACAAAAAACAAATTAAAAGTGGTAGACCTGAAGTTATTAGTGAACAAACAGGTGCTAAAGAACCCTTACAGTATACCTTATCTGTTGAATATATCTTAATTGGTGTGTGTGGCTTGATACAATGCAGCGGCTACTTTATCGTAACGTCGCAAAATATCGTAACTAGCTTTTTTGATTTGGTCGGTCGTTAGTATGGCGTTATGTTTTGATGCAAGTTTTTGAATAACAGTGTCGCAGATGTGTTTGGCGTCTAAATTGGCTGATTTTTTATGCCGTAGGGCCTCGTATAGGCTTATTAGCAGTGTTTCTGGCATAAAGTCGAGTAAGTGACCATTATGACTTACTCGCCATATTGTAGAGTATTCTGGACGCTCTACAGAGGTCCATATGGCACTACATTTTAGACATTTACGCCTTCGCCAGACGTTATTTGGGCGTTTTTGATGCCTTGAATTAATAACTTGGCTATCATTTGAGCAATATGGGCATACCATGACTATATATTGTCATAACGGAAGGCTAAATGCTAGTGTATAAACGTCATATAACTGTGTATTAATAAAAATGGTACACTTTGTATAAATGAAAATAGCTATCGATGAATCAGGTGACACGGGGCGTAAGTTGTGGCGCGGTTCTAGCAAATGGTTTGTATTGGCGGCGGCAATAGTTCCAGATTCTGTAGATGGTTGCGGGCCAACCTGTAAGGCCGTTGCTTCTTATGAAACTGCGTTTATGGATGGGTACGAACTACACTATTCAAAAAATACACACCAACAGCATTTAGACTTTTTAAAATACATGCACGATAAAGATTTTGTTTTTGCAGCAGTAGCAATAGACAAAAGGCGTTTATTAATAAAAAAACCGCAAGTTCTAAGAAGTAAAATGTCACTATTGCAGTATGCCTTTGACAGCCTGTTTGACCAGCTTCAGCCTTGGTTAGACAACCCGACAGTACTTATAGATACCAACGGCTCACGATTTTTTAATCGTTCGTTAACAAGATTTTTGTTAAGAGAATTTGGGTCACGCCATAAAGGTGATTTTAGGTCTATTAAACAAGTTTTTACGGTCGACAGCAGGCAAGAGCCATTAGTACAACTAGCCGACTATATTGCAGGCGCTGTCAGGCATCATGTAGACAAGAGCAATATTAGTACCGCATTCGAAAGTTATTTAACCGACAAAGGTAAAATATTCTTTAATTAAAAACAGATAGTACAATAAAGTACTATCTGTTTTTCGTTCTGCAACTTTTTGTAACCTAAGCTACTGTAGTTCGAACTCGTTTGATCCGTTGACGAATTGGCTGTGCAGAAGTTAATTCTTCATAAAACAACTTAAAGTCGTGCAACGCATCGGTTGTGCTACTCAAAAGCATATTCACTCACTCAAAAAGTCTAATTCCACCCGGTACCTTAAGAAGAGCGCCTCTCTTATTAACGTGCTAATGGTATCATAAAACAGAGTATAAGTCAATGATTGGCAGGTCCGTAACGCTCCTAGTAACAGGGGTAAGTTTTTGCTATACTGTACTAAATGTTTAGAACAATAAAAACTTTTGGTGAATTTGGACGCATTGGCGAGTTTGACACAAGGCGTGGCCTGGTAAAAACTCCTACTTTTATGCCCGACGGAACGCGTGGTGTGGTAAAAAGTTTGTTGCCTTCTCAGGTTGCAAAAACAGGGGTGCAGGTAGTTCTTGCTAACACTTACCATTTGCATTTAGCACCTGGCGAAAACGTTATTCAGGAACTTGGCGGAGTTCATGCATTTGGCGGTTGGAAGGGTCCAATTTTGACAGATAGCGGCGGTTTTCAGGTATTTAGTCTAGATAAACATACAAAAATCACCGAAGAAGGTGTAACTTTTAAAGATCCAGCAACAGGTGACAAGCATTTTATTAGTCCAGAAATATCTATGCAAATACAGTTGGCACTTGGGGCCGACATGATTGTGGCATTTGATCATCTTATTGGGCTAGATGAATCGTCACAACACAAAACCCTAGAAGCGTATGAACGAACGCACCGCTGGCTAGTGCGCTGTGTAACTGAATTTAAAAGGCTCACCGCCAATATGAAGCCGTCAGAACGACCTTTATTGTTCGGAGTTGTTCAGGGTGGTTTAGACCTAGAACTACGACGTAAAAGCTTGGATTTAGTGCAGGCAAGTGAAGTTGATGGAATAGCGATTGGCGGCTTAAGTGTTGGCGAACCTCAGGCTGACATGTTTAGAGTGTTAAAGGCACTTGCGCCGCATTACGACAATGCACGCCCACGTTTTTTGCTTGGAGTTGGCGCACCTGCCGATTTACGCTTTGCTTACGAACACGGCATAGACATGGCAGACTGTGTATTGCCAACCAGAAACGCAAGGCATGCGACTGTTTGGATAGACGGCGACATAAAAACTCATTTAACCAACGCAAGATTCACAAAAGACCCATTGCCAATTGATCCGACCTGCGACTGCTATGCCTGTACCAACGGATTTAGCAGGGCATTTTTAAAGCATCAATTCAAAGTTGGCGAACCATTGGCTGGTAGTTTAGCTAGTATTCACAACCTCCGCTATTTGTCGCGTATATGCGAACAATATAGGTCTATTTAGTTTTTAGCGTTTGATACCAATTTAATTTTTTCTTGTATATTTTTAAGCAATGCATTATCCATTTGCGGTCCTTCGGCGGTAGTAATGTATCCCTTATATTGTTCTGTAAAATCAGTATGTGGACTCCATACGTCGGTTTGGCCAGCAAGATCGCCATGAAGTGGAATTAACTTTGAGTGAACATATGCCACGCCTGTTCCTTCTATGACAAGTGCGACTCTTTTTACGTCTAAAGCTCGCTCTAAAATATTGGCAACTTTTTTAGTCGCCAAAAGCAGACCAGAATAGACATCGTCACTTAAAGAAAACGCATAATCACCAGGATTTGTTTTTGGTATTACAACTGTAAAGCCCGGAGTATTAGGAAAAGGCGTTAAAAAAGCCAAGTATTTATCGTCTTCCCAGACTTTATAGGAATTAATTTCGCCTGATACAATTTTGTCGAAAATAGTGTTACTCATATAAAAACAGTATAGCAAAGTAAAAGGTAGCGGGTAGATTGTCCAAATAAAAAACCGACCGTATAGGTCAGTTGTTTAATTTGGTGGGCTCTAGAGGATTCGAACCTCTCACCTCCTCAACGTCAATGAGGCGCTCTAGCCAAATGAGCTAAGAGCCCGTAACAGATGTAAATATAACAAACTTAAGCTATTTTTACAATAATAAATCATAAGTATATCGTTTGTGGTATAAAAATTAAAGCACTAGCCTAATAGTCATAGTGGAAAACTAGGGGATAAAAATGGGGGTGTGGATAACATAGTAAAAATGTACTAGCATTAAACCGCTAGCGTGTTGTATACTGATTAAGGTGAGGTTTTGAGAGGTGTGTTACATCTCAGACAGTAGAAGCGGTTGTGATTATTTGCGAGAAATCACAACCGCTTTTGCATTTTAAAGAG
>JBAXHY010000032.1:0-10931 GCA_037138655.1 bacterium | reverse complement strand
CCACCGCCGCCACCAGAAAACCCGCCACCTCCAGAAAACCCACTGCTACCAGAACTACTAGGCGCGCTAAAAGCCATATTCATGCTTGTTCCTAAAGTTCCACTTAAAGTATTAGCTAGGTAAATCGCGTTAAAAGTATTTATGTTTCCGCTATACCATTCGGGAGCTTGTTTATATATATCTTTAAATTCATTAGCCCACTGTTTTTCTACACCAAAAACTATTGCGTAAGGTAAAAGTTTTTCAAAAAGTTCAACTGTTCTTACGGGTTCATGAGCATTAATTGCAAGTGGTGCGTTTGGACTTTGAAGTGCTTTAATACGGTCTTTTTCTGCAACTTCTAGGTACATTTTTAAACCAAGTGCATACTCTTTTGCATCTACTCCTAAAGCAGTACGTGCTGGCATAGCTAACGCAAATGCTGCAACAATTGGGATTGATAGTACTAAACCAGTAACAAATCCTGGACCAATGAACGCAGACAATGTAAACATACCAATAATCGAAAAACCTACTATAACCCAAAGTAAAATTCCAGATTTAGAAGGGTCCGACCTAAAATAGCCATCTGTAACTAGTTTTTTATTAATAAAGATCTTAACTGCATTAACAGAAACGTATAATTTTGTTTGTAAATCTTTTAGTTCGACTACTGCACCTTTACTAAGAGTGTTTAAAAATAATCCTGTTAAAAACGTAGATTCATAGTTATTTAGCAAAGACACATCTTCGTTTAATAGTTCAAATTTATATATAGTTTTGTCTTTTAGAATTTTTCTGTCCACTGTTTCTTCGATTATTTTTATATACTTTTTTACTGCCAAATCAATAATTGTGGCTGTAATGTCTTTTTGTCCTACTTTAAAATTAACTATTGCTCCAACTTCGGCGGGCAATAAATTTTTTGGAACGTCGTACTGCGGCACAATCACACCACGCCCTTTAGGGTCTCTGCCCTGCTTGCGCCATCTACTAAAAGCTAAACTTCCAAGTACTAACGGCATACTAAACGCCTCTGCAGCAAAATATACCATTTTTAATATTTTTTCTTTTTTACTTATTGGAGTAAAGTAATTTTTATTAAACCCAATGACAGTAGATAAATTACCATAAGACAATAAGGGCTTATTTATTGATGCGTTTATAGTTGCGGTGTCTTTGTTATACCTAATTGTACAATCACTAAATTTACTTCCAATTACTCCTGTAAAACAAATTGGTTTGTCTAAAGACAATTCAAGTTCTTTAGGAAGCTGTAAACTTACGCTAACTTTTTCGAATGTTTGTTCCCATTGATTACCGTTAATGTTCCAGTAAAATTCGTCATGATTATTATAAAAAGTAATGACGTTATTAACTACATATTTAATAATGTAGCTCTGCTTACCGGTAACTGTTTTATTGGCGTTTCCTATTTTTAAAACTGTATTATCGTTTTGGTAAAGTGTAGAATATTCCGAAGACGCACCAGTTGGGCTAGATACTAAAATATTAGTTATTTCTAAAGACTGGTTTTTGTATTTGTTAGGAATAGCTCTAAAAATACCATTATTAAAGTCAGAAAAAGTTAAGTCAATTTTTTCTGTAACTTCTAATTTTCCTTGTTTATCTTGGTTAGTAATTTTGTATTGTGCGTCAAAATTATTAATTATAAAATCTTGAGTGCTTGCAGATACAGTCTTAGTGCTAGTAAAAATTATTAATACAACAAAGACAAATCCGCTAAAACTAATTAATAATTTTTTCATAATTAAATTCTAACGGCAGCAAATTCAGCAACTGCCTGACGTGACAATTCATCTATTGCCCTACTTACGTCTTCTGTTGTAAGTGTTCTTGCTGGGTGTGCCAGTGTTACGCTATACGAAATTCTTTTTTTGTTACTTTTTTCTGGGCTATATATATCACCACATATTAGTGATGCAACGTATCCGTGTTCTTTTTCTATTTTAATTAAACTAGATTTTATGTTTTTAGTTAATGTACCGTGGCTTGTAGTTGCTGGTACTTCTAAAGTTACATCCTGCTGAGATTTAGGAAATTTGAGTAGTTGTTTATAGTCAACTTTTGCATCTTTTAAGCTTTTTAGCAGTTCTTTTGTGCCTATTTCAAAACCTGCTGTATTAATGGGCAACTTAAGAGATTTATAAATAGACTGCTTATATTCCCCTATTATTCCTAAGACATGTTTTGTTCCTGCTATATGAATAAAAGCTGAACGTTCAGGATTAAAAGGTTTTGCCACCGGAAAATCTGGCATTTCGCCAATTGGCTCGTAATCAAGTTCAAGTCCAAGTTTATTAGCTAAAAAGTTTAAGTATTTTTTTGCATAAAAAAATGCTGATCCGTTAGTGGACTTACCATTTTTACTATAAACAAAAGCTAACATGTTGAATTCTTCGGGTACTTCGCCCTTAGACACAGCATCGACCTTATTGTGCGTTCTTCCCATTTCATATATTGCTAAGCTTTCGTAGCCTAATCTAATGTTCATATGGACTTTATCTAGCAAACTTGGGGTAATGCTCATTCTGTAATACTGAAGGTCAGGACTTAATGCGTTTCTTAAATGATATGCAAGATCAGTATTTTGGTTAACTTTGCTTATTAAATCTGCATTAATAAAACTATAAGTTAGCAGTTCGTTTGCACCTGCGGCAGAAAGAATGTTACGAACTTTGGTTGTAAGTTCTAGATGTTCGTTTCTTTTAGCTGGAGTAATTGTCCTTTTTGGTAATGCAACAGGTAGGTTGTCGAATCCGTATAAACGACCTATTTCTTCGACTAAATCTTCTGGCAGTTCTATATCTCGTCGCCAAAATGGTGGCGCTACAGTAACACTACTTGCATCCGAGGTTTCCATTAAATAAGTTTTTGCCAGTGGCAGTAGAGGTTTGTACCAAGCTGTACCATCAAGCAAACTATCTAGGCTAGTGTAATATTCGTTAGATATACTACGGCACATTTCTACTATTTCATGGTCTGTGTCGTGAGTAACTTCGTAACGATTTACTTTTGTGTCTAGATCTTTAAAAATAAAGACACTTCTTGCTCCAATGTATTCTGCCCAAGTCCCTGGCTTAATACTCCAAGACATTAGTTTTTCGTATTCTTCTATGGCTTCGATAGGGATTATTAATTTATACTCGTTATTTACAGTTTGTTCGATAATCTTAACACCTATACGCTCTAATCTTTCGGTAACATCTCCGGCAGAAGTAAGGTAACTACGTATTTCTTGGTCCAACAATACAGTCTCGACACATTCTACGTTTTCTAAAAGATTAGTGGCTTCTAACACAGTAAGGGAACTACCCAGTCTTGTGTTTATAAAATCTATATGTGCATTTACAGTTGGTAAGTTTTTAACAGTTTGATCTTTTATGTCAATTACCCTGCTAGCCTGAGTAGCGTCTGCATATTCGTGAACCATTGCCATTGCCTTAGCCATAACTCTGTCGTTTTGTAATGGACTTTGACCCTTGTTAAATCGAGTAACTGCATCTGTAAATATACCGTGCTTCATTGCCGTTCTTCTGATGCTGTACATGTCAAAAGTAGCAATTTCTATAATTATACTCTTGGTATCATTGTCTACTTCTGTATCGCTGCCTCCCATAACACCAGCTAAGCCGATTACATGTTTATCTGTTGCAATTATAATGTTTGATTCGTCTAATACTACAGATTTTTCGCTTAGCAACTTAACTTTTTCGTCTTTGTCGGCTTGTCGTGCAATTAAAGTAGCAGTATCTTTACTGGATTTTTTGACTTTATCATAGTCGTAAATATGAATTGGCTGCCCAGTAAGATGCATTAACCAGTTAGAAATATCAACAATATTATTAATTGGTCTTATTCCAACTCTTGTAAGTTGTGTTTGAATTTTAATTGGGCTTGGCTTAACACTAACGTTGTCCATTGCAACTGCCATAAATCTAGAAACTAATTTTGATTCTACTTTAACTTTAAGTGGAAGATCGTTGGCATCTTTAAATAGTGGCGTGTTTCTGTACCATTCAGGACTAACAAATTTTTGATGCGTAATACCTGCAAGTTCTCTGGCAACGCCCAAAATACCAAAACAATCAGGTCTGTGAGTAAACATCTTGTTTTCGCAGTCAATAATTAAATCGTCAAGATCGTATAATTTTTTAAAGTCAGTGCCTGGTTTCATTAGTGCTTCGCTAACTTCTTTATCGCTGATTTCAAGAATACCATCATGATTATCACTAATTGCAAGTTCGGCTGCACTAGCAAGCATACCGTTACTCATTACTCCACGCAGTTCTCTTGTTCCTAAAACAAAGGGTTCTTTGCCTCTGCTGCTAGGTACAGTAGAACCTGGGGGTAACCATGCCACCGTCATGCCTTCTTTAACATTTGGCGCACCACATACTACCTGAACCAAGTTATCGTCGCCTCGCTCCATGCCGCCAACAACGCCACCGTCATCTATTCTGCAAATATGTAATTTATCTGCGTCAGGGTGAGGAACACAAGAAACAACCTTTGCAACAACAATTCCGTCATATTTAGAGCCTAATTCAATAACTTCTTCAATTGATCCAAGCTGTTCACCGATTTTTTTTAATAATTCGTCTTTAGGAATAGTCTTAATATCTACATTACTAAATTGCTGAGCCCAGTTTATTGATACTTTCATTAAAATTGCCTCAAAAAGTCTAATTTTCCGCTTTCAAAATGCCTAATATCTTCGATACCGTATTTCATAAGAACTAATCTTTCTAATCCACCACCCCAAGCAAATCCTGTATATATATTACTGTCTATACCTGCTTCTTTTAATACATTTGGATGTATCATTCCGCATCCTAATAGTTCTAGCCATAAATCTGCTTCGGTGCTACCTTTTCTAAGTGCCTCAGGTCGTTCAATAGCAAATTCAAAACTAGGTTCTGTAAAAGGAAAATAAAATGGCTGAATTTTAGCTTTGAGTTCTTGCCCAAAATATTCACTCATAAAAGTACGCAGCACTGCTACCAAGTTGCCTACATTAATATTTTTATCTACATACACCCCTTCTATTTGGTAAAAAGTATGCTCATGCGTTACGTCAATATCTTCATTGCGGTAAACTCTTCCTGGTATAACTACTGCAATAGGTTCGTCTTTGTCTAAGTTTTCTTTATATTGTTTTAAGACTCTGTTTTGCATGGTGCTTGTATGAGCCGGTGCAATAAAACCATCATCTGTCATAAACGTATCGTAATCGTCTCTTGCAGGATGACCTTCAGGAAAGTTTAAACTTTCAAACATGTGGTAATCGTCATCAATTTGGCGAGATTCTATAGCCAAAAAACCCATTCGGTAATATATATCAAGAATTATTTCTAGTTCGCTCATTAATGGGTGAACACTGCCTTTTTCTGGCGTTAAAATCTTAGACAAATTTAATGAATGAACATTAACATCCCAAGGAGCAGTTACGTCAATTGGTTCTTTAGTGTCTTCTTCGACTATTACTTCTGACAATAACTTTTCTAGTTCTTGTCTTAGTTCGTTAATTTGTTTTCCGAACATACCCTTTTCTTCGGGTGATAAAGATTTTAGCTGGTCAAAAAGACTTTTAAGCTCTACGCTTCGCAAGATTGTATTGTCGCCCTGTTTTGCTTTTGGTAATAGCACATCTGCAACAGCTTTAACTTGTTCGTTCGTGTAACCCATCTTAAGATTAATTGTATCTTATTATTGATACTTTGTGTATGTTTAATTCTTAGTTTATAAATAACACTACACGCTCTTGAGTAAACATGACCTTGATTGAATAATCGAACGAACCGCTTTGTGTAATGCTTTAGTAATAGATTCTGGCGTTTGCAATACTTTATTGGCAATTCTATCTATATCTGCAATATGGTTTTTGTGAATTCTGCCAGAAAACAACCTAGACAGCGCGTGCATCGCACCAACAGATAACTGGCAGTTTTCTGCATCGCTAAAAAGACTGTTCCGTTGAGATTCTGCAAACTGCACCTGCAAAGGACTTAAAAAATATCCAAGATTATCTGCAATCCAATTATAATGATCTTCGTTAATGACTAGTTTATTGTTTATTAAAGCTTTAACAGCATCTGGGTATTGTTCTAGCCATAAACTAATTATAGTGTCTTCTTTATCCGAAACCGACTGAAGTGGAAGATTAAAAATATCGGATTTGGCTACAATAAAATTAATTAATTTATTTCCGCCGTTAAGCAAATTTGGTTGAACCAACCGACCGTTTACAAAATCTACGACCGTAGAATACGTAGCAAACTTAATTAAATCTATATTATCGTGGCAAATATCAACTTTTAAGCACTCTTGCTCTAATAAATCTGCGCTAGCTTGTTCTGCACACCCAGACATGTTTCTAACTCTTTTTTTTATAAATTCTGGGTGATCAGCATTTATAAATACACTTGGGTGTTCTACCATAACTGTGTCATGACCCGACGCTGCAATATAAATAATATTTTTGTCTGTACGTGTAAGTTCAAAATTAGTGTCTAAGTTACGGATCATAATATTCGACACCGCACAGACCCTTTGCGTGTGATTTACGTCATGATACGTTAATACTTCGTCTGGATCAGGCGCTAGTTCAAAATTTTGGCTTACTACGTTTAGCATTTCATTGCTAACTAAGCTAGTTTGTTGGTCGTTAATGTTGCGCATACTGTCTGTATATATTATTCTTTTAAGTATATATGGCAAGTACATTTTCGTTTGATATAGTCAGCGACTTCGATAAAGCAGAAATGAATAATGTTTTAGACCAAGCAAATCGCGAAATAGACAGTAGATATGATTTTAAAAACACCCCTGCAAAATTGGAGTGGTTTAGTACCGATAAAAACGGTTTTAAAATAACTGGCAACAGTGACTTTCAGATTGACAGCATCATAGAAATAATCAGAAAAAAGCTTGCTGCAAGAGGAATAAGTCAAAAAGTCCTAGACGAAAGCAAGCAAAGTGCAACTAATAACTTTCAGACATCAAAAGAAGTACCCTTTAAACAAGGACTAGACCAAGAAAAAGCAAAAAAAGTAACTAGCTTAATCAGAGACAATTTGCCAAAAGTTAAAACTCAAATTCAAGGCGAAGAAGTACGTGTAACAAGCGCCAAAAAAGACGAACTACAATCTGCAATGGATGTAATAAGAGCAGCCGATTTTGATTTTCCTTTAAACTTTACTAATTTCAGATAATCTTAGCTTAAGCATATAATAAACACATGGATAACGAATCCGTCTTAGCCGACTGTAAAAAAGTTTTAGCAAATAATCAGCGGGGCAACTACACAATACCCGCAGGTGGGCTATACCCTCATCAATGGCTTTGGGATAGTTGTTTTATTGCAATTGGGTTGTCTAATTACGATATTGATAGGGCGCAAAAAGAACTTCTTAGTTTACTGCGCGGACAATGGGCCAACGGTATGATTCCTAATATGATATTCGCAGAAGGCGACGAACACAAACGCGACAGAAACATGTGGCAAAGTAAGCGAAGTTCTTATTCGCCTGATGATATTGCTACTAGCGGCATTACGCAACCACCGATGTTAGCCGAAGCGATCTTTTGTATAGGTAAAAAATTAAAATTACCAGAACGTAGGGTTTGGTACCAAACAGTGTACCCCGCCGTATTGGCGTACCACGAATGGCTATATAAAGAACGCGACCCGCACGAAGAAGGGTTAGTTTTATTAATACACCCCTGGGAAAGCGGCCTAGACAACTCACCGCCCTGGATTAATCAACTTATGATGCACCATAAACCATGGTGGATTGGACTAATCGAAAACACTCGGGTCGATAAAATTATTGACCTAATTAGACGAGACACTATGTACGTTCCGCCTGGGGAACGAATATCAGACACCGAAGCACTTTTGTATTACGATGTTGTGCGCAGGTTAAAGCGCAAAAATTGGGATATCGAAAAAATACTAACGCGTAGTCATTTTGTGGTTCAAGATTTAGCGTTTAACTGTATTTTAATAAGGGCACATGACCATTTACGTAATATTGCAAAAACCATAGGACACGAAGTGCCAGATTGGCTAAACGAAAGAGTACACTTGGGCAGACAAGCAGTTACTGACAAACTATGGGATCCTTTTTCTGGACAATTTTATAGTCGTAACTTTGTAACTCATAAACTAATTAAAGAACCCAGCCTTGCAACGTTGTTTCCTATTTATGCTGGACTAACAAACGAGGCACAGACATTAAGTTTAATTAAACTTATTAAAAGTCGAGATAATTTTGGCACAAATTACCCTATTCCAAGCGTACCCGTAAGTTATAGCTGGTACAAAGAATTTGGATATTGGCAGGGACCTACATGGATAAATACCAATTGGTTGATTATAGATGGGCTTAATAGAATAGGACACACCAAAGAAGCCGACCACATAAAAGCTAAAACTATTGAATTAGTTAAAAACAACGGACCGTTTGAATATTTTTCTGCCAAAACTGGTGAACCAGCTGGTGCTAAAAACTTTAGTTGGTCGGCTGCATTAGCAATTGATTTAATATCTAAAAAATAATCTAAAAATCTTCGTCGGTATTTGGTCTGTCTAGTAATACTGGGTCAATTACAGATTCGCCACCGGCAATTTTAACCATGTCTTTGTCTATTTTACCGAGTTCTTTATAGGCATTATTATAGTGTCCTACAGTTGCGCCTAATGAGTTTCCTACTTTTTTAAAGTATCCTTCGTATGCTCCTAAATGTTTAGTAAGTAAATCTACATTTTTACGAATAACTTCGGTGTCTTTTTGAATCTCTAAACTTCGTAATCCTTGTACAATAACTTGAAGCATTGCACTTAAAGTACTTGGACCAACAATTGTTACATGTTTATCTACTGCCGCGTACTGCATTAAATCACGACCGGACACACCGCTTGCACCAACTTTATTTGCTAACAGGTCGTAGTAAATTGCTTCACTGGGAATAAACATTAATGCTTGGTCTAATGTACCGTTTTTGGGTTGAATATATTTTGCCGTTTCGTCTATTCGTTTTTTTAGGTCTTCTTTAAATGCTTTTTCTAATGCTGGTCTGTCTTCGGCAGACGCGTCTATTAACCTATTGTAATTTTCAAGGCTAAATTTACTGTCTATAGGCAATAACTTGTCGTCTAGTTTTATTATTGCATCAACGATTGTGCCTTCGGCTAATTTATATTGCAGTGCATAAGAACTTGCTGGTAACAAATTCTGCAAAATTTGATCCAAATAAAATTCTCCTAAAACTCCGCGTTGTTTTGGATTTTGAAGTACGTTCTGTAAAGACTTAAGTTCATCGGCCACATCTACAACTCGCTTGTTTGTTTCGTCTAATTTTGTAAGTCGTTCTGTAACATCGGCTACAAGTTTTGCACTTGCCGCTAATTGACGAGTCATACTTTCTTGATTTTTATCTAATTTTGTATCTAACTGCCCGCTTAATTTTTCTTGTAACTTTTCTACCTGCATACTCATTGCTTGAATGTCTGCTTTTAACATCAGCTGTGACTGATTATCTTCTGCTGGCTTTTTGGCTCGCATAAAAAATATGACGGCCGCCACGTTTATAAGTAATAACACTACAATAAGCACTTGCATGTTTATATTATAGCTTACAACGAGTAATTTAGTGGCCTACATCTATAAATTTATGAGCAATTTGAATCGCAATAGCAACAGTAGCAATGCCAAGTACAAATAATACTGGTCGCCAATCGAATAGTTTTTTATGCGAAGATTCTTCGTGGATACTAGGAATTAAATCGCTCATAGCTATGTATAACAAAAATCCAGCACTCACACCTATAAGTGCGCCTAACGGTAACTTATCGGCGCTACCTAGTGCAAAAGTTATGACCGCTAACGCAACTGTAGCCAAAGCACTAAAAACATTTACAAATAGTACCTTTTTGCGACTTAGCCCGCGTGATAAAAGCAAACCAAAATCACCAATTTCTTGAGGAATTTCATGAGCTGCTACAGCTATCGTAGTTACAATGCCCGTAGGAACGCTTATTAAAAAGCTTGCAGCAATTGCTATGCCATCTAAGGCGTTGTGCAACGTATCGCCGATAATTATCATGCCTACTCTATGGTCAGTTTGATCATTTTCATGTTCATGGTGATGATGAAACCAACGCAAGAATCTTTCTAAATAAAAGAACAATGCTATACCAATAAGTACAGACCACATAACTGTAGTTGTAGATGATTCTTCTAAACCATCAGTCAATAAATCTAAAAATACCGCAGCTAACAAAGCACCTGCTGCAAATGGAGTTGCGTATTTAGCTAAAGCTTGTGCGGAATTTTGCCTGCTTAGCAGTAATACTCCACCAATTAACGAAAAAACGCCTCCAACTAACGAAAAAAATATAACTTGCCAATATGTTGCCATTTATTTAACCTTTCGTATTAATACTACGCTTTGTGTCATATTTATTGCAATTATGTCGCAATATTAGTATAATTTGCAACAATGGACAACGTACACGCTACCCTAATTAAGCAGTTAAATTCTAATAATTTTAGTGTCACTAAAACACGTTTGGCTGTATTTGATGCATTAATTAATAAAGAACCTTTAGCAATGAAGGATTTAGTATTAAATTTAGACAAAATAACAGACAGAGCAAGCGTATATCGTACTGTAGATTTGTATGAAAAGCTGGGCATTGTACAGCGACTAAACATTGGCTGGAAGTATAAAATAGAACTTTCCGACAAATACCAAGAACATCATCATCACATTAGTTGTAGTATTTGCGGACTTTTAATATCTACCGATGGTGATTCACATATAGAACAGGACATTAATGATCTAGCTAAAAAACACGGATTTAAAATACTATCACACCAGTTAGAAATTCAGGGTGTTTGCAGTAACTGCATAAAGTAGCAGTA
>JBAXHY010000031.1:0-11110 GCA_037138655.1 bacterium | reverse complement strand
AAACCTTAATAAAAATAAAAAACTCTTTAAAGGAGTACAAAACCTATGAGCAAGCGCAATATAGCTGTTGGCTTTAAAAGTAGCCTAAAAACAGCAAATTTAATATTACAGTCATTAGTGTTGGTTGCAGCGTCATTGTTGGCGTTACTAACACCAGGACATGCAGGTGCCGCACAACTTACTGGTCGTAAGGCAACAATAGACAACAGTAAGGTTGCGGCAACGGGTGTAGGAATTACATTTGACTACACTTTGCCAACAACCACATCAGCCCTACAAGGAATCATTTATGATTTTTGTACGACTCCATTAGGAACATGTGTAAAACCAACTGGTATGACAGTTAACGCAGCTACGCATGTTAGTCAAACAGGATACCCAACTAACGCTACTGCATTTGCGGTACGTGGTGGTGCCGATCTTGGTGCATGTTTGAGCACATCACAAACATACCAACGTTGTTATTTGCGAACACAAGCGGCAACTGGTGGTGGAACAGTACAACACGTAGTTGGTGGTATTACAGCACCAACATCAAAACAAACAGTGTACATAAGAATTGCTTTATATAGCGATGTTTCTTACGCTACACTTGTTGACTCAGGTACAGTCGCTGTAGCGTTTGTAGACCAACTTACAGTATCTGGTCGAGTACAGGAACGTTTAGACTTTTGTGTCGCTTCATTAGACAACGCTGCATCTGAACCAACTACAGTAGCTGGTTGTGTAGCATTAGCTTCTAACTCTATCGATATCGGTATAGTAGACAATACTACATTCGCAATATCTCCAGTAGCAACTTCTGGCGGTAACGGTGCAGACAACAAATATGGAATCTTAATGATAGACACAAACGGTAGCGGTGGATCATCAATATCTTACTACCCTGAATCTGCAGCAACAGGTACGTTACAGTTAAGAAACTTCAGAGTAACAGGTGCAACTTGTAACGCAACAGAAACAGTATTAACTGACCAGTGTTTTAGACCAGCTGTTGGCGGTGCAACCGGCACAACTATTGCAACCGGTGCAGAATGGTTTGGAATGAATATTCCTTGTATCTTTACTGCAGGTGCAACAACAGCACTAACTGTCCCTGCTGGTTCTGCAGGCTATAACGCCGACGGTACAACAACTTCTTCTACAACTTGCGAAGACCCTGCAACAGGCGACACTAGCAAAAAATTTGCTTGGGACAACTCAGGTACAGCACAGGTACTAGCTTCTACAGCTACTCCAAATGTAGTAGACAGAGAAATTGTTAAAGTACGATTTGGTGCAACAGCTTCGGCAACTACACCTACAGGTGCTTATACAGTAGTAACTACTTACATTGCTACTCCTACGTTCTAATAAATAATTAAAACAAGAATATTTAATATACGCTGACAAAGGGCGTGTATTAAATTTGTAAGGCTTGTACACAATTGTGTATAAGCCTAATTAATAAAAACACTTGTGGTTATATTTTTGACGTGTTATAAAGAGTATGGCAATTAACCTAAAATAAACAACAACCTTATAAGGAGAAATTAACCAATGGTTAAAAATAATACTATTAATAGTATGCAAAGCGCATCTAGATCGGTATTATTGTTTGTACAAGCTGCCGTACTAGTTGTTGCTGGCATATTGCCTATTTTGGCAAGTGGACAAGCATCAGCTAACTATTTAACGTCACGTAGCGCAACAATAGACAACAGTAAAGTATCTGCAACAGGTGTAAGTATTGCTTTTGCATATACTCTACCTACAACATCAGCAGCATTACAAGGTATTGTGTACGATTTTTGTACAACACCACTAGGTACATGTACAAAACCAACCGGTATGACAGTAAACGCTGCTACACACACATCACAATCTGGATTTCCTAACAACGGTACAGCATTTGCAACCCGTACAGGTGCCGATCTTGGTGCATGTTTAAGCACATCACAAACTTACCAACGATGTTTTCTTCGTTCCGACGCTACAACTGGCGGTGGTGCAGTAACACACACAATTGGTACTATTACAGCTCCTAGCTCTAAGCAAACTGTATATATCCGAATAGGTGTATATAGTGACGCTAACTACGCTACATTAGTTGACTCAGGTACTGTTGCAGTAGCTTTTGTTGACCAACTTGTAACAAATGGTCGTGTTCAGGAACGTTTAGACTTTTGTGTCGCAGCAATTACTAATGCAGCAGCACTACCAGGCGACCTATCAACATGTAGCGCTTTAAACGCTGCAACAATCGACGTTGGTATTGTTGACAACTCATCTATAGCAGTTTCACCAGTAGGTGTAACAGCTACTAATGGATCAAACGACAAATACGGTATTTTGATGCTAAACACTAACGCTTCTGGCGGATCAGTAGTTAGCTACTTCCCAGAATCAGCAGCAACAGGCGTACAACAGCTACGTGATTTCCGTGTAGCTGGCGCAACTTGTAACGCATCAAATGCAACATTAACTGACCAGTGTTTCCAAGAAGCATCTAACACAGGAACAACATTTACTGTTGGTGTAGAAGCATTTGGACTACAGATTCCATGTATTGATACAACGCAAGGAACAACTACAGGTCTAGGATCAGTACCAGCTGCTTACAGCAACACTGATGCTACGACAACATCTTCAGCAGACTGTGAAGACATAACTTTAGGTGACACAGGCTTAAAATTTGCTTGGAACAACTCTTCTACAGCAGCTACATTAGCCTCATCTACAGGTGTTGTAGACGATGAAATTGTAAAAGTACGTTTTGGCGCAGCAGCTGCTTCAACTACTCCAACAGGTTCATACACAGTTACAACAACCTACATAGCAACTCCTACATTCTAGGTTAGTATTGTAGAATGTATCTAGACAACGGACTATAATAAAGTAACGAATGATTGAGTTATATGCACAACGCAACAACTAAAACATTACGACTTTCATTACTAGCACTACTCCTAGGAGTAGTGCTAGTTTTAGGTTCATATTTACCTGCAAATGCTGCATTTTTGTCGCAGCGTTCCGTTATTGTTGCAACTTCAAAAATAAGCGAAGTTACAGCACACGATTTTGCATTCTCTGTGCCAAATATAAGTCCTATAGGTTCAATTAAGTTCGAATACTGCACCAATTCGCCTAACGTAGCCGTGGCCTGTGCTGCTCCTGCAGGAATGGACGTAACAACTGCCGTTATTGACACGCAAACAGGCGAGACGGGCTTTAGCGTACATCCTAGCACTACATTTAACTCACTAATACTTACTAGATCTTCTGTTAACACCAGTATTGGACCCAGCCATTATGTTTTTAGCAATGTTACCAACCCTTCAACGCCTTCTATTACAATTTATGTTCGTATTACAACTTATGTCACTACCGACGCGACTGGCCTTTTTACTGATCAAGGTTCTATAGCCTTTAGTACGTCTGGTGGACTAGGTGTTGGAGGTTTTGTGCCTCCATACTTAACATTTTGTGCTGCCGTGGTTGTAGCGCCTGATTGTAGTTCTATGAGTGGACAATTATTTAGTTTTGGTGAATTTAATAAATTACTTACTTCTACTACAACTTCGCAGTTTGCTATAGCTACAAACGACCCAGTTGGTTACGGTGTGTATTTAGACGGTAACACCATGACAGCAGGTAACCTTACTATTCCTGCACTGGCAACCGGAGATATAAGCAGAACAGGTGTAAGTCAGTTTGGTATTAATTTAAAATCCAATACCGTACCATCGCTAGGCGTGGACATTTCGGGAACTGGAACGGGCGTAGCATCGGTTGGATACAACACACCTAATATTTTTAGATTAGTTAATGGCGAAAAAATCGCTGAATCGTTGCTTCCTACGGAATTTAACGTTTTTACCGTAAGCTACATCGTTAATATTTCTGCAACTCAAAGTGCAGGTTTTTATGCGACTACAATTACCTATGTTGCTACTGTTTTGTTCTAATAGTTGTTTTAACTACTACTAAGAACACTTGCTTTACAGCCCATTCTTGTTTAAGCTTTAGCAAGAAGCAGACAAAATAAGGAGGAAGATAGTGTTAAGGAAGTATAAAAATAAATTGGTAGCTGTATTAGTAGCAGTATCAATGTTAGCTATGCAAGCAATACCAGTAGCGGCACAAGGCTCAGGTAATGGTTTAAGCATTTCACCTACAAAAGCTGAATTTAGTATCGAAAAAGGTAAAGCAGAAACAGTATCTATTCAAGTTAAAAACCTTACTAAAGGTAAAGTTATTGCAAAAGCTTTTGTAAACGACTTTGAAGCAGATTCAGATACTGGTAACCCTAAGTTAATTATAGACAGAACAAGTGAAGTGTCATCTAGTTCACTTGCAACATTTATCTTAGGACTAGAAGATGTAGCATTAGGACCAGAAGAAACTAAAGAAGTATTACTAACAATCCAAGTACCAGAAAACGCTATTTCTGGAGCATACTTTGGTGCAATTCGTTTTACATCAGTACCTGACGCAGGAGACGGCACAAAGCCAGATTCACAGGTATCACTTAACGCTAGCGTTGCTACCATTCTTTTGGTAGAAGTACCAGGAAACATCACACAAAAAATCCAAGTACAAAACGTACAGGTACTTAATGCAGCTGGTAAATCAGCTAGTATATTTACATCTGTTCCCAAAAAAGTAGCTGTAGATGTTAAAAACACTGGTAACGGATTTGCCAAGCCTTTTGGAAAAGTATTAGTTAAAAATATGAATGGCAGTCAAGTTGATTCATACGAACTTAACGATACTGTGCCACGCGG
Organism: bacterium; assembly: GCA_037138655.1. GTDB lineage: Bacteria > Patescibacteriota > Saccharimonadia > Saccharimonadales > SZUA-47 > RFTN01. The sequence continues at coordinate 6,344 of JBAXHY010000031.1, read as the reverse complement.
AAACGTTTTGCCAAATACTACTCGTTCGTTTAAAAATGATATTAAAGGTATTAAACTACCGGGACGATACACAGTAGAAGCTAACGTATCATTTGCTAAGGGCGAAATTCTACTTGTAACAGCATCATTTTGGTACTTGCCAATTTGGTTCCTTGCTATTGCAGGCATATTGCTTGTAGCGCTTGTAGTCGCAGCAATATACCTATACAAAAGGTATATCAGCCGACCTGTTTCAAAAAGATCATAATAACTAGATTAACCTAGTAAACATAAAAGCGTCATCAAAACGGTGACGCTTTTATAATTTTAATTTTTGTATATTTACTGTATGCTATATCTATAAGCGTAATCATAAAAATGATATTAAACACACTAATTAAAAAAATTGCACCGACGTGCTTGTTTATGGCATTACTTTTAAGTCCCGTAAATGTTTTTGCACTTACTCAAAAGTCTGATTCTATAGGTCTTACAGGTAAAATAAGTGCGCCTCCACCAACGGTAGCTCCTACAATATCTTTTCCTACTAACAACCAAGTATTTAAAGAAGTCCCCGTAAAAGTAACAGGAATATGTACGACCGATCTACTTGTTAAGATTTTTAAAAATAACGTATTTGGCGGGTCAGTACAGTGCGTAAACGGTAGTTATTCTTTGCTGCTTGATTTGTTTTCGGGACAAAACGAACTTGTAGCACGTGTATATGATTCAATCGATCAGCCAGGTCCTGATTCTAATACAGTACAAGTAAGTTTTAACGATACTAAAGCCGGCGCTGGTTCACGCGTATCCATAACCAGTAACTATGCAAAGCGTGGAGCAAACCCTAACACTGTTCTTGTGTGGCCAGTAATTATTAGTGGCGGTACGGGACCTTATGCAGTAAGTGTAGATTGGGGTGACGATACTGAAGCTGATCTTTCTAGTCAAGCTTTTCCTGGATCTTTTGACATTAAACATATTTATAAATCGGCTGGTATCTATAACACTATAGTTAAAGTTGTAGACCGCGATGGAATTGGAGCATTTTTACAAATAGTTGGAGTTGGCAACGGACCACTCAGCCAAACAAATATTGGTTCTAGCGACCCTGGTTCTCAACCTGTAAGCGGCGTAAGAACAAAAATAGTATGGCAACCAGCGTCGGTTATTATTCCGTTTATATTTAGTACGTTTTGGTTAGGTAAAAAATACGAACTTCACATGCTTCGCAAAAAAATTACTCGCGGTGAACGACCTTTTGGCGACTAGTATTAATATTTTTAAAATTAATACTAAACAAATTCGAATTATATAGTAAAATATTATATAATAATTACAATGACAAAAACAGTATATGTAGGTCTTTCTGGTGGAGTTGACAGCTCTGTAGCAGCTGCTCTTTTAAAAGAGCAGGGCTATAACGTTGTTGGTGTATACATGAAAAACTGGTCTCGTGATTTACCAGGATTTTCTTGCCCATGGAAAGAAGATTACCAAGACGCCAAACGCGTAGCTGTTCAACTTGGAATCGAATTTAAAATGTTTGATTTTGAGAATGAGTATTTTAACAGGGTAGTTCAGTATATGTTAGACGGTTTTACAGCTGGTCAAACTCCTAATCCAGATATTATGTGTAACCAAGAAATTAAGTTTAAATTATTTTTAGAAGCATCGTTAGAACAGGGAGCAGACTTTATAGCAACCGGACATTATGCTCAAACAAGTAACGGTAAATTGCTAGTTGCAAAAGACAACAACAAAGACCAAACATATTTTTTGTATAGAGTAACTGACGAAGCTTTAAGCAAAACATTATTTCCTATTGGTGGTTACACAAAACCCGAAGTAAGAGAATTAGCAAAAAAGTACAATCTTATTACAGCTACAAAAAAAGAAAGTATGGGAATTTGTTTTGTAGGAAAAGTTGGAATTAAAGAATTCTTGCAACAGTTTTTACCACCTCAAAAAAGTGGAGATATTAAAAATCAGTACGGAATGAATATAGGTACTCATGACGGTGCCGTGTATTACACTATTGGTCAAAGGCACGGACTTAGCGTAGGGGGCGGATTGCCGTATTACGTTACTGGTAAAGACATGGCTAAAAATGAAGTTTACGTAACTACAGATATTCAGGATAAAAAATTGTGGAATGACGTTATAACTTTAACTAGTCCACACTGGATATCAAAAAACCCAGATCTAAAAGAACTAGTCGTACGCACAAGACACAGAGGCCCTCTTACAATAGTTAAATCAATCAAAAAACAGGGTAATAATTATATTTTAGAATTAGCCGAACCGTTAAGAGCGTTAACAGCTGGGCAATCTGCAGTTTTATACCAAAAAGATGTATGCATTGGTGGCGGAATAATCTGTTAAAATAACTTGTATATGAACGCACAAGACATTCGCAATAAATACATTGAATATTTCAAAACGCAAAAACACGCGGTTATTCCTCGTGCACTTATGGTGCCGTACAACGAACCTAGCGTTTTATTTACGGGTTCCGGAATGCAACCACTTATTCCTTACCTACTAGGCGAAAAACACCCAGCAGGAACAAGACTAGTCGACAGTCAGACATGCCTAAGAGCTCAAGATATTGACGAAGTAGGCGACAATAGGCATACGACTTTTTTTGAAATGCTTGGAAACTGGAGTCTGGGTGATTATTTTAAAGCCGAACAAATTCCATGGTTTTTTAACTTTTTGGTTGACGTAGTCGGTATAGATCCAAAAAAATTGTATGTAACCTGTTGCAGTGGTTTTGCAGAACATAACGTACCAAAAGATACTCAAAGTGGAGAAATCTGGAAAGATTTATTTGCTAGTAAGGGTATTGACGCAAAAGAGGTAGAAATTGGTAGCGAAGAAAACGGATACAAAGTTGGCGACCAAGGCGGAAGAATCTTTTATTACGACGAAAAAAATTGGTGGAGCCGAAACGGTGCACCAAAAGACGTAAAAATTGGTGAACCATGTGGCCCAGACAGCGAAGTTTTTTACTTATTTGATAACGTACAACACGACACTAAATGGGGTGAATTTTGTCATCCTAACTGCGACTGCGGCCGTTATATGGAACTAGGTAACAACGTTTTTATGGAATATATTCGTACCAAAAATGGGTTCGAAAAACTTCCTGCACAAAACGTTGACTTTGGAGCAGGTTTGGAACGAATAGCAGCAGCTGCAATTGACAGTTCGGATATGTTTAAAATTAGTCTTTTATGGCCAATCATAGAAAAACTTCAAAAACTTAGCGGTAAAACATACGAACAACACACAGAAAGCATGCGTGTAATATCTGATCATTTACGGGCTGCAACCTTTTTGGCTATTGACGGTGTTGTGCCAAGCAATAAAGAACAGGGTTATGTTATGCGACGACTAATGCGCCGCGCAATACGATTTGCGTTCGAACTTGGTATAGAACAAAATTTTATGCAAGAACTTGTACCAGTTATTGCTGATTTGTACCAAAGTGATTATCCCGAAGTAGCCGAAAATCGAAATAAAGTCATAGATGTATTAGCCAACGAAGAAAAAATATTCCGCCAAACGCTAAGAAAAGGCATAATTCAGCTTTCTAAGCTTTCTGAAGACGGTCTTACCGGACAAGAAGTATTTGTTTTGTACGATACGTTCGGATTTCCGTTAGAACTAAGTGTAGAAGAAGCCTATAAGCAAGAAATTAAAGTATCTGATACATGGCGCGAAGAGTTTGATTTATTAATGAAACAACAGCGCGAACGAAGCCAAACAGCGGCTAAGGGTATATTTAAAGGTGGACTGGGCGGACATACCGATCAGCATAAAAAATATCATACTGCAACACATCTTATGTACCAAGCATTACGCGACGTATTAGGCGATCACGTTGTTCAAAATGGAAGCAACATAACAGAAGAACGTTTAAGGTTTGATTTTACTCATTCCCAAAAAGTTACTCCCGAACAAGTTAAGCAGGTAGAAGACATAGTTAACGAACAAATTAACAAAGATTTAAAAGTGAGTTTTGCCGAATATCCTACAAAAGTTGCGCGCGAGCAAATGGGAGCATTAGGTCAGTTTGGTGACAGATACGGTGATGTAGTAAAAGTCTACAAAATGATTGCAGATGGATCTAATAAACCATTTAGTTTTGAAATTTGTGGCGGACCTCATGTTGACCACACTCTACAGCTGTTCGAAAATGGTAAAAAATTTAAAATTATCAAAGAAGAAGCAAGTAGTGCGGGTATTCGTAGGATAAAAGCAGTACTAGCGTAAAAGCCCATAAAGGCACTTTTGAGTATATCTGCGTGTTACAATATAGGTATATATGCTTAAGCAAATTAAAGGTGCCAGCAAAAAGGCATTATCGAGGGTAAAAGTTCCAATTCGTACAAACGAGCAATACGTTGTAGCTTTAGACATTGGTACCGAATATGTTAAGGCACTACTTGCTAAGGTAAAAGGTTCATCTATAGAAATAGTAGGAGTAGGTAAGGTACACCAAGGTCTTACAGACATGCAGGCAGGGGCTATTGCCGATATTGCAGCTGTAACTACTAATTGTGACGAAGCTTTAGCGATGGCCGAAGAACAAGCTGGCGTAAACGGCACTCAGGCAGTAATCGGAATCGCCGGAGAACTAGTAAAAGGCGCTACCAACACAATTACAGTAAGCCGAAAAGACTCACAAAAACCACTAGACGACGAAGAAGTTTCTAAAATAATTAGATTAGTACAAACAAGGGCATTAGATAAAGCAAAAAAACAACTATCACTAGAACTGGGCGGCAAAGAAGTCGAAGTACGAATGGTTAATAGCGCAATTGTACGTATGCAAATAGACGGTTACGACATAACAAACCCAGTAGGATTCCAAGGTAAAGAAGTTATGGTGCAACTTTATGCTGCTTTTGCGCCGATGATTCACATTGGTGCACTAGAAAGAGTCGCAGAAACCCTAGACCTAGACCTTTTAGCAGTTGCAGCAGAACCTTTTGCCGTAGCTCGTGCAGTAGTAGGTGATGAGTCGCAAAAAAAATTAGACGCTATTCTTATGGACGTAGGCGGTGGAACAACCGACATAGCAGTTGTTAGTGACGGCGGCGTAATGGGTACAAAAATGTTTGGAATAGGCGGAAGAGCCTTTACAAGATCTATAGAACGCAACATGGGCGTAACTTATTCACAGGCAGAAGCAATTAAATTAGGTTTGGGTGGAAGCGGAATTCCACACCAAAAAGTGCCTTCAATAGAAGCCGCAATAAACAAAACATTGTCGGTATGGACAAGTGGCGTAGAACTGGCGTTAAGCGAATTTACGCTAGACACATTACCAAATCAAATTTTACTTTGTGGCGGTGGCTCTTCGTTAGATATGTTGGCAGAATCATTACAAAACGGTGATTTTTATAAGCGATTACCGCTTACTCAACGACCTAGCGTAAGATACATACAACCAGAACAAGTATCTGGAATTACGGATTCTACAAATACGCTAAATGACCATACTTTTATTACCGCTATGGGACTACTTAGGGTAGGCGCAGATACAATTGCAAATTCTAGCGGTAATTCAAAAAAAGTTAAAGATAAAATTAATAAATTATTAAAGGTATAACTTAAATGGCTAAAGAAGTTTTATACATAGATGTTGACGATGACATTTCTGGAATAATCAACAAACTAGAAGACAGCAGGGACAAAGTTGTTGCCTTGGTGTTGCCAAAGCATGCTTCGACATTTTTAAGTACTGTTAATATGAAATTATTAAAAAAAGCTGCCGATTCTTACAAAAAAAGTCTTGTATTAATAACCAGCGATCCAAGTATTTTACCCTTAGCTACTTCTGCAGGATTACACACAGCTAAATCACTAAGTTCTAAACCTACTTTAGCAAAAGTCGCCCAAGAACTAACTTTGCCTAGTAAAGTTAGTAGCGACGAACTAGATAATTTAAAAGAAGTACCAACTGTAAAATCGTCAAATAATAATGACGATATTATAGAAATAGATAACACTCAAAAAATTACAAAAACACTTACTTTGGGCAAAAAAAACCATAAATTAAAAGTACCAAATTTTGGTAGTTTTAGATTAAGAGTTTTTTTGGGATCGTTTGCATTATTCCTGCTTATTACAGGATGGTTTGTAGGATTTGTAATAATGCCAAAAGCAACTATTACACTCAGAACAGATGTTTCTAACGTAGATTCAACTATTGAATTTACGGCAAGTACTGGGCTAAAGGATTTTGATATAAAAACACCTGTATTGCCTGCGATTGTAGTCGAAAGCAAGCAAAATGACACCGAAAAAGTACCAGCAACAGGTAAAAAAGACATTGGCACAAAGGCCACTGG
>JBAXHY010000030.1:0-11707 GCA_037138655.1 bacterium | reverse complement strand
CATAGTTGCACCTACAGCAACTAACACTATTAACGGTCTTATTATTAATGCTGGTGCACTAAGTGGTGTAACCGGAATCACTACAAATGGTGGCTACACTCAGTCTGGTGCTACAGCCAACACATTAACAGGAGCACTAAGCATTACCGCAACAGGAACTGCACTGACTGTAACAAACACAGCTTCGATTGGTACGGTGTCTACTAACACCATTACTCCAACCGCTGCATTAACAGTAGGCGCTACAACAGTACCGTTTACTTTGCAGGGTACAAGCGCCAGTACGTTTACAGCAACCAATGCTGGAAGTGTAACTACATTTGGTTTTACGACTCCAACCGCAAACCAAACATACAACTTACCAAACAGCGCAGCGGGTACCTATTCTATTTGTACATCAGCCAATAACTGTACGGGCTTGACTGGCTACATTATTAACGGCACAACGCTACAAACTTCTACCAACATGAATATTCAGTCTAGTGCAATCGGTAACATTACTGCTAACTTCCAGGCTTTTACAGGTCAAACAGCCGAAGTTATTAGAGTACGCGACAGCACCAACGCAACAACAGTATTTAGCGTAATGCCATCAGGAAACACAATCGTTGGCGGTACATTAAACGTAACAGGCAGCGTAGTCTTAGGAGCAAACAGCTCATTAACAGTTACTGGCGGTAACACTGCTAGTCGCCCAGCTAGCCCAACAGACGGAATGGTCTATTACGACACAACTACAAAGCAGTTACTTGTTTATGACGCAACCTTAACAAAGTGGAAAGCCGATCACACCGGAAAAACAAAGATTGTAGCAAGCAGCACGTCTAGCCAAGCAGCACAAGACGCCGCCGATTACGTAACAAATGGCGAAAACAGTGCCGGTGCAGGAACAGGAACAATAGACGGTGACCAAGTAGAAATTAACGCCGCATTAACAGCTGCAAGTGCAGCCGGCGGAACAGTTTACCTTACAGAAGGTACTTATCAGATTGACGCATCAATTAACATTCCAAACAATGTTACGCTTGCAGGTTCTGGCCCAGCAACAATTGTTCAACTAGGAAATTTTGGAGCAACTTCTACCAGCTTAAACGCAATCGTAAACACCGACACAACTACAGGTGCAGGCGTTGTAGTACGCGACCTATTAATAGACGGCCGCAACGATCGAAACACTTTGGGTTCTACAAAAGGTATATTCTTTAACGGTATGGGTGCAGGTTCGGGAACCACAGCAAGACTTGGCGGATCAGTACTTAATTTAGTTGTTCAAAGATTCCGTACGGACGGTATTGCTATTAGTACGTCACTGGGCAACACAATTAGTGGCAACACTGTAAAAAATATCAACGGTGATACTACAAGATCCGGTATAAGCATTAGTAGTTCATCTTTTTACAACATGGTAACAGGAAACCTATCACAGGGTAACGGTGATTATAACTATCTTGTTCAAACAAGTTCTGCCTATAACACGTTAACTAGCAACGTATCTGAAGCAGGACAATTGGGATTTGCTATTCTTGCATCAAACAACACCGTATCTGGCAATATTGCTAAAGGTGGCCTTGATGCGGCCTTTGAACTCTTGGGTACATACAACACAGCATCGGGCAATACTTCTACTGGCGGTAATTATGGATTTGTAGTTATTTCTGGTAGTAATAATACAGTTACGGGCAATACGGCTCAGGCTGCAAGTGCTGCTGGTTTTATAATTAACACTTCAACTCGTAACACGGTATCGGGCAATACATCCGTAGGAAGCCCGGCTGGTTTTCAGCTAAATAACGCACAGTACACTAATTTAAGCGGAAACTTTGCATACGACAACGGTGGAGCCACCCTTAATTCGGGAATATTAATAGCCAGCACATCTAGCAATAACACAATTATTGGCAACACAATTGGCGACAGCGCTTGTACTACAAGTTGTTTTGCAATAGACATTGCTGCATCAAACAACAACAACTACCTTGCAAACAACACCTATTCTGGATCTGCCGCAAACCAGGCATCTATACGAGATCTTGGTACAGGAACTATTTTTGCTAACCAATTAACATCTGCAGGAATATTGCAGTCTACTAGCTCATTTATTAAAGCAAAGGCAAGTTCAAGCCTTACAGGAACAGGTGCAATTGCAGCAACAACTGCGTTAACAGGTACCGGAACATTCTTTAGTACAGAACTTCAGGTTGGCGATCGTATTACTGCTAACGCAGAAACTCGTACAGTTACAGTTATTGGTTCAGACACATCTGTAACCGTAGATACTGCATTTACAACCACAGCCAGTCTTCTTACTGTTACCAGACTTCCAGCTGCATTAAGAGTCACTAACTCTGCAGGAGTAAGCCAACTTCTTATTCAGGATAACGGATCAATAGTTGCACCTGGTTCTATAACCTTTAGCGCACTTAACCAAAACGGCATTGTTACAAATACTGCCGCTGGTGTACTTGGTACAACCGGCACAATAGGTGTTACCCTTGGCGGAACAGGAACAAGCACTACATTCACTCAGGGTTCACTAGTATTTGCTGGTGCAAGTGGCGTATACAGCCAAGACAACGCCAACCTGTTCTTTGACGCAACAAACAAACGTCTTGCAGTTGGAACAGCTACTGTAGGAACAAACAGACTTACAGTAAACAACGCAGCAACAACCGACAACATCTTTGTTGCACAAGACAACGGCACAGCTGTATTTACAATCGGCGACAACGGCGCAACCGTAATTAACCCAACAGCCGCCAGCATAGTTGCACTTACAGTAAACGGTACAACTAGTACGGCAGCTACCGCTTTAGCAGTACTACAAACGGGTGCAGCAGCTGCGTTAACAGTCACTAACAGTTCTGCTACAGCTACAACAGTTGCGTCTATATCTGCAACCAACACTGCTACTACACAAACTAACACCTTATTACTAGATCGCAGCGGTACAACTGGCACGACTACAAACGCACTTAACATTACAAATACAGCAGGTACATTAACCAACGGTATTATTTTTAACGGCACCATAACTAACGACATAACTACAACTGCTGGTGTTGGTGTTGGCAGTGGACGTAACCTGACTGTTCAACCAGGTATTGGCGGCTCAACAGGTCTAGGTGGAAACGCAACTTTGCAGGGTGGTCAAGGTGGTACTACTTCTGGTGCTGGTGGTCTTACAACTGTTAAAGGTGGATTTTCAATCGGCGGTCTTGGGGGTAATGTGCTAGTCGAAGGTGGAGATACGCTTGGAGCTTTTGCAGCAGGAACAGTCACTGTTAGGGGTGGACTAGGATCGTTCTTGGCTGCCAGTAACGGCGGAAACGTGTCTATTGCTGGTGGCGCTGCCCAAAATGGAATAGCGTCTGGCGGTAGTGTAACTATTCAAGGTGGTGCGTCGTCTAGCACTGGCGCTGCTTCAACCATAAGTCTTACATCTGGCGCAGCTGCAGGAGCAGGTGTAGCAGGTGGCGCACTAACCGTAACTTCAGGTGCAGGTAACACTACTGGTGCTGGTGGACTACTAACAGTACTTGGTGGCCAAGGTGGTGCAACAGGTGCCGGAGCTGGAATATCATTAACTACTGGTGCTGGTGGAAGCACGTCTGGAGCGTCTGGCGCACTAACAGTATTAACGGGTAACGTAACATCTGGTACAGCAGGAAGTATATTATTAGACGTCGGAACAAGCTCGACTGGTCAAGGATCTATCTTAATAGGCACAGCAGCGCGTGCTCAAACAATTACAATTGGTAACGTAACTGGCGCAACAGCACTAAACCTAACTGCTGGTACAGGCAACATTAACCTGCAAGTTACAGCTGTAGCTAACGGAAACGTTCTTGCTGCAAACGTCGCTACGGGTACAACTGGCACCGCTACTGCTGTAGCTGGTGTAAACACAACAACAATAGCATTGGTGGCCGCAGGCGCATTTGCTAACAATGACGTGATATTTATCAATAATGCCGGACAAGACTTTTATACTCGTATTACAGCTGGTGGCGGTACAACTACACTTACTGTAAGTCCTGCAATTAGCTACGATGCAAGCGCACCAATAACCAAGTACACTATTCAAAACATTGGCGCTACTGCAGCAGACTACACTACTCAAACACAACGATTCTTCCAAGGATACTTTTTGGGAGGAGTTGTTACTGGTGCAGGCAGCACAACACTAAGCGACCAAAACCTAACAAGCACAGGTGCGCTTTACTTAAATACAGGCGGTTCAACTGCACGGCTTACTATTGATAGCACTGGTTTAGTAGGTGTAGGAACTGCGCCAGTTACCGGCAGGGCTTTGACTGTTAACGGAACGATTAGTGCAACTGCAGGAAACCGATTAATGTTGGTTGCTTCTGGTAATCAAAACCTTTGGAACATAGACAACAACGCAGGAACATTACGTATATTCCGCGAAAACTTTGCAGCAACAGGCAATGGTGCTGGTGGCGTTGTGTATTTGTCGGTTACCGATGCTGGCGCTGCATCGTTTGGCGGTACGTTGTCTGTTAGCGGTACAGTTAACTCAATTGGTAACTTGTCTGTAAACAGCAAAGAAGCAATATCTGGTGTGGATACTTGGTTGCGACTTAACAACTCAGCAGCATTTACTAGCGGTGTATATACACCTGGACTTATGCGTGTAGACGGTACATTGCAACAAAGTACTGGAAACGGTGCAACTACAATCACGAACCCGGGCGGTGGCATAGGATCCAGAATATTAACCACATCATCAGCCGGTGTTGCTGCATATTTCGAAAACATCGCTGGTACCCTAAGATTTGTAAATGCGGCATATAGTCTTGCTACATTTAACGTTGATCAGGCTGGTAGTTTGAGTGTGCCTGGTACGATATCTGGTAATGTTATTTCTGCAGCCGCATTGGCCGGCGCAATTAATAATACAACAATTTGTTGGGGTAATTTAGGCGCTTTAGCTAGCTGTACATCTACACGGGCTCAAAAGCACAACATTGCAAATATTGGATACGGTATTAACGAACTACGACAGCTAAGGCCAGTAAATTTTGACTGGAACGCCGACAACAGGGCAGACAACGGCTTTATTGCAGAAGAAGTAGCATTAATATTACCAGAAACTACACAGTACAACGTCGACGGTAGCGTAAAGAGCTTTAACTATAACTCTGTATTACCGGTTGTTACCAGGGCTCTTCAGCAACTAGATGTACAAGTTCAAACTAACCAAGCTCGTCTTGCGGTTATAGAATCTGGCGAATTTGCTGGTGACATTCATGTTGTTGGTGACGCCCAAATAGGTGGCAAGCTAACTGTTACGGGCGACACTATTGTTCAGCAAATAACTATAAATGGCAAAATAATTACTGCTGGCACAGCACCAACAATCGCAGCTGGTCTTGCTGCTGGTGATGCACTAACCGCAACTGCAACCGTAACAGGCAACGACACAGCAGGAACATTAAGTATTACAACTGGTGCAGTAGGCACATTAGCAGGCGAAGTACTTAGCGAAGTAACATTTAACACACCGTACACACAGGCACCTATTGTTACGGTCAGTCCAACGACCGAAGATTCTGCAAGTATCAGATTCTTCTTAATCAAAACAACTACCGGTTGGAGCATAAAAGTTCTAGACGCACCAGTCGCCAACAAGACTTACAGTTTTGACTATCACGTAATCCAATAACTTAAGCAGAGAATGTTGCTAAAATAGCAAAAACAGTATTATATCTAGCTCTAGGTATCTTACTTTTTTGCCGTACAGGTGGCAGATAAAGCTGATTGTAATTCAGGTAGGTTGGCCATTGCTTGCGCGTAGACTTCGTGGCCGTTATTATCTGGGTGTACACCATCAGGGGCACCCGTCAATATAGGGCCTTTGTTTACGAAGTTTTTAAAAAACTTCCAGTTAGCTTCGCCTGTAGATGGGTCGGTAAGGGGACTAACAGGCATTGTTTTTGGTGTAATACCAAGTGTTTGTAATACCTTGTTTACAAGGCTAATCCTAGGGTTAAGGGGGCGTTTTTGCAGTTCTTCAGCAACTGGCGCAACTGACCCTATTGGTAAGACAATAACATGTTCAACGCCATTCTTGTGAGCAATGTATATAGAAGTCTCAATACCTTTTACTGTACGTGTCACCGCTGTTTCGTCGGTGTCGTTGGGGTCCATACTCATAGTCTCGCCAAAGCTGGGATCAAGAATAACGGTCGTATATGCTTTTTGTTCGGGAGTGTAATTTTTTAATATGTAAGGTATAGCAGTGACAAGTCGCGACATAGGACCACTGTCAAAAGGGCTAGGACTAGTTATGTTAGATGCAGGCCTTGCAACGTCTGTCACGTGCGCTTCTTCAATATCTGGCTTCAAGTTTAAGGCGTACTCTAGTTTTAACGGCCATGGGTTAGGATTAGAATCTGTAACAGCAGGAATTGAATTACCAAAAACTAGTATGTTTGCATGACTACAATCTTTTATTACTAAAGGTTCAACAATTTCATCAATCGTTGTCACGACGACATTGGTTGTAGTTGTCGGGAGTATATTAACTGTCGCAACTGGAGTTATTGCTTCAGAAACCTGCGGTACAGTAAAAGAAACTGTATCTGTTACAGTTGTCGTTTGGTGTAAAAATGTATCACCACCGCAACTAGACAAAATAGAAGAAACACTAACCGCAGCTGCAATAAGCCTACGGTCAAAAAACTGTTTTTGTTGCGCTTGTTCTAAAGATTCCCGGTACATAATAAAACTATTATATAACATATGGATTAAAAAAACAACCACCACCACAGCATCGTAGGATAAACAACCACCACGGTATCGTAGGGTAACAACTCACCAACCAAAGCATCAGTCGAGCGTAACCTTTAACCTACGATTAACTTACCAGGGTCAGACCCTGGTAAGGGCGCAGTCGTAACATTTACCAGGGTCTGACCCTGGTAAAAGGTGGTGAGTAATTTTGGGCATAAAGTATGTACAAAACAGGGGCGTTCTAGTGTATTATTAATAGCATGAGCGGGAACAAATTAAGGAACAATTGCCTTTATATTGTTAAGGTAATTACAAAGCGTGTAAAACGCCTATTAAAACCTGTCCTTAAACGTGTTCCGTCGTTTGTTAAAACAGATTGGTTTGCGCTAACTGCTGTGCTGATAATGGCAGGAACTTTAATAGTTTTTAACCTAGTTAACGTACAAAAAAACAAATACTTAGTAAGGCCAGCCGATCGATCAATTATTGGCAAATCGTCGGTAGACACAAACCTAATAAAAGAATCAGCAAAAGGTTATACATACCAAAGATCCGCCCAACAAAAACCTAATATACCGCCACAAGTTAAAGTTTCTGACCAAGAAAATTCAACAGGTAGTACCCTGTATACCTCTAAATTACCAAAAAACCCTAAGGACGGAATTACATTTGCCGACGAAAAACAAGAACGTAACGTAAACATAAAATCACTGTCTGACCTGTCTACTGGCAAGCTACAAGACGGCAGAATAGTGTACCCAGTAAGTGCCACCGAAAAACACATTTATTCACTAAAGTTGAATGGTCTAAAAGAAGACATTTTATTAACAAAACCAACCCAAAAAGTACTAACATTTAGCTGGCAATTGTCTATGGGTAAAGAACTAGAAGCCAGATTATCGCCAGATGGTAGCGTAGGAATATATTCAGTTAGTTCGGATTATTTTGGCGACATATCAATAGGCGACGATAAAAGTCAAAAACTAGTAGACAACGCCAGAATAAATGGCAAAAAAACCAACATGGTTTATATTATTCCAAAACCGTACATTGTAGACAGTCGGGGCACTAAAATATTCGAAGACGTTTCGTATAAATTAGACGGCAACACGCTAACTTTAACTGCGCTAAATATGATACAAAAAAATTATCCTATAACAATTGACCCATCCATTGCTGTTACTTCAACAGCGGAATTTAAGTTAAATGTTGGTGAAGATTCAAGTATTGATTATGCAACAACTACAGGGCAAATTGCCACGTCTGCAATAGATACTGGCGCAACTGGTGCATCAACGAGTTTAACAACAACAGGTGTTTCAGGTACAAGGTCGCATAATGCAGCAGTTGTCTATAATGGATATTTATATGCAATCGGCGGATTTAATACTACAGGTAGTGTGTATCTTACTACAATAGACTACGCTTTACTTGCCAGTGATGGCACTGTAACTAGTTGGTCTGCTGGAACAAGTTTAATGATCGGTGTGGCAAATATGTCGGCTGTTGCTTATAACGGTTATTTGTATGTACTGGGTGGCTGGAACGGTACGACTTATTATAATCGGGTTGCTTATGCGGCTATTGCGTCTAATGGTACGCTTGGCAGCTGGAACTACACAAGCAGTTCAAATAACGACGGCACTAGCTTTGTTGGAGGTTTTACTACAGCACGCTACGGGCACGGCAGTTTTGCCTATAATGGCTACATTTATGTGGTCGGCGGAACGACCAGCGGTGGTAATACTACCGATGTACAGTATGCTCCAATAAATCCAAACGGCACAATTGGTACTTGGACCGCCACTAATGTTTTTACAACCGCTAGGGCTAATTTTGCGACTACTTTTTACAATGGGTTTGTATACATATCTGGTGGAGGAATTGACGATATTCAGTATGCGTCTGTAAACACAAACGGAACATTAAACGCTTGGGTTACTAACGCAACCGGACTAAGAAACGGGGCTATTAGTGGACATACTATGGTTGCATACAGAGGCTTTATGTATTTGACGGCGGGAGGTGTTAGCGAGGCTAGTTATGCAAAAATTAACTTAAATGGATCGGTTAGCTTATTTACCATAACAGATACGGTTATAACTCGGTACGCATTTGCGTCTGTTGCGTACAATGGTCATTTGTACCATATGGGTGGGCGTACCTCTAATGTAGGTGCCAATTTAACAAGTAATTATTATCAACGTATGCCAATTGGTGTTGGGCGCGCGGGCATAGATCTTTCAACAGGTAATACATCTTTTACTACCAGTAGACGCTACCATACTACAGCTGTATATAACGGATTTATGTATATTATTGGTGGTTTTACTACGTCAAACGTTGCCACTGTTCAGTTTTCTGCCTTAGGAGCCGAAGGCACTAACGGTGCTTGGACTGCAACAACTGCTTTTACTACAGGCAGACATTCGCACACCTCCGTTGTGCATAACGGTTATTTGTATGTAATTGGTGGGTGTTCTACGGGCACACCACCGGCATGTACTGCGTATTTGTCGGACGTACAATATGCCCTAATTGCTGCAGACGGCACAGTGGGTACATGGACTGCAACTACGTCATTTACAACAGCGCGCAAAGGTCATACATCCGTAGTGTTTAATAATTATGTGTACGTTATTGGCGGTACAACAGGTACACCGCAATCCGGCGTGCAGTACGCCTACATTTGTGACGGCACAACTGCTGGTGGATGTACCGCAGGTTCGGGCAATGTCGGCAAAGTTAGTGCTTGGGCGTCTACTACTGCGTTTACATCTGCCAGATATTGGCATACATCGGTTGCTTATAATGGCTTTTTGTACGTAATAGGTGGTTGGAACGACACTACATATTTTAATACTGTTCAATATGCTCAGTTTGCTAGTAACGGCACGGTAGGTACCTGGACTGCAACAACTGCTTTTACGGCAGGCAGATATTCGCACACCAGTGTCGTATATAATGGGTATTTATATATAGATCATGGTCTTCATGACTCTATAGACTCTACCTGCCTAAACACTACTAGTGTTACTTGTCAGGACGTACAATATGCCCCTATAGCAAGCAATGGATCGGTCGGTACGTGGACTGCTAATCAGTTTCTTGTAACATCTAGGTCTGCCCACACAGCGGTAGTACATAACGGTATTTTATTATTATTTGGCGGTGCTAACAGTGTTGGTACAAACGTTGCAAGCGGAGTACACCTTAGTATTGGCGCTGTTAATGCACTAGGAACATGGACAACGATGAACTCGTTTACTACTGCCCGAAGTGGTCATACGTCGGTTACCTATAACGGCTATTACTATGTAATAGGCGGAAACACCGGTTCGGCAACAAATGGCGTACAATATGGAGCTTTAACTAATGCTGGAGTAAACGGCACAACATCAGCTACAAGCGCGTTAACAACGGCAAGATACAATCATTCGACGGTAGTTTATAAGGGTTTTATGTATGCAATTGGTGGTTGGAACGGTACAACTTATTATAACGACGTAGAATATTCGGCAGTTGCGTCTGCAGGTACGCTTGGAACTTGGGCAAGTGCAACATCTAGCAATTTTACTACAGCTAGGTACGGCCATACTTCGGTAGTTTACAATAACTATTTATTTGTTATTGGTGGAAAATCGTCAGGTGGTGCTTTGTCGGATATTCAGTTTGCCTATATTTGTGACGGCACAGCTGCTGGTGGATGTACTGCAGGATCGGCAAACATCGGCAAGTTAGGTACATGGGTAACTACTACCTCGTTTACAACGGCACGTTACCAGCATACTTCTATGGTATATAACGGATATTTGTATGTAATTGGAGGCTGGGACGGTACAAATTATTATGCTTCTACGCAGTTTGCGGCTATTGCAAGCGACGGCACAATTGGTACGTGGGCTTACACTAATAGTTTTATGGCAGGACGGTACGGACATACATCGGTAGTTAATAACAGTATTTTGTATGTAGTTAGTGGGTATCATTCGGCCAGCGACACACTGTGTAGTACAGTTGCTTCTAACTACTGTACTAATATTCAATTTGCACAGCTGTATCCAGACGGCACAATTGGAAGTTGGAACACCAACACCGCAGCATCACTATCTACAGGACTCCGCGAACACACATCTTTTATGTACAACGGTTATATGTTCATAGTAGGTGGTACAACAGGGTCCTTAACGGCCTTTGTTCAGTCGTTACCAATATTTAGTCCGCCGCAAAAAGCGCGCTATGAACGTATTTTTGATACCGGTTCGGGCAACACTCCAGCTACTTTAACTATTAACGGATCATCTACCTGCGGTTACGACTTAGAATATAAAACAGGTAACACCAGTTACGGATCTATTACTAAAGTTCCAAAATCGGCGCCAGGCACAGCAATAACTATTAGTGCACCAGGTGATCGGTATATGTTTTTGGCAATTACGCTAGACGACACAGAATGCAGCGGAGTTACTACTGTTACAGACATAACACTTGTATACAAAGGTCCACCAGATGCGCCAATTTTATTCCAACCTGCAGCAGCAGAAACAAATACAGACTTAAACCCAGAATTTAGGTTTGGTAGTACAGAAACTTTTACAGATTATTTAATGTATAAAATAGAACTTTGCAGTAACAGTAACTGTTCGTCCATTATACGAACAATGAACCAGGTGTCTTCACAGGTTGGTTGGCAAGCGCAAAGTCAACAAGGTGGTACAGCATATAGTGGCGGTCCGGTATTACTACAAAATGCTGTGCATGTTTATCAACCCACGATTTTATCCGGAAGTACCCAATATTGGTGGCGAGCGTATGCTATTGCACCAGGTGGAACAAACGGGTTTAGCGCTGCGTCTGCAATATCTACCTTTACCACAAGACCCACACCTCCAATTGACGTAAACATTAGGGGTGGCACAAATCTTAAGGGCGGCACTAATCTTCGTTAAAA
>JBAXHY010000029.1:0-12257 GCA_037138655.1 bacterium | reverse complement strand
TTGGTGATCCCAACGAGAATCGAACTCGTATTGCTAGATTGAGAATCTAGTGTCCTAACCGTTAGACGATGGGACCATGGCTATTCAGTATATTATATCTGATTATAAGTGTAGATTAGTCTTTCGGCCGTAAGACTAACGGGTAAGATGTCCTACCCACGTTCCGCGGGCCCAAAATTTCTTGATTGAAAACAAGTTTTCATCAGAAAGTTTACTTGCATACCGCCACTGGCGGTCTTCACGTTAGACGATGGGACCGTTGTCCCCTACTTATTTTATCAGATGTACTTCAGAGATGCTTCTTACAAAATCAAAAGAATTTTGCATTGGACATATATCTGCAACTTCGCCATTAGTGCAAGTTGCACAATAGCCTAAATACTCCATCAAGTAATCAGACGCCATCTGAATTCTACGTTCGGTGCCCAGTACCCTAGACTCTGCCAAAAGCAATTCTTCTGACTGTAAATCTTCTATTTTTGCGGCAGCAATAGTATCTGATTGTTCTGCTGCGATTTCTATAAATAAACGGGCTAATCCTGCTTGAAAGCAATGATCCTGAGGCATTTCCGGTAGATTATTTAACAAATTTGGCATAAATTGACAATATCATAAAAATGTATGACAGTAAACGATTTGTATCTAAAGAAATTTGCTAAAACAGTGTATACCTTGCATAATGAAAGTTAGATTTTAGTACGAAAGGTATTGTATGACAATGAACTTTGATCCTACGGGCGGACCATTGGCACCACCTAATGACGCAGAAATTGAACGACGTTATTCAAATAATAAACCTAAAAAAGGTAAAACTTTAAAAACTCTAGCATTAGTGATATTTGTATTGGCCTTTGTAGTAATTATAGTTTTTGGAATAATAGCATTAGTAACAAAAAAAGACGCGCCCGTAAAAGACGAAGTATCAACGTTCCCTTCTACGTCGGTGGCTACAGTTAGTAAAAGCGATGTTCCTGATTTTACAGAAAGTAAAACTTACCAAAACGGCCCAATGGGACTTACTTTTAGCTATCCTGATACCTGGAAAGTGACAGAAACAACAGATAAAGGCATACGCATTGAATCTGCGGCGTTTACTTATACGTCACAAGACAAGGGTGACGTGCTGGGGCTGTTTAGGATTTATATACGTAAAGGTTCTAGGATTAATGACGGTAAAATCATAGGGCGTGGCGTAGCTATTCAGCCATCCGAAAAGTTGGTATATACACAACCTGCACCAGACCAACGAAAAGACACCCTACTTACTTTGTTCGGGCTAGACGATAAAGATAACTTCGGATTCTTTTTAATAGCCGGTAATTTTCAGCTTAACGTCGGTGATACACTTGGTCCAAACTACGGCAAAGAACCCGACGCGTTTATAGTTAGTGGTGGATTTTCTGGTGCAGACCTTGTAGACGATTTATCTACACATACAGTAGATATTAGTACCATTCCAACCAGCAAGGCCTATAGCCAAGCCCTAGATATACTAAAGTCCCTGCAGCTTCATTAAAGCATTCTGGTGCCTAGTAATCGCCATGTGTTGTTAGCTGGTTCAAAGCATACTCGATACAACGTTTGACCATCGTTCATGTTGAATACCTGAACTAGATCTTGGCCCTTTTTTACGACGCATCGTAGCCCTTCTTCTATAAAATTAATCTGTCGTCCGTCGCTTGTTTCTATTCGGCGCGGAAAGCTTTTGTTTGTGTTGCCGTTAGCAAAATAGTAGCTAGTAACATTTATCTCTTTTATCTCTTGGTACATATACATTCCTCAAAAATTTAGGGTTTATAAAAAACAACTATTTAGATTAGTTGGAACGGATTTTTTTTGAGGAGTAACCAATTTAAGCGTGGCAACCGTTCTGCTGCATGCTTATTGTATTGGGTACATGTATATGTAGAGAGTTGTATCTCTAAGTGCTTTTTTGAGTCTACGACTCAGTGTAAAGCTTGATGGCTATATTAGACGATTTTGCAGTGTTATCCGCAAAAATGTTTTTTTATGCCTCCACAGCTGTACTTAGTATAGACCCACCATTGGGTAGTTGTACATAAGCATTTTGTTGTATTTTACAACTTAATTTGACTGAGATAAGTGACTAGTTCTCTTGGGGTAATTTCTGCCTTAATTATGTAGCCGTCTGCCATGGATTCTATTTTTTCTCTGTTTTCTTCTTCTTGATCAAGGTTGGTAGTGATTATAATTTTGGCATTAATCGAAGTAGCTCTTTCGGGGTTTCTTAATGTATGAAGAATTTCTACACCACTTAGGCTTGGCAACATAATGTCTAAAAGAATAATATCAAAAGTGTTTTTTTCTGCTTCTTCTAAAGCTAATTTGCCGTCACTAATTACAACCACATCGTAACCTGCCTTAGTTAGCGCACGAGTATAAAGATCGCCTATAAATAGCTCGTCTTCTACGCATAGTACTTTAGGTTTTACTGTTGAATCATCCATAATTATTTTCTGTACATCGAATGGTTTTTTATCCATCCGTGCGCTCCTCTCATAATAGCATCTTGATCAGCTGAATTTGTACCATGTTTTGCCTGGGCATATTGTTCTAAGGTAAAACTAAATACACTCCCCTTGCCTTCGTGCGAATTAACCCAAATGTTTCCACCTAATGCTAAAACCATTGCTTTAGATAAGTAAAGCCCAAGGCCTGTACCACCTATTTGTACTTTACTTCTGTGACTTCGATAGTATTTATCGAATAATTTTGGCACAACAGAATCAGGAATACCTACGCCAAAATCTTGTACGTCAATTTGAATCATATCGCCTTTTAAATATGCGTTTACTAAAATTTTGTCACTTTTTTCACCGTATTTAATAGCGTTGTCTACAAGGTTGTTGATTATTTCGTTAAGACTAATACGGTCTACTGCTACAGGTGGTGTGCTTGGATCTATAGTTAATACTATTTGCTTACCTCGTACATGTGCGCGTAACTGTAAATCGGCAATTATTGGAGGTAAAATATCCTGCAAGTTGTATTTAAGAAGAGTAAGTACAAGCTGGTTTTCTTCTACCCTGGCAACGTTTAATATGTTGCTAACAAAAGCATTTAGCTGTTGTGCGCTGGCGTTCATTTTGTGCATAAAGTCAGTTAGTTCTGGATTTAATGTTGGTCCTAATTCGTCTTCAAAAACTTCTATATATCCACGCATGATAGTAAGTGGTGTTCTTAGTTCGTGTACGGCCATAGCAACAAAATTAATCTCTTGATCGTTAGTAGAATATGCTTCTGTGTGATCAAACAGTATAATTATTGACTCAAGTTCGCCCATAGCTTTGCTATATGAAGCCGCCATGTCGAACTGTTTTAAAAGGTTGCCGCTTGTGTCGTTTAAACGTACTCTGTTCCAGGTTTTTGATGCTTTAAGTACTTTATCTCTGCTTTCGGTTATCCATGATTCATACGTAGATTCGCTAGGAAAACTTAAATTTAAAACATCATTGATGTTTTTTCCTACTAATTCAGAACGACTAGATTTGTCGAAACCCAAAAACAACAAGGCTTGGTCGTTTATAGATAACAAAATATTATTATTACTTACTGTAAAAATAGGTAATGGATTAGAATCTAATATTTCTTGCCCGTTAACAGAACTGTTTGTTGTAGTTGATTTTATAATTTTTGTTTCGTGGCTTGCCATGTTGTAAACATTCATAACAAGTGCGGTTACAAGTTCTCGGCCAAAGCTGAATGATTCAAGATCTGGAGCCGCTAAGTGTGATTTTTCGCTAGACACATGTAATATCCCCTGCCTAACAACTTCTAACGGCTTAAGCGCATGCTTTGCCATGTAAGTTGCAACCAAGGAACCTAAAACTAAAAATACAAAAGCAATAATCGATACACTTATTACCGTACTAAGGCCTGCGTAGGTAGCGGCGATCCATAATCCAACACAAGAAGATGTTACTAAAAAGATTAATAATAAAAAGTAATAAGTTAACTTTTTAGTTAATAATCTTAGGTCATCCATTTAAGGAGCCGCAGGTGTAGCAGCTACAGAGCCACTAAAAGTTACCATACTCGCCAAACCTACTGCCGTAATCCAAGTTTGTCCGGTGTTTAGCCCTATTGGCTGACCAGCTGCGTCCTTAAAAGATATTTGTGAACTTTGTGTTGGCTTAGACCAAGTTGCATTTTGCATTATTCCATCCTGATAAATATATGCCTGTCCTGAGCCTATTGTCTGGTATTTACTGTGCACACCATCTGGATGAATGCTGTAAGGTACGACCATTGCTATTACAACTTTAGGGCTTAATTGCGTACTTGAACGTTCGTCTATGTGTGGCTTGCCGCCCTCGCTTCTATTATAAGAATTTGTAGTTAAGTTGTAGTCGTAATGAACATTATATAAAGCACTAGATATTTTAAAGTCTATTGATGTGGCTGTAGTTAATTTTGCGGGCGCATCGGCTTTACGTAGTAATCCTACAAAATCGGGGTTACCCCAATTATTTTTTGTCCGAATTGCGTCTAGATTTGCCATTGTAGTGTACAAGTTATGAGGAGCGAATCTGTTGCTTACTCTTTGGTATGCGCCACTATTAACGAATTCATTCATATCTTTAATGCCAAGAGAAGTTATCATGCTTAATGCTTCTGGACTTCCGCCGGCGTGTGCGTAAGTTGGACTATATGGCATTAACCAGTCAATGTAATACGGTCTTGCGCTTCGTACAGGGCCAATATAATCAGGCTGTGCTTCTTGGAATAATGCCAAAAATCTTGTAATTCCACCTTCGGCAATTGCTTCGTGTACAATGCCTGCTGTTAATAATCCAGACTGCGGTCTGGCGTCCATACTATTTTCGATCATTATGGCTGTAACGCCTCGTTTATTAAGGTCAAAAGCTACTTGTGTGCCTGTTAGTTTACTAGCTTCGGTTGTTGGTTTTGGTGGCTCGACGATTTTTTCTACTATTGGTGCGGGGGTTACTTTAACTATTACTGGTTCTTTTTTTGTCATAAAATATGCCAAAATAACGCCACCTATTAATAAAGTAACTGTTGGTATAAGTATAATAAGTCGCTTTTTTTTGCTTAGTCTTTTCCACCATGATGCTTTTTTAGGAGGCATTATTGGTCTTGTTAGTACGCCTGATTTTGTTGGGATGTTATGTGGTTGTTTTTTAAGATCAGCAACAATCATAGGTTTAGGCAAAAATTCGGAGGGTTCTTTAACTATATTTGCGGCGTGTTTAATAAATACACGTGCCTTCTTTTTTGATTTTACAAACATATTATCCATAAAGCTTATACTTAATATTACGTGTTTTTGCTATATATTACAAACACGCAATTTATAATTTTAATCTTAAAAAGTGGTAAAATATTATTAATGAATCAAATTTTAACCGAACGAATAGAATCCCTTTTGCTATTGAGTGAAAAATACCAACCTCGCAAAGAGATAGAATCAAAATACCCTAGCCGTAATTTACCTGCAGATGCAATCGTTACACGCTCTGCCCCAAGCCCGACTGGATTTATGCATATAGGCACAGTTTACATGTGCTTATTAAATCAGTTTTTTGCCCGCCAAACAGGCGGTGTATATATGTTGCGCATAGAAGATACAGATAAAAAACGAGAATTATCTGACGGAATTAGTCAGATTGTTGATGCGCTGAATCAGTTTGGTCTTGTTCCGGACGAAGGTTTAAAATCTGACGGCACAAATTACGGTAATTACGGACCTTATTTACAAAGCCAAAGAAAAGCTTATTACTTATCTTATGCAGTCGATCTTTTGCGAAGCGGACGCGCGTATCCTTGTTTTGCTACAAAAGAACAACTAGATGAAAATTATAAAAAACAGCAAACAGCCAAAGTTAGGCCTGGATATTACGGAGAATGGGCATTATGGCGCAACAAAACAGACGAAGAAGTAGTTGTAGCCCTAGACGCAAACACGCCATTTGTATTGAGATTTAGATCAGAAGGAAGTCACGATAAAAGAGTCTTGATTGACGATGTATTAAAAGGAAAATTAGAATTGCCCCAGAACGACCTAGACGTTCCGTTAATTAAAGCAGACGGTTCGCAGTTACCTACATATCATTTGGCTCATGTAGTAGATGATTACTTAATGAAAACTAACATTATTTTACGAGGTGATGAATGGCTACCAAGCACACCATTGCACATTGAACTTGCTGAAGCGTTAAAAATTGAGCCATTTAGGTATGCTCATTTTGCGGCAATTAGCGTAATAGATAAAAATGGCGGCGGAAAGCGCAAGTTAAGTAAGCGCAAAGATCCAGAAGCCGATGTTAAATATTGGACTGCCGCAGGATACCCGATAGAAGGTATTAAGGCATATTTATTGGGCTTAGCTAATAGTAATTTTGAAGATTGGTACAGAGCTAACCCAGATAAACCACTTGAACAGTTCGAACTTAGCTTAAATAAACTTGCAGCAAGCCGTTCCCCGCTATTAGATATGCCAAAATTCGAAGATTACTGTAAAGATTTTATAGCGTCGTTGGACCAAAAAGAATTTAATAAGCGTGTAATAGAATCTAGCAAATTGAATGAACCTGACTTTTACGAGTGTATAAAATCAGACGAAGAATACACTAATAATGTTTTAAGCATAGAACGAAGCGGAAACAAGCCACGAAAAGATATGTCAAAATGGTCAGAATCGCTACAGTTGTATGGCTATTTTTATGATGATATTTATTTAAAAGAATTTGCTCCAAAAATATCAGATGAATTGGCAGATTTTGCGCCCGAAGTTATTAACGAAGTTGTTAAGAACTTTAATGATAGTTACAATCCTAATGACGATCAGCAGACTTGGTTTAATAAAGTTAAAGAAGCTGCCGAAAAATCAGGTTTTGCGACAGACAATAAGGCTTTTAAAGCTAATCCAGAGCTATTCAAAGGAAACGTTGCCGATTATGCCAAAATCCTAAGAGTTAAGCTAACTGGTAAAAACCGCACACCAGATCTGTATACTATGATGTCAGTAATGGGTGCTAACAGAGTAAAGTCCAGGATTAAATAGCTATTGTAGCTGTATCGACTTGTTTTTTAAGGTGAGACCTTAAATTTTTGATTCCCTGCAATCTTACCGATTCATTTTTGGGTAAATGAAGAGTTTTGCTTGTGTAACTGCTAATTTCGTAGTTTTCGTCAGATAAAAAATTATCAAAACATTCGTTAATTAATTTGTCATTTGCTATTACGCCGTTATATGTACAGCTCATTTTAAACAAATTAATACTTCTGTTTTTCCATAATTCGTAAAGTTCAGGATTATTTTTACTAATCGTCAGAGCCATTTTAGTAAACATACTTATATGCAAAGCCTCGGTTTCAAACTTAAAAAGTTTGGCGTCTCTGCCTAATGTACTGCATGGTTCTAAGTCTACTAGCGTAGGAACACCGTTGTCGTTAAAAATATATTGATGTAGAGCAAAAATATCGCCAAGATATGATTCGCCGCTTACAATTTTGTCTTCTAGGTATGAATACAAATTATCTGTAAGATTAACTGCGCCAATTTGCGTCTTTTGGTCCATTTTATCAAAGTCAGAATCTTCGTAGGTATTACCTGCAATTTTATCGACAAAAAACAAAAGTTTACCTATTTCGTTAGGTATAACAACGCTGTAATTTGCGACAGGAACTTTGTAAGATTCAAGGTTTGAGTGTTTTTGTTTAATACTCTGAGCTTCTATAATTGTGTTTTTTGACCCACTTAGATCTGGATTAATATAAATCTCGCGTATTATAAAATTGTCATTATTAGGATAATGATATGCTTCATTTGCTGGATTATATGGTACATAGCCAGGTTGCAACGGTAATTTATCCATAAGTTATTATAATAACATATTTTACGATAAATTACAAGTTAAAGACTTGATGCTATTCGTACTAATTGATCTGTTGTTAGTTCTGATTTGCCTTCAATTTGATACCATACTCCACCATTAACCCAAGTGGCGTTATTGTTATTGTAGATATATATCGTTCGTCCTCGGTCTTGATATGTTTGGTATTGCTTGTTGTTGCCGCTAACAAAATTATTTAATAATGTGTCACTAGACCAATTACTTGTTTGCTGGGTTAATTTGTACTGCCTGTCGTCTGTATTAGACTTAAAATCTACTACAACTTGCCCTGAACTGTATTGGACTGGTCCATTAAACGAAAATCCAGAAGGATTGTAGCTAGGCATACTTGCGCTAAACCCAGCCCTAGAAGCGGCAACGCGCATTGCTAGTTTTGGTACATTTTGATACGCGTAAAGTCCCCCGAGTGATAGCCCTACAAAAATAGTGGTAGTTATTGCGACTGCCCTTGAACTTATGCCGATTTTTTTGGATATTTTATGGCGTAACTTTTTTTTGTGCTCAAAAAATGGCTCTTTGTGTCCTTGTGCCGATTCTAAAGCTCTTTCTAGTAGATCTGTTTTTTTAGACGTAGTAGTATGGGCGGCTGTATCGGTACTGATATCTATTACTGGCGCTTTATGAACTTCAAGCGTTGTTGGTTTAGCCAAAGGTTTTGCTGGCATAGAAAAATTGAACTTATTAATAAGACTACTTTTATGTATTGTCTTGGCTAAAAATTGTCGGTGTTCTGGGGTAGTTTGTGTTCTTGGTACTATAACTGCCTTAATTGGCTGACTTTTTGGAATCGCCGATTTAACTACCCTAACTTCTTTTGTCGTTAGTTGACCTGGTTTTTTTACTGCTGTACGCATTAACGTGGTTGATTTTTGAGGTTGTACTGTATGTTTTTTGACTGAATGTAGGGATGGTCTGACTTTACTTGTATCTATATGGCGTCTACTAAATCCATCTACAGCTTTTTTTTGAACTGGTTTATTTTGCGATACGCCTAACATCACGCCTGTTGCAGCGTTATATTTTTTGCCGTTTATTTCAATAATGTTTTGACTATTTCCCACGATGCTATTTTTACCCTCTAAAAGTAGCTTTGTATATCTATAAATTACTGTACATATCGTACACCACGCCAGCACCTCCTGCAAGTATAAAGCTAATACTTTATTAATGTCTTGATTATAATAGTTAAAACATGAATTTTAGATAGTAATGTGGTATAATCAGCTTACTACAACAAAAATAAATAAAATTAATTAAAGTAAAGTATTTCGAACATATTATATGGATTATTTAGACCCAAACAAAAAAAAGGCACACAGAAACCGGTTATTTGTAGGCTATGGCTTAATAGCAATAGCTATCGCTTTTGCGACAGTAATTTTAGTCTATGTAGGTAGCGGTTTTTATGTAGATAGTCAAACAGGAACACTTATTCAGAACGGACAGATATTTTTAAATAGTAATCCTGAAGGCGCAAGCGTTTATTTAAATAATAAACTTCAAAAAACAAAAACTACAGGTAAGCTAGTTATACCTAGTGGTTCATACGACGTATCTATGAAAAAAGATGGATACAGGGACTGGTCGTTGCAGGTACAGTTAGAAGGCGGAAAAGTTCAAAGCTTAGATTATGCATTATTAATTCCCGCCAACATAAAGTCTTCTATTGTTCAGACATACAGTAAATCACCTACAGATGTGTCACAAAGTTCAGATAGAAGATTTTTTAGTTTAGTATTTGCCGATAAGCCAAATACTGTATTGTTTTATGATTTAACTAAGCCAGAAATTGCACCCAAAGAAGTAAATATAGATAAGTCATTATTTACTGACCCAAACAAAATAGGGTCACTAGTAATAAGCGAATGGTCTAACGATACCAAAAAAGTACTAATACAAAACAAAATAGGCGCCGACGTACAAGATTATTTAGTGATTAGTCGTGTAGACGGAGACAAATCATATAATCTTACCAAAACATTTCTAATCAAAGACGCTGAGTATAGTCTAAAAGAAGGCTTGCCAGATGAATATTTTGTATATAACAAGACTTCTAAAAATCTAAGCAATATAAACTTAAGCGACAAAACTCTAGTTTCTAGACTAGACAACGTATTGCAGTATAAAACTTTTAATAATGACACAATTGCATATATTACCGACCAAGGTGCATCTAGCGGAAAAGTACAGGCGCGTATTACAGATGGATTAAGTAAGACATTTTTATTAAGAGAACTACCAATAAGCACGACTAAGTATTTATTAGATGTAGCAAAAATTGGTACTACTAGCGCCGTAGTGTTGGGCGCGCCATCAGAAAATAAAGTAACTGTTTTGCGAAATCCTGTTGGATACCTTAAATCAAATCCAGAAAAAACTATTCCTTTAGCCACAACTATATTTTTGCTAGATAATCCTACTGAAGTATCATTTTCTACAGATGCGAGCGTGGTAATGGCTAGGAGCGGTCAAAAAATCGCCACTCATTACTTCGAAGAAGATAGAACAAGCAGGTACGAATTACCTATAAAACTCGGCGCGTCTAAACTGCGATGGTCAGACGGAAAGCATCTTCAGACTGTAAGTGAAGGGTCTGCGTATATATTTGATTACGAAGGTTCTAACTTACAAAAACTTGTAGAAACATCCGAACTATTTAACGTTTATTTTGACAGCAACTACCGCTCTTTATATAGCTTTGACAGCAAAGCTAAATTATTTAACATGAGCCGAAGCATTATAAAAATAGAAAACTAGACACTAGCCTTATTTAGTTAAAATATTGACTTAAAGCGTTGCCATAAACTAGGTGCATTACTAGGAATAATACCCGTATTGCTAAGTTCTGGTGTTATTTGTTCTGTAACTTTGTTTCCACTTGGGTCTGGTGATATTTGCTCTGCCGTTACAACAAGTCTATTAAGCGAAGTGCCAGGAGGATCACAAGTTATTAATGTGGCCGTGTTTGGCTTGGTACTTGTGCCAAGAACACTTACATCGGTAGGTTTAACGATCTTTTTTTCGAACACTTGATATGTATAACGTACGCTATCTTTTTGGATGCTAAAAGTGTCACCTATTTCTAGCCGTTTAAGTAATACGAATGCAAACTTATACTTACCCTTATTAAGAATATTATTGCTAGAATGGCCAACAATTACTATGTTCCCTGTTTGACCAGGAAAAGGCGAAGTACTATAGTGCACAACTCCTTTTTCTAGACCGTTTTGTACAGATTTTTCATCTGTTGTATTTAAATCAAAAACTACTGGAACTTCAAGGTTTATTTTAGGAATTATAATCTTGGGCTCATCACTTATAGCAGTATTGCTACCTACTATAGGTGTAGCAGTTACTGATTTGCTTGGGCTTACGAATGGTGCAATAAATCGTTCATTAAAAAAGCTGAACAATAATACAAAAGCAAATAAAGAAGCCATTCCGATTCCAAAAAGTAATGATTGTATATGATGTTTGGCTTTTAATTTTCCGCCTGCAGAGATTTTGCTGATTACCTGGTTTTTGATATCTGCGACTGTTCGCGTGTCTGTTTTTTGGGCCTGATGTAGGGTTGTATTTTTGTGGTGTGCTGTTGCGTTTGTATTAATATCTTGACGGTGTTTTACGGGTGTTTGATGTTGGTTAGCTTTATAAAATTCATTCCAAACTTCATGTTTTTCGGCATCTGGTAATGACGCATAATATGTATGCCACTGAGTTTGAATATCTGCTAGCCCTTTACCAGACATTGTTAGTTGGTACATATAATCTTGATGTTTACTGCGGCTAGTTCCTGCCTGGAATGATTCCTCGGCCTCTTTTAGGGCGTCTGGTTCTTTTGTGTACAAGCTGGCTAGTTTTGTGCGAACTAAATTTAAAGCAGCATTTTTGCCCTTTGATTCTGAACTTAGATTTGTAGAATCTGATAAGTTAGATTCATCTTGATGAGCTGGAATAATTAAAGTGCTATTGTGATTTTTGTCCTGAATTGACACTGAATCACCCATTGAACTTATTTTATTACGTAAAATTTCTAAATCTTCTGCAGAGGCAGAAATGTTAATACTAGCGGCCGGCGTATCTGTATTAAGGGGCTTTAATTTAAGCTCCTTTCGCCTTTTTAACACCAATTCGTCGTCATTTAAATCTTGTTTAGCCATAAGTGCTTACAGTTAGTATACCTTACTTCTTTGGGTTGTTGTATAATAGTAAATAACTAATATTAGTTAACGTTTTGGGCGAGTGGCGGAATGGTAGACGCGCTGGACTCAAAATCCAGTGATCGCAAGGTTGTGAGGGTTCAAGTCCCTCCTTGCCCACCAAATTAAATACCGGTCGTAAGACCGGCTTTTAATT
>JBAXHY010000028.1:0-12283 GCA_037138655.1 bacterium | reverse complement strand
CCGTCGTTGCTAACGTTGTAGGTACCGTATGGGAATGAAGAATCAATATTTGATATTTGAAGTTTGATATTTGAAGTATTAACACCGCCCAGGAGGTGGGATATGGCGGATACTAGGGTGTTTGTGAACGTTAGGCGGCCAATTTGGTCGGCAACAACAGTAGGGTTAATACCTTTTTGCGCCAAACCAAGCATAGTGTTTACAAAGTTTTTGCCGTCACCAATTACCCAGCTGGTGCGAATTATATAGAACTTAGGGGCTAGTGATACGAGTAAGTCGCCAGCGGCTTTGCTGGCACCATAAACGGAGAGTGGAGAAAAGGGTTCATCCTCGGTATGTAGTTTTTGCGAGCCGTCAAATACGTAGTCGGTAGATATATGCACTATTGTCATGTCGTACTGCGCAGCAACGGCTACTAGGTTGCCCACTGCGTCGGCATTAACGGCCCAGGCAGCTACGCGACCTTCTGGGGTTTCGGCGCCGTCGACATTTGTATATGCAGCTGCGTTTAAAATAACTTTAATACCCGACCAGTCAAAGTTTGAAACAGAGTCTTTGTTAGTAATATCTAGTTCGTCTTTGTCTGCCCACTTGGCGCCTGGATATTTTGCACGTAAGGCAAGCCCAAGCTGTCCGTTTGCGCCAACTATAAAAATATCTGAATCTATCACGACTGAATGTCCTTTAATAGTGGGTGTACTGCGTCTTTGTCTGAAATTATTGCTTTGTCTTTGGTAATTGGCCACTGAATGTTTAGGGCAGGGTCAAAAAGATTAACAAAAGTATATTTGGCATCGGCTGACCAGTGTTCGTTAACAAGATACGTATAGGTAACATTAGGTTCGAGCGTTTGGTAGCCGTTGGCTACGCCACGTGGTACAAAAATTGCTTTGTCCGGAGTAATCTCTGCAGTAAATACTGTGCCAAATGTGTCACCCTTGCGCAGGTCTACCCAAGCGCCGAAAACTTTACCATTAGCGACAGTAATAAATTTTTCCCACGGTTCGGCATGTAAGCCGCGTGTTACGCCAACTTCTTGATTATATGAAAAGTTGTTTTGAACAACATCAAAAGCGGGTAGGCCTAACGCTTCCATTTTTGCTTTTTGATAGTTTTCTTTAAACCAACCACGGTTGTCGCCGTGTACTAAAAGATCAATAACGTATAAACCTTTAATTGGTGATTCGGTAACCTTTAGGTCTTTCATAGTCTAGTGACCTTGCTCTTTATATTTATCCTCGGTTTCTTGTTTTTGCGGCTTCCACCATTGTTCGTTAGCCGTGTACCAGTCGATTGTTGCTTTTAGTCCATCCTGGAAGTTGGTGTATTGTGGTTGCCAGCCAAGTTCGCTTTGCAATTTGCTGGCGTCGATTGCGTAGCGCATATCATGGCCGGGGCGGTCAGATACATGGTCGTATTCGTCGACGTTTTTGCCCATAGCCGTCAAAATAGACTCCACAACCTCTTTATTATTTTTTTCGCCATCAGCACCAATTAAGTACGTTTCGCCACTTTTGCCTTTTTCGATTATAGCAATAACAGCGGTGTTGTGATCGTCTACATGAATCCAATCACGAACATTTGCACCTGCACCGTAAAGTTTTGGCTTGCGGCCTTCTAAAATCTCGGTAATTTGGCGGGGAATGAACTTTTCGACATGTTGGCGCGGGCCATAGTTATTAGAACAGTTACTAATTGTGGCGTGTATGCCAAAACTACGCACCCAGGCACGTACTAATAGATCAGAACCTGCCTTTGTACTGCTATAGGGACTTGATGGGTTGTACGGTGTATCTGTAGTAAATTTGGCGGGGTCATCAAGCTCTAGATCGCCATATACCTCGTCGGTGCTAATGTGGTGAAGTTTTTTGCCATGTTTACGCACTGCTTCGAGGATTCGGTAGGTACCTATAAGATTACTTTGCACAAAAGGCCAAGGGTTAGATAGTGAGTTGTCGTTGTGTGATTCGGCTGCAAAGTGCACCACTAAGTCTGTGTCGGCAACTAACTTGTCTAGTAAAACTTCTTCACAAATGTCACCTTTTACAAACTGTATTTTATCTAAAATTGTATCTAGGCTAGCCATATTGCCGGCGTAGTTAAGCTTGTCTAGTACGGTTATTTGCCAATCTGGACGTTGTTGCAATGCCAGATGCACAAAGTTAGAGCCAATAAATCCCGCACCGCCAGTAACTAATATATTCATGACTATATTGTATCACTTAACAGAGTTGATTATTGTTGTAACGCGTTCTACGAGTTCGTTTAGCTGTTGTTG
This sequence comes from bacterium, assembly GCA_037138655.1. GTDB lineage: Bacteria > Patescibacteriota > Saccharimonadia > Saccharimonadales > SZUA-47 > RFTN01. The sequence continues at coordinate 10,005 of JBAXHY010000028.1, read as the reverse complement.
TGTTTTTGCCTCGGCATTTAAGCGCATAACAGGTTCGGTATTGCTGGCGCGCATGTTAAACCAAAAGTCTGGGTAGCTAACGGTTAATCCGTCTAACATGTCTTGTTCGCCGCCATTATATTGTTGTTTTAACTTTTCAAAAACGGCGTCTTTTTTTGTTGTTTCAAAGTTTGTTTCTGGAATCATGGCATAGCGACGATATTCGTCAACAAGTTCGGACAGTTTTTTGCCACTATTTGTAATAGCCTGCATTGCAGTTAGCGCAACAATTAGGCCGGAATCAGCATCGTAGTTTTCTTTGTAAAAAAAGTGACCTGTTGTTTCGCCGCCAAAAACACCGCCTACTTGTCGCATGAGCGACCCAACATTGACTCTGCCTGCCTTTGACCTGACCGGAACACCACCCCATTCAGTTATTAGTTCTTGTGTTGCTCGGCTTGTGCGGACGTCGTGCACTATTTTGCTGCCTGAATATTTGTCTAGGTAAAGTTTTGCCACAATAGACATTAAATCTGTACCTAAAACTGGTCGGGCTTTGTCGTCTACAAAAACCGCACGGTCACCATCACCATCAAATGCTATGCCAAAATCGTAATTTTTATCTGTAACTTTATCCATCAAGTCTTGCAGATTTTCCATTTTTTGCGGATTCGCTTCATGGTTAGGAAACGTTCCGTCTAGATCAAAATACATTGCTTCGGCGGTGATAGGCAACTTTGGTAGTATGTGCGGCAATATTGCGCCTGCCATGCCGTTGCCGGCGTCTATGGCAATATTAAACGGCTTAAGCGTGTCTATAAATGTTAAACAATGCGCAACCCATTCAGAAGTAATGGTCTTTGTTGTAACCGAACCAAGTGTTTTGGAGTTTGGCATAAAGTCGCTAGCAAGAACCTTATCACGGATCTGGGCAAGGCCAGAGTCTAAGCCTACTGCAGTAACTTTGTCACGATATAATTTAATACCGTTTTCGTCACTAGCGTTATGGCTAGCAGTTATAACAGCGCCACCGGCAAGATCCCATTTGCCAACAGCAAAATAGATCATGTCGCTGGTAACTTGGCCTATGTCCCAAACGTCACGTCCTTGCGCGCGCAGGCCGTCTATGAAGGCATTGGCAAGTTCTTGTGAGTCTGGGCGCATGTCACGTCCAACGGCCACAATACCTTTTTGTGGAAGCCAGTCAGCATAAGCAACGGCTATTTTTTTGGTAAATTCTGGGCTAAGTTGTGTACCAACTTTGCCACGAATGTCATAAGACTTAAAAATGTCAGCTAGTGCCATAAATGTGAATCCTTGTTTACTACTATCTATTCTACAGTAACGGACTTGGCTAAGTTGCGTGGTTTGTCGATGTTTTTGCCAAGTTCTTTGGCGACGTGGTAGGCAAACAGGTGCAAAACTGGGGCGGCAAGAAGTGGTTGAAGTTGTTCGATAGTTTTTGGAATTTGTATGCAGTCGTCGGCAATGTCTGCAAGTTTTTTTGAATCGTTGCAAATTGCAATTAGTGGCCCACTACGCGCCTTTATTTCTTGCATGTTAGATACCGTTTTTTCGTACAGTTCGCCGTTTAAGGCTAGCGCCATTGTAGGAAAATCTTTGTCTATCATGGCAAGTGGGCCGTGCTTCATTTCGCCCCCTGCAAAGCCTTCGGCATGAATGTAGCTGAGTTCTTTTAGCTTTAACGCACCTTCTAATGCTAAAGGGAACATATAGCGGCGTCCAATATACAAAAAGTCGCGGTGGTGTGAGTATTTTTTGGCTAGTTTTTTAATTGCGGGTTCTAGTTTTAGGACTTGTTCTATTTTTTGTGGCAGCGAATCAAGTTCTGCAATTATTTGTTTGTATAACGGGGAACTGCCATTAGATAAATAAAGCGCAATTAAAGTTAGTACAGTTACTTGTGCCAAGAATGCTTTGGTGCTGGCAACAGACTGTTCGGAGCCGGCGTGACAGTACACTCCGGCATCTGTAGTACGGGCAATGCTTGACCCTACTGCGTTAACTACGCCAAGGCGCAACACGCCGTAACCGGCAACTTTTTGTAATGCGGCTAGTGTGTCTGCTGTTTCGCCAGACTGTGACACCGCTATTACGGCCGTACTGCGGCTTAAGGGTTCTTGGCGGTATTTAAATTCGCTAGCTTGCTGGACTTCTACCGGGATTCCGGCAATCTCCTCGATCAAATATTCACCAACAAGACTGGCGTAATATGACGTTCCACAAGCCACGATAATAATACGATCAATATAGCGCAGTTGTTCGGCCACAAGGTCTAAACCACCAAGTTTAATAATGTTTTTGTCGGCACGCAACCTGCCAAGTAACGCCGCCCTGACGGTTTGAGGGGCTTCGTGGATTTCTTTGGTCATAAAGTCAGGGAAGTTACCCAAGCTTGCACCTTCTGGGTCGTAGTCTAGTTCTTGTGGCGTGCGATGTTCTTGGGTTCCGTCTTTTATGCTAATAATCTGAACGTCTTTTGCGTTTATTATTGCTGCTTCGTAGTCGTTTAAAAAGATAACTTTTTTTGTGTGTTCCATAATTGGCGTTGGGTCGCTAGCAATAAAGTTTTCTTTTTTGCCGATACCAATTACTAGCGGGCTGGACAGCCTGGCTGCAAAAATTGTTTGTGGTATTAGCGGGGTTACCATAACAATGCTGTAAGCACCGCGCAGTTGTTTAACGGCAGACAAAAAGGCTTTTTGGACATCTTTTAAGCGAGCGTATTCATGCGCCATAAGTTGAGGAATAACCTCGGTATCTGTGTCTGAATGAAAAGTAACACCCTGTTTTTGCAGAACAGATTTTATGTCCTGATAGTTTTCTATAATGCCGTTATGTACCACAAAAAATTGTTTGGCGTTGTCGGTGTGTGGGTGGGCGTTTCGCTCGAGCGGGGCGCCGTGGGTAGCCCAACGAGTGTGTCCTATACCCACCACACATCCCTCGCCAGCCAGCCTGCCCACTGGCGCAGCCAGTGGCGCCGCTGTCTTCTTGGTTATTTTCGCCATAGTCAGTCCAGTACTCGCCTCACCGTACTTATGTACGGCTTGCTCCGTGCTTCCTGACTCTGACGAAACTAGCTCAAGCGGGGAATGTGTGGAAGTCTCGGCGTCCACAAGAGTCCTTAGAGTTTCGACACGTCCTATTGTTTTAAATAATTTTGGTTTACCGTCTTGAATATATACTAAACCAGCTGAGTCATAGCCGCGGTATTCGAGCGTTGCTAGGCCTTGCAGTAAAAAATCTTGAGCTTGTTTAGGGCCTATATAACCAACTATTCCACACATATTTAATTGTCCGATCTGTAATTACTTTTGAAGTTTTGCAAGTTCGTCGTTAACAAAGTTGCGTATATTTACCTTAAAGTTTTCGGGATTGAATTGCACTGCTTTATTTACAACGGATTCTTCACTAAAAGTGAGTGTTTGGAACTTTTCTAAAGCGTCTACTAAGCTTTGAACAGTTTGTTCGCCAAAAAATGTTCCAGTTTGTCCGTCTACTACATAATCTAGTGCGCCACCCGCCTTAAAAGCTATAACTGGTGTACCGGCTGCCATTGCTTCTACGGGTGTTATTCCAAAGTCGTCTATGCCTGCAAATATAAAACCTTTTGCATTTTGAAAAGCTTTTACCATGTCGTTGTCGCTAACATTTTTTTTAAACTTTACCGACGGTCCAGCTAATTTTACTAGGCGTGAGTGGTCTGGGCCGTTACCCAATACGGTAAGCGGTAAAAATAGTTTAGTAGCAGCCGCAATGGCAAGATCAAACCTTTTATATGGGGTTTGGCGACCAGCAACAACGTATCCGCTGCGTGGCTTCGAGTTCTGAGTTCTGGGTTCTGGGTTCTGGGTAGCTTCTAAGGACTTAGAACCTAGAACCAAGAACCTAGCCACATCTACTGGGGGGTGTATTACTGTAGATTCGCGGTTGTAGTATTTTTTGATTTCTTTAGCAATATGACCAGAATTTGCGATCATTACACTAGGACGCTGCGCAGCTTTGTAGTCCCATTTGCGCATTGGTCCTACAAGTAATTTTAGACCTAATCTTGCAACAGGATTTAATAACCCAAACCCAGGATTTTTAATATAGTCGTCGTAACGGCTCCAGTAATAATGAGTAGGCGCATTGCAATAACAAATATGCAAAGCATCAGATCTGAATTTTATTCCTTTAGACTCTGCGCCAAAATTAACAGATATTATTACGTCGTATTCGTTTAAGTTAAGGTGCGAAAAATACCAAGCGCGCAAAACGGGCATAAACTTTTTTAAACTAGTAGGGAACTTTTGTAGCCATCCGGTACGCACGTCGGCACCGCTAAACCACCCAAGTTCAATCGGGTCATACTGCGATGTATAAATAGGGGCATCTGGATACATTTTATGGATTTCTAAAACTACTTTTTCGGCTCCACCGATACCTGTTAGCCAATCACATACAATCGCCACTCGTGGCGGTTGGGGGGTATTTGATATCTGTATTTTATTCTTATCTATCATCTATTAAGAGTTCTTCACTATTCCCTTTAATCCGCGCTGCCCTTAAACATGCGCGCAACAACTTGGACAGCTGTTTTTGACAATATAGTAACGTCAAACCAAAAGGACCAATTTTGCACATAATAAAGATCTAATTTTCGTCTTTCTTCGAACGGTATGTCTTTGCGTCCAGATATTTGGGCCAAGCCAGTTAAGCCAGATTTTACGCTTAATATTAGGTTTTTGTATGGGTAGTTGTTTAGTTCTTGTGCAATTAACGCACGCGGACCTACTAAACTAATATTGCCCTTAAATATGTTTATTAACTGAGGTAATTCGTCTAAACTTGTTCTTCGTAAAAAAGAGCCAAATTTTGTTATGCGTGGATCGTTTTTTAAATAATCGCCATTGTCGCGGTATTTTTTTGCTAAATTTGGTTTGCCCATTAGTTCAAAAGCTTGTTCTGGTGTAGTGCCATCGTACTTACTTTTTTGAGACCTAAACTTATATATTTTAAATTCGGTGTCGAATCTTGTTAGTCTGTTTTGAGTAAAAAATACGGTGCCTTTTGGGTCGAACATTTTAGAAATTATTGATATTAAAATAAACAGCGGCAAAGTAATTACTAACAAAATTAAGCTTACAATAAGATCAAATAAGCGCTTTGCTATACGTCCCCAGCCAATAAGTGCTGTTTGATGAACAGACACAACAGGTATATTTTGAAGCAGTCCAACATCTACTTTACCAACAAAAACGTCGCTGTTTCCTGGTACAAAACGGTAAGCAATGTGGTGTTGACTGGCATAGCTTAGGATTTCGGCATTTTTGTCGTCGTTGGCAAAAAGTTCTGCCTGAACAATACTATGAATTGCATGCTTTTGTAGAGCCTGTACAGCCTCTGTAAAGCTGTTGAACTGTTTATTGTTGGGAATATGCATTGTGTGTTTATGGTCGCCTACAACGCCAATAACTTTGTAGCCAGTTAGGTTTGTATTAGACAAGCTATTATATAGTTCGTTAGTTATTGCAGTACTGCCAATTAGTAGTACGTTGTTTATTCCCAGGCCTCTGCTAAATAGCCATCGCCGTCCGCCGCGCAGCAGTGTACGAGACAACAAAACTAGCAATAAACTTATTAAAAATCCGTATATTGGAACAAGTCTTGCAGGAAAAATCACACGGCTGCTTACATATTCGGTAGATAGTAAAAATAATAGTCCTATAAAGCAGCCAATAACTATTCTGGCAGCTTCGCTAAAGCGATTTTCGTAAACTTCTGATTTGTACATATTTAAATATGCAAAAATTAATAGCCAAAAAGGCAAAAGTATAATAAATATGTACAAATACGTATGGGCTGGGACTTGTTCTAATAAAGGCCTGGTGTCTAGTCGTACCCTAATAATATAGGCAAGTGTAAAAGCGGCAATCAGCGCCACAAAATCACCTATTAATAGTACAAAGCTGTATAAAAGCGAAGAGTTGTTCTTCATTTGTACTTTTTATTATAACGGTAAATACGACATTTATGCATACTAACTTACCCAGCCTGCGAGTAATGGCAAAAAACCGCCAATATTAATGCAACGTACCACCAGGCAAGCTTTTAGGAATATTAACAATTTTGTCACCGTCGTACAGCAGGCTGGACACTGTCATAATGCACAAAAGTCCTATAAACTATATTTAAGCATGAGAAATTTTGATAAATGAGAAAAAAAATAATCCAATTTGCCGAATATATGATTGCCGGTGGGGCATATTTTTGGATAGGTTACGTTGCATTTTTTGCGTTTGATAAGGGGCTACACTGGAACCTGTTTGCTAGCACCATGGTATCTAACCTAATTGGTTGGACAGTTAACTTTGTGCTTCAACGTTATTGGGTTTTTAAAAATCCTGACGCAAAAGGCCATATGGGCGAGTCTACTAGCAAATATATTTTTATTACCGTAATTAACTTTGGATTAAATTATATTATTTTATGGGCTTTAAAATCGGTGGGTATAAGTCCATACATTGGGCAGTTTATTTCTAGTGGATTTTTTACAGTATGGAACTATTTATGGTACAAGTTTTGGGTTTTTCCGGAACGTTATACAAAGCCTAAGGTTATTAAGCGTAGGGTTAGACGATAATGTCAGAAAAAATCAGACCTACAAAAAAACAAAAAGAACTTTTGCAGTTTATTGAATCATTTATTTCAGAGCACGGTTATAGCCCAAGCTACCGAGAAATTATGAATGGTGTAGGGTACACATCTGTAGCAACTGTTGCACTGCATGTTAGTAACTTAGTTAAACGAGGACACTTAGTTAAACGAGACAATTCAGCCAGATCATTAGAGCCTACCAAAAATGTAACTGAACATTCTGTTAACAAAATATCCGAAGCAGACTCTGCATGGTTATTTGAACAAATCGAACAGCGCTTTAAACAAGCAAATAAAGAATCTGAACAGTCTTTTGTAGACGAACTTTACGTTTTAATTGGTGCTGTAAAGGTATTGGGCTATAAAGATCAAGCAGTAGCTTATATTACTCGCTTACGCGCTTTAGAATCATTAAACGCTGAGTAAATACAACCAAAAGATTATTATAAATATTTTGCCTTAACGTGGTCTTTGTTTATTCCGTTTACTAAATTAGTAAAGCCCATTTGTTTTAGCACGTGCATGGTTGCATTTGACCGTGCACCAGACAAACAATAAAGTATTAATTCTGTGTCTTTTGGAATGTCTAAAAGCTCTTTAGCCCCAGCCATGATTTGTGCAGGAGGTAAATTAATTGCGCCGTCTACATGGCCTCTGTTGTATTCTTGAGGTTCTCGGACGTCTATAAAAATTCTGTTCATATTATCCTGTGTGTTAACGGTTTTGAGTATTTTTAGTGGCAGTGGATGTGCCCATGTAGCAACCCATAGTGTATGGAAAATCGTTAGTTATAACGTAGTGGTACATGTTAACGGTTTTACCTTCCCATTCTACATTGCTTGTTGTACCATGACACGAATCAAGCTCGGCAGTAGATAAAGTGTTGCCGTCTGAATCTTTGTTGCCATAAATTCCAAAACCATCAAACGAATATCCAATTAGTTTATTAGTAGTAGCGTTAGGTATACAAGTACTTATGCCGTGATAATGGTACGATCCACTTTTTTCTGGGTGTCCGCCGCAGGAATCTTGAATTTCGTGAGCCACGGCGTCTTGGTTTTCGGCATCAAAGCCGTTAAAAAATATTACCCCGTCTAGCATTATTCCGATTGGTCCAGGAGGCAGGCAAGAACCTTTAGAATTTAAGCTAGGATTAAGAGCTATTTTATAATTGTACGTTTGTGATTTGATTGTATTTGGATTTTTATCATAAGCCGATGCTGGGTCACTTTTGCCAATAGGAAATATCCCCGTGTTGTGAATAGTTGGAAGATCGTTAGAGGTTATTGTTCTGGTGTTGCCATTTAAATTAATGTCGATTTTGGCAGTTGGCCAAGCAACGTCACCACTAACATGTGGTTTTTTAGTTAAGTCCCAAGTATCTGATCCAAGCCATTCGCCCTTGGGTTTTGCGCCACCTCCACCTCCGCCACCACCAGCTTGTGCCTGACAAGAGTATATGTAGCCCTGTTTAGGTTCTGTTGATATTTTGCTGTCGCCGAGGGGTAGTTTTGTTAGGTCTGGGCCAGATTTTAAAGTTTTGGTTTCATTAACTATTACGGGCGATTCATTTGTTTTTGTGACTACCGAAACAGTAGAGTTATTGTTTTTACTTGGCCTGTTTGTTAATAAGTAATACGTTAAAAAAGCAAAAAATGCGATCAATAAACCAAACAAAACAATAATATACCAATGGTTCCACCACTTTTTTTTGATCTGTAGGACAGGTAAGTTTTGTTGATTACTAATTAAGTTTTGGTCTGAGTTGTCTAAATTATCCATATATATTAACTATACATTAGCACTACAAAATCATAAAAGTACTTAGGAGCTTTTGTTGCAGGTATCGCAGTCTTCTTCGGATTTTTCTGTATTTGACCACACCGTAAAGGCTTTTAATTTTCCTAATACATCACTGTATCCAATGTAGTCGGCGGCTATTCTTACTAAAGATATTAACCTGCCAGAAATTACAAAATTTTTAAACTGAAGTACCGCCCAGCCTTTGCCTACAGGAATAACTTGAATGCCACTAGATTCGTATTTTTTAGGGCGCTTCTTCTTTTTTAGGTGTGCAACTAAGTCGTCGGCAACAAATTTTGCGTGCCTAACAGCTGTAATGGCAAGACCACTGTTTGGGGTGGCTGCGTTGTCTCCTATTACGTAAATGTTGTCTTGTACCTGAAGATGTTTATTTACTATTACTCTACCTTTAGGATTTAGGTTAAAGTATTGGGAATTTTGTTCAAAAAATGGGTTATTGGCAGTGCCGGCAGTCCAAATAACAGTATTAGTTTTTATTGTCCCACTAGAAGTTTTAAGAGTGTGCACCGTCTCTTTGCTTACAGCTGTGTTTACTAGTATATTAACGCCAAGTTTGTTTAGTCTTTTGTGAACAGCTCTTGCGGCTTCTTCGGATAGTTGAGGCAATATTCGGGGGCCTGCTTCTACTAACCAGATCTTTACGCGGTGTTTTTTAATTTTATGCTTTTTAGTAATTAACTTTACGTATACGCCAAGTCCACCAGCAAGTTCTGCGCCCGTCGGTCCGGCGCCTACTATTACGTAATTTTCATCTGCATCAGATTTTTGAGATATTTTGTCGTGTAAATGTGTTCGTAACTTTATAATTTCGTCTGGTGATTTTATGCCATATGAATTTTCGGGTAATCCTTGAATGTTAAAATAAGTAGTTACCGAACCAAGTGCTATTACTGCGTAATCGTAGCTAATTTTTTGTCCGCTTAGGGTGTCAATAGTTTTATGGGCAGGATCAATTTTGGCTACTGTGTCTATGACAAGTTTTGTTCTGGGAGTGTCTATTAGCATCCATTCAAGCGGTAACCTGGCTGTTCCTAGCTTTAATCCAGTTGCCGCACGGTAAAGTGCAGGGTAATACCTAAAGTCGGATGACTTATTAATTATGGTTACTGTTATGTCTTTTTGTGATTTAAGTTTTCTGGCAAGGCTAACGCCCGCAAAACCCCCACCAGCTATTACTACATGCTTCATTTATGTTAACTATAACCGTTACCAGTTAGATTCACAAGAATAAGTTAAGCACGCCAAAATTATAAATATAAAGGTCCATAAAAAACCTATAAATAATTGCCAAAATTACGCTTACAGAATAAGCTTAAGGTATATGAGTGAACTAATCAAAGATCTAAAAAGTTTTATTAAAGGTGATGTAGACGCCAGCGACGAGGCTAAACAATTTTATAGCCACGACGCCAGTATGTTCGAGATGGTGCCAGAAGTTGTGGTGTCGCCAAAAGACAGCAAAGATATTCAAGAAATAGTTAAGTACGTTGCAAAAAATAAAAAATCCAACCCCAGCTTATCTTTGACAGCCAGAAGCGG
>JBAXHY010000027.1:0-13069 GCA_037138655.1 bacterium | reverse complement strand
CAATTTGTATCTGTTATGCTATAATCTTTTAGTTATAAGGTCCCATCTTCTAACGGTTAGGAAATCGGGTTTTCATCCCGGCAATAGGAGTTCGATTCTCCTTGGGATCACCAAATTAATAAACCCACGCGGCTGCGTGGGTTTATTTATTTGGCAATGTCATACGTATCGAACTCCTATTGCGGAGCTGCCGAAGGCAGTGGCAAGATAGTTCGCTATTCAGCCGAGACCGAAGGAGCTTGCTCATTCGCATGCTCGGCTAGAATATACCTTAGTATTCTTCTTGGGATCACCAAATAAAATAGCCGCCAGAGGCAGGCGGCTATTTTATAGGTCTTTGTTTTTGTTATTTTTTTGCTGTTTTACGCTTTGCAATCTTTTTGTTTTGCATGCCTATAACAACAAACAGTAATATTATTGCGGCAGCAAATATTGCTATACCGGCGTAAAACGCGATCATACCTACAATACCCCAACCATATGCGTTAAGTAACAATCCACGCAATGTCTCGCCCATAAACAATGTCGTTCGTTGACCAGACAGTGTTGTATTTTTTGTATCTTTTTGATATTCGGTACTTACTTCGCTATATGTTTTTCCGCCGGCAACTTTTTGTAAGTGACCTTTAATGTACTCAGAATATATTCGTGCCTCGGTACCGGTATCGACAGTTTGGCCGGCATACTTAAGTATCTCGCCCTTTTCGCCAGCTTTTTCTAAAGTTTCCTTTGAGTTAAATACAATTTTTTGTTCTGATAACTGATCATGAATCATTGTTTTGGCAAAATTACTGCCCCAAAACAATAGCCCACTACCTACAAACAGTACAATCGAAGCTGCTAGTAGTAGTTTTTTATTTGTCATGCTAAAGGCCCCCTATATGGTTTTTTGTTGAATAAATACAACTTTATATAAGCGCAATACACAACACTTGTATGTGACAGGGGTCACAATCTGTTAATGTTTATGATAAAAGTATTGCTAGCGCAGATTTGTCACTAACAACTAGGGCGCCATTTTTAAGCTCTACTAAATCTCGATCTTTAAGTTTAGATAGCTCACGGCTAGCCGTTTCACGGGCCATTCCACAACGCGTAGCAATCTCATTTACAGAAAGTTTTAAAATAAAACCATCTTTGTAGGGCACACCAAATCTCTCGCCATTAATCAAAAGTTCAGATATCAATTTTTCTTGAGCAGTGCCACTCATGGCATATGCCATTCTACGTAGCAGACCTTGAATTCCGTACTGTATTCTCATTAGTAAATCAAAAGTTACTTCGGGTTCTGTTTTAAGCCAGGCTACAACATCTGCGATGGGGGCGCGTTGTATAAGTGTATCCTCGACTGCCTCTAGCCTATATACGTTTTGGGCGTTTTCTAAAGCTATCATAATTGGGAAGAAAGCCGGTTTGTGGTAAACATTTAACACCAGTTCGCTGCCACTTTTAGTTACTTCTACCTGCTTTACTTGGCCGTGAATAACGTAGTAGATGTATAAAGGTTTATCACCGGCTTGCAGCAATACCTCACCAGCTGGATATTTTTTAAGTGGATATTTTTTAAAAAACTGTGCCACCAATTGCTGTGCGTTGCTTTCCATACTTCTATGGTAGCAGGAAATGCAACAGGGATGTAAATATGTTACTTTTTTGCTAAAGTAACGTCACGACTGATAAAAACACTCTACGGCTGTAGGGTGTTTTTATTTGCCCAGATTATTTTAGCTTAGGTTGTATTGGTACAATTCGGTACCTGCAAAATTTAGGGGTGTAACAGAAGTTTGCTTGTAGCCAGTCAATGATTCGTTGCTTAAAGGTATTGAATACAAAGGTAAACCCGCACCTAACGTTATTGGTTCGACGCTTATAAGCAACGTGTCTGCCAGCTTATTACTGATTGCTTGGCTGTACACCGAAGCACCTCCAAGAATAAGTGCATTTTTGTAGCCTTTGGATTTTAAGTCTTTTAGAACGTCAGACAGTGGTGCGTTAACAAATTGAGTGTTTTTGGATAGTTTTTGCATATTTTTTGGGTCATGAGTAAGTACGACACGCAATTTATTGTCGTTAGTGCCTGGTTTTGTGTGTTTTGGGTAGGTGACTTGCCCCATTATTAGAACGTCTGACTTTAACACACAATCATGAAGCAACTGTTTGTCTTCTTTTGATGTCCAAGACAAATCACCATCTGGTCCAGCGATATAGCCGTCTTTACTTGTGGCTGCAATTATGGTAATATACATACTTAAAAGTCTAGCAGATAATGCATAAAAAATGCAGATTCTGGTACTAAAATTGTAAAATCAAAGTTAATCGTAGTGTTTACGACTTGCCCTAGGTTACTATTTTTATCCCAGTCTGAAATATTTTAAAAGTTATCGGCTCGGACTCTAGTAATACAAACCATAAGCAGTTAGAATAAGGACAATATGGATACGACAAAAGTTCCACCAAAGGTGGCAGTTAGTGATTTTAAAAAGACTAAGATTATAGCGACAGTAGGCCCAAGCACTAATAGCTATGAAGCTATTTTGGCGCTTATTAAAGCCGGTGCAAATGGTTTGCGACTTAACTTTAGTCACGGTACGTATGAAGAGCGTATTCAACAGATTAAATGGATACGAAAAGCTAGTAAAGAATATGGTAAACCTGTAGCTATTATTCAGGACTTGCATGGTCCTAAGATGCAGTTAGGAGCATTTGAAGGCGTTTTGCCAGTTCAGACGGGTCAAAATTTAAGATTTAAATTTGGTGCGGATTACGAACGTAGCAATATTCTGCCAGTACAGTACGATTTTAGTAAGTATGTAAAGCGTGGTCAAAAACTACTTTTGTATGACGGTAAGATTCGTACGACTATTACTAGTATCAAAGATGGTGTCGTATATGTGACTGTAGAAAATGACGGCGTGTTGATAAAAGGGAAGGGCATTAATTTACCTGAAACGGACTTCCAAGGTGACGTACTGACTGATCGAGACAGAAAAGATATTGCTTTTGGATCCACCCAAGATTTTGACTATGTTGCACAAAGCTTTGTGCAAACCTCAGAAGATATCAAAAAATTGCGCACCATTTTGCACAACTTAGGCAGTAAAGCAAAAATTATTGCTAAAGTAGAAACAAAAGCTGCCATAGACAATCTAGAACTAATTACAAAAGAAACAGATGTAATAATGGTTGCTCGAGGTGACTTGGCTGTAGAAACAAGCCCAGAGAGTGTGCCAATTATGCAGCGCCGTATGATCGGACTTGGTATGCAATATGCAAAACCAGTTATTGTAGCAACCCAAATGTTGGCAACAATGACAGAATCGCCAGAGCCTACTCGTGCCGAGGTATCTGATGTAGCAACGGCTGTATTAGTTGGCGCAGACTGCGTTATGCTTAGTGAAGAAACAGCTGCCGGCAAATACCCAATCGAAGCCGTAAAAGTTATGAAACGCGTAATTAAATATACAGAAGAAAACGCCCCAATTAAGCCATTATTTACCGAACTTGTAGAAAACACAGGCAGACAAAACGCTATATGTAGCGCAGTAATTAGCTTGGCACGTGAAGTAGGCGCAACAGTAATCGTTGCAGAAACTAAGTCTGGTGCAACTGCACTTCAGATTTCTAGCCGACGCCCAGACACGCCTATTATTGCCGTAACAAGTCAGGCACATGTTTGTAACCAACTAGCAATAGCCTATGGTACAAAATCTTTTGTACGACCAGATAACAAGTTTGCAGCTACTAAATTAACTGACTGGTTGCGCAAATCAAGAGTTTTAAGCAAAGGCGATGTTATTGTAACTGCAAGTGGCCAACATGCTGGCATAGTGGGCACAACAGACACGATAAAAGTTAGAATTCTAGAATAATGATACAATAATCGTTAATAGGGGGTGGAACCGTGTTTAAAAAACAAACAATTAAAGACATAGACTTAAACGGCAAGCAAGTTCTTTTGCGTGCCGACTATAACGTTCCTCTAGATGACGAAGGTAATATAACTAGTGACTACAGAATCAAACAAAGTTTACCTACAATTTTGGCGCTAAAAGCGGCCGGTTGTAAGATTGTTATATGTTCACACCTGGGACGTCCAAAAGATTCGGACGATAAAAGCTGTAGCCTTAAACCTGTCGCAAAAAGACTGTCAGAACTTTTAAAAGAAGATGTTGGATTTGTTGCTGACTGCGTAGGCGACCAAGTTAGTAATGCTGTTTCTGCGTTACAACCAGGACAAGTTTTATTGCTAGAAAATCTAAGATATTACAAAGAAGAAGAACAAAACAACGAAGATTTTGCCAGAGTATTAGCAGAAGATAGTCATGCAGAGATTTTTGTACAGGACGGATTTGGTGTTGTCCACCGTGCGCATGCAAGTACAGATGCGATTACTCATTATTTGCCTAGTGTTTCTGGATTATTGTTAGAACGCGAAGTAGACACAATTACAGAAGTAATGAACGATCCAGCACGCCCGTTAATGGCAATTATAGGTGGAGCAAAAATAGCAGATAAAATTGATATTATTCATAAATTTTTGGATCTTGCAGATGTAATTGCAATAGGTGGCGCAATGGCAAATACCTTTTTACTTGCAACAGGCGTAGAAGTTGGCGATAGTTTAGTAGATAAAAATGATGTTGCGATAGCCCATGAAATTATTGAAAAAGCTAAACAAATTGCAACCGAACGACAATTTACTTTTTATTTGCCACAAGACGGAATTGTTTCTGATAAATTAGATAAAACTGCAGTTACCAGAATAGTTGATTGGGATGCACAGGTTATTGCAGACATACAGTCCTACCCAAATAAACCAGCAGTAAGCGCCAGCAAGGTTGGCCCAAAAGAAAAAATACTAGACGTGGGTCCTTTTAGCGGCGCATTTATTGTTGGTGCTATGCAATTGTGTAAAACAGTTATTTGGAACGGTACAATGGGTGTAACAGAAACCGTTGGATTGCAAGGTCCTGTTGGTCCATTTGCGCACGGTACAGAACTAATTATTGACGGGTTATTGGGCAGTCATGGCCACAAGCCTTTTAGCGTACTTGGCGGCGGCGATACTACCGCGTACATAGAACAACGAAAGTTAACCGACAGCTTTAATCACGTGTCTACAGGTGGTGGGGCTAGTTTGGAATTAATGGCTGGCAAGACTTTGCCTGGTGTAGCAGCATTACTAGATAAATAGACGGTAGATAATACTAAGAAATTAAGATATTATAAACTTAAGCATTATGAATACACAGCGAAAAACTATGATCGTAGGAAACTGGAAGGAACATTTGAATGTTTCTCAGTCTAGTTTACTTATTCACAGATTACACGAAAGAATTAAAACACACAGAAGTGTAGAGGTCGTTTTGGCGCCTACAATGTTGGCCCTGCAACCACTTAGTGTACAGATTGATAGACGAAAATTTAGATTAGCTGCTCAAAACGCATACCATATAGACGAAGGTGCGTTTACTGGTGAAGTTAGTTTTAGTATGTTACAAGACTTAGTGCATTACGGCATAATAGGACATTCAGACCGCCGTAATAAGTTTAACGAAAATCTTGACGAAGTTTGCAGTAAAGTAGCTGCAGCAGTCAGAAACAACATAATGCCAATTTTATGCGTTGGTGAATCCCAAACCGAAAAACTAGCAGGCGAAACCAACCGTGTAATACACGACCAAGTAGTTACTGCGCTTGCTAACGTTACAGCAAAAGAAGTTCAGTCAATGGTAATAGCCTACGAACCAGTTTGGGCATTAAGTTCTGGTACTGATTTTATGCATCACGCTACACCAAAACCAGACGAAATCTTAAGTGCTATAAACATAATTCGCCATAATGTTAAAGAACTCTACGGCGTATCTGCCGCTTCTAGTATTCGTGTATTATACGGCGGTAGCGTTAACGCGTCTTCTGCCTACGACCTACTTAATATAAAAGGCCTAGACGGCTTATTAGTAGGTGGCGCAAGCTTAAATTATCATGAATTTTCTGGAATAGTAGACGCTGCTTTTCGTAAACAACAAGAAGAGGCTTAAACTATGTCAGACGAAGAAAAAGCTATGTCAGATGTTGCAAAACCAGGTACCACACCTGCGTCAGCAACTAGCCGACCAATCATAGCAAGCAGAACAGCAGCAGTAGTTGACCCAATGGTAAGTGACCCAAAAGTAGATAAAAATAAAATTATCGACAGGTCTAAAGAATCTACTGGATCAATGAAAGCACGAATCGAACCTACAAAAAATAGCGAAGAACTAAAAGTAGCGTCAGAGTCAGAAGAATCAAACGCCGAAGCTTTAGACGATTCAGAAGAAAAGCCAGTAGTCGAAGACAAACAGGTTCGTCTTGGAGAAATTATAGAAAGCGGCGAATACAAAGTTTCTATTAAGCAAAAAAATAATTCTGTTAACGCAAACAAATTAGTTACTGTTACATTTGTGGTTATTTTATTGACTGCAATTGCCGTTTATTTACTGGTTGATTTAAATGTCATTAAACTAGGCGTAAAACTACCTTTTGATTTTTTTAAGTAACTTTAGGGCTACTAAATCTGTTAAACTAAATAGATGTCCGATAACATAATTTTTGACCCTTGGGATGAAAAACCAATAGCATCTGCCATTGATTTATTGGCAGATTTAAACGACGAACAAAAGCGCGCAGTATTACAAACCGAAGGTCCATTGTTGATTCAGGCTGGTGCAGGAAGTGGCAAGACTAAGACTTTAACTCACCGTATTGCTCATATTATTGAACAAAAATTAGCTCGTCCTGATCAAATATTATCTGTTACTTTTACCAATAAAGCTGCAAAAGAAATGCGTGCGCGCGTTTATCATTTAATGAACCCTTTTTTAGCTACAGACGCAGAAGCACCCAGAAATTTTATGCCGTACATGGGAACATTCCATAGTATTTGTGTAAGACTTTTGCGTCAAGATGGTGAACATATTGGTATTCCAAAAACTTTTGTTATTTTTGACGAATCAGACAGGCAAGTGGCTGTTAAGCAAGCCATGAAACAGTTAATGCTAGACGAAAAAAGTTTTCCTCCTAAAAGTATTAGTAGTTTAATTAGTAGCGCTAAAAACGAGATGATAGATCATCAAAATTATGCAAATCGTTCAAATAGTCCTGCATCAAAAACTGCAGCCCAAGTTTATCCTTTGTACGAACGCGCATTAAAAGACGCCAGCGCGCTAGATTTTGATGATTTAATTAGCAAAACAGTTACGCTACTAAAAACGGTTCCCGAAATTCGTAAAAAATGGCAACAACAATTTAGTTATGTAATGATAGACGAATATCAGGACACCAATACCGCGCAGTATAACTTGGTAAAACTTTTGGTAAACGATAAACAAAACTTGGCAGTAGTAGGTGACGATTGGCAGTCTATTTATTCTTGGCGTGGTGCTGATTTTAAAAACATCTTAAAGTTCGAAAAAGATTATAAAAACACTACGATTATAAAGTTAGAACAAAATTACCGAAGCACAAAAGCTATTTTAGATGCTGCGCATGCCGTAATTACTAAAAACAAAGCCCGTAGTGACAAAAAATTATGGACTTCTGCGGGTGAAGGTTTGCCTGTGCAAATAGTTCCTGTTGCAAGCGAACGTGCAGAAGGCGAAATGATAGTAAGACGAATCCGCGTGGGCACAGATATGGGACTTCGCAGGTTTCGTGATTATGCCGTTTTGTATCGTACAAATGCTCAAAGTCGAAGCATAGAAGAAATGCTATTACATTACGGAATACCTTACAAAATAGTTGGCGGACAAAGATTTTATGACCGTAAAGAAATTAAAGATATGTTGGCGTACATTAGGTTAATTTATCAACCAACCGACAGAGTTAGTTTTGAACGTATAGTTAATGTGCCTACGCGTGGAGTCGGTGGAACTAGCTTGGCTAAGTTTTATGCATGGCAAGTTTCTAATGGTTTGTCGCTTTATAATGCACTAGTTAGTGTTAGTGAATGTACCAATTTAACGGCAAAAGCTAAATTAGGATTTAGCGAAATCGCAGACATTATTACTAGCTACCAAGAAAACCTAATGAATATTAGCGTGTCTGGTCTGATTGATTCTATTACAAGGCGAATAGATTACATGGCGTATTTAAACGACGGAACACCACAAGGCGAAGCACGCAAAGAAAACGTGCGTGAACTTTTGAGTGTTGCTAACGAATATCAAGAACTTGGTCTAGAAGGATTTTTAGAAGAAGTAGCATTAATGAGCGATCTAGATTCTGTAGATGCAGGAAGTAACGTAGTTACACTTATGACGCTGCATGCTGCTAAGGGGCTGGAATTTCCGGTGGTATTTATGAGTGGCCTAGAAGAAACAGTTTTGCCACACAGTAGGGCATTATACGATCAGTCAGAAATGGAAGAAGAACGACGATTATGCTATGTAGGAATGACGCGCGCCCGCGAAGAATTATATATGATGTATGCTGGTAGCAGAATGCTGTATGGCGGAAGCCAACACAATCCACCTAGCAGATTTTTGAGTGAAATAGGTGGTGATTTGGTTAAGCAATCGTCTTATATGAGTTCTACTAATTTAGATGGATGGGCTCAAAAAGTATCTGAACCAGAATATAACGACGAACCACGATACGTACCAGAATTGTCAGAAGGTGACGGCGTAAAACATCAAATTTTTGGAGTAGGAACAGTAATAGAACTAGACGGCGAAACCGCAACTATTTATTTTAAGGGCAAAGGAAACAAAAAATTAAATGTTAATTTTGCACCGTTAGAAAAGTTATGAAAAACTTAGTATTCAAAATTTTATTTTGGATACTATGGCCGTTAATTTTTTTGTATGCACCTGTAAATAAAAGAGCCAGAGTTTTAGTAATTAACGGCAACGAATTTTTGGCAGTAAAATCGTATTTTGGTAACAATAATTGGCAATTACCGGGTGGTGGAATTAAGTTTAAAGAAAGCGCAAAAGACGCGGCATCACGGGAACTACAAGAAGAACTGTCGCTAACGCTAAATAAACTAGACAACTTAGTTTTAGACAAAAATTATTGGGAATGTGGATTATTTATGAGGTATTCGATTTTTGTATGTGTTTTACCAGAACGACCATTAGTAATTAAAAACTCAGAAATCTACAAAACATCATGGATTAATTTGGACAGCGATATTAATTTGTCGTCGCACGTAAAAACCGCAATTACAGCATATAACAAGGGTAATCTGTTAAAATAATAATACATACCAAGTGAGGTATTGTAATATGACAGCTAGGCAAGTAAAAAAGGGCATTTTAGACGATGTGTTTACCGAAAAAATTAAGGAACACTTTTTTTCGAGGCATCCGTTTATTTTACCCGTAGTTTCATTTGTATCACTTTTTATTATTGGATTAGTATTTTTTGTATCTTTTGGTGGACAAACAGTTGGTGCCGCAGACAAACATGTTGTTAAGCTATTTTACGATGGTAAAAATCAAACAGTACCAACGCGCGCAAAAACCGTAGAAGAGCTATTAAACAGGCTGTCTATAGTTGTAGGGCCTAAGGATATAGTAGAACCAGCACTAGAGTCTCCTATTGTCGAAGATAATCTTGCTATTAACGTTTACAGGGCGCGTGCAGTAGAAGTTGTAGATGGTAATAATAAGGTTATTATTCAGACAGCTACAAAAAGCCCACGTTTAGTAGCAAAAGAAGTTGGTATAAATTTAAACAAAGAAGATAACATAGTTTTTGTTAATCCAAGCAACGATATTAAGGGCCGATTTATTGCAGAAAAACTAGTAATAGAAAGATCCGTACCAATCCAGGTAAGTATGTATGGAGTTTTGGGTAATTACAGAACTTTGGCGCGCACAATTGGCGGATTTTTAGAAGAAAAAAATATTCTTTTAAAACAGGGCGAATCGACTCAGCCGGCAGACATGGAATCATTAATATCGCCCAATATGTTATTGTCTATTAATTTAATCGGTAAACAAGTCATATCATTTAACGAAGAGATTCCTTTTGTAATCCAAAAAGTAAATAACCCAAAAATACAGGCAGGCAAAGAAACGATTATTCAAGAGGGAATAAAAGGTAAACGAGCAGTGCTGTACGAAGTAGAACTTAACGATGCAGGTGCAGAAGTTTCTAGGCGTTCATTACAAACAGTCGTGTTACAAGAACCCGTAACGCAAATAATAGAAAAAGGTACATTGTCGGCTGCGACGTATTCTGTAAGTTCTGACAAAGCTTCTATTATGGCAGCAGCAGGTATAGATGCATCACAATTTGCTAGTGTTGATTATATTATTGCTCACGAATCAAACTGGAGACCAGGGGCAGTAAATTCGATTGGTTGTATTGGACTTGGTCAGAGATGTCCAATTGGCGGCAACAATGCTTTAGTAGCGGCTTGTCCGTCGTGGCAGACCGATCCAGTTTGTCAGTTAAGGCACTTTAGCGCATACGCAAATGGACGATACGGAAGTTGGAATGCTGCATACCAGGTTTGGGTTATTCAGCGTTGGTGGTAGTTTGTGCTTTGTAGATTGCGCATCTTAGGCACAAGTACTCTATCTCTGACATCCCACATCCTATATAATAATCTGATATGAGTGAATATATTCCTAAAAAAAGCCTGGGGCAACATTGGCTAAACGACGCAGATACACTGCAGGCAATTGTAGATAATGCCAAAATTACCAGTAAAGATACAGTAATAGAAATTGGTCCAGGTTTGGGCACTCTTACACAAAAACTTTTAGCAACAAACGCAAATGTTATTGCAATCGAATTTGACGAATCTTTGCTTGGACATTTACGCGCAAAATACGACAATAATCCTAAATTTAAGCTAATTCACGGTGATGTTTTAGATTTTGATTTTTCTAAATTACCTAAAGACTACAAAATTGTGGCAAACATACCATATTATTTGACCAGTCAATTGCTACGAATAATTAGCGATATGCCAAATAAACCAATTAGTGCAGATTTATTAATGCAAAAAGAGGTTACACAAAGAGTTTGTGCAAGTCCACCAGACATGAGTATTTTAGCTGTTGCTATGCAAATAGAATTTACTGCAACCGAAGGATTATTTGTTGCTGCAAAAATGTTTGTTCCTGCACCAAAAGTAGATTCACAAGTTTTACACATAGAACGTCGTGCAAGTTCTTTAGTTAATGTTGATCATAAAAAAGATTTTATGCGTGTAGTTAAGGCTGGATTTTCGGCTAAACGTAAAATGTTAAGAAACACTTTAAGCGCAGGGCTAAGCATACCAAAAGAAGACGTCGAAAAATTGCTTAATAGTTTACAGATTGATCCTGCGCGAAGAGCCGAAACACTTAGTCTGGACGAATGGCAATTACTTTTTAAAAGCGTCTAGGCTTAACTAATACTTGACTTGTTAATTATTAGCTAGTAAAGTATAGATATGCAAAATTCTTTTGGTTATGCACTTCATCAACTAGTATTTATCTTAGACCGTAAATCAGATGAAGCCCTGCATTCTCGTTTAGGTATTGGGTATTCACAATTAAAAATATTAATGGCGGCAAAACATCATTCTGGATTAAAGCAAAATGAAATAGCAAGCTATTTGGGTCAAACAGAAGCTAGCGTAAGTAGACAAATTAAACTTATGAAAGCAGAAGGTTTGTTATTGGTTCAGATTGACCCAGCAAATCGCAGGTCACGTAGTATTTTGTTAACAGATAAGGGTACAGCATTAGGAAAAGAATGTGTAACCGTATTAGAACAAACTCATGCTGCAACATTTGGAGCATTAAGTTTTTTGGAACAAAAGATGATGCAAGAATTGTTAGAACGTTTAACAATTAAAGCCTGTAAAGATAAATAGAAAGAAGGATATGGATAAATTTAAAAGTAAAATTCAGGGCAAAGCGTTGCCAGCCGCACTGTTAACAGTTTTTGTTGACGCTATTGGTGTTGCGATATTAATTCCAATTTATACGTTGCTTGTTTTGCCTGGCCCACACCAAGTAATACCTGCATCATGGTCTATAAGTTCCGGCTTTATAATGGTTGGTTGGTTGACTGGTATTTATTCATTAGCAACATTCATGGCTGCACCTATTTTGGGCCAACTAAGTGACAAGCACGGACGTAAAAAGATTCTTGCGATTAGTCTTGCAGGTACAGCTGTAGGTTACGGTATGTTTGCTATAGGTATTATTACTAAAAATATACCTTTACTGTTTGCTAGCCGAATAATGGACGGTATAACGGGTGGAAACATCGCTGTTGCGCGTGCTATTATTGCCGACATTAGTACTCCTAAAAATCGTACTCGTAACTTTGGTCTTGTTGGCGCAATGTTTGGTTTAGGTTTTGTATTAGGCCCATATTTAGGTGGAAAATTAGCTTATAGCGGCGAACCATTTATTAATCTTTTTGGAAAGCACTTACTAATAACACCAAGCTGGTTTAATGCAGCAACACCTTTTTGGTTTGCAGCGATTCTTGCAATAATTAACACAGCATTGGCACTGTTTATATTGCCAGAAACTTTAAAAGTTAAAATACATAACAAAATGAACTTAACACAGGCTTTTACTAATATTAAAAAAGCTTTTACTATAAAGGGCGTCCGAAACATTATGCCAGTAGTATTTTTGTATAGTGGCGGATTTGCATTTTTTACGACCTTCTTTGGCTTTAATCTTATTGCACGTATACCTGGATTTAAGCCAAGTAATGTTGCCGATTTTTTTAGCTTTATAGGAATTTGTATAGTGTTAGTGCAGGCTGTAATAACACCAATATTGGCAAAACGATTTAAAAATTACCAAATTGTTAGAGTTAGTTTATTTGGACTAGCAGGTGCGTTTTTACTATTGTTTATTCCGCACACATCACCGTCGCTGTACGCCACAGGTTGGGTTATCCCGCTGTTTGTTGGCCTTACAATGGCAAACCTTATAGCTTTGGTTAGCAGCGTTGCTGGTCCTAAGATTCAAGGTGAAGTTATGGGTATTAACAGTAGCGTAGAAGCACTTGCACAAGGTATTCCTGCTGTATTAAGTGGATATATTGCTAGTGTAGGTGTAGG
>JBAXHY010000026.1:0-13509 GCA_037138655.1 bacterium | reverse complement strand
TTGGCTCCGGGAACTGGATTCGAACCAGCGACCTCGAAGTTAACAGCTTCTTGCTCTACCGCTGAGCTATCCCGGAATATCCACCTACATTAGTGCAAGTTTCAAGTGTTGATTATAGGTGTTTGTGCTACTTCGGTCAACCACCTATACTTAGTAATATATATGGATATAAAAAAACTTATTGGCAAACACCAACTTATTAGCAAACAAATTAGGGCAGACGAGCTATTTGTATTACTTAGTGAACTAAAAAACGTAGTTGCTAACCAAGTGCAGGGTGACCTTGTAGAACTAGGTTGCTACGAAGGAACTAGCGCATTATTTTTTACCAGGTTATTAAATGACTTAAAGTCTGATAAAAAACTTTGGCTGTATGACAGTTTTGAAGGACTACCAGAAAAAACCAGCGAAGACGATTCTGCTGCGGGCGTGGCATTTAAGGGAGGCGAATTAAAGGCAAGTAAAGCAAGGTTAGCAAAAAACTTTGTTAAAGCCGGACTTAAAATACCAGAAATTAAAAGGGCATGGTTTTACGAACTAGACCCAAGCGACTTACCGGACCAAGTTTGTTTTGCCTTTTTGGACGGAGATTTTTACGAATCTATAGTAGATAGTTTAAAGCTTGTCGTTCCGTTAATAGCTAAGGGTGGAGTTATTTTGGTAGACGATTATCAAAACCTTGCATTACCCGGCGTAGCTAAAGCAGTAAACGAATACGCAGAACGTTATGATTGGAAAGTTCAGACGCAAAAAAGCCTAGCTGTAATTAGAATGTAATACTGATGTATGGTTTTTCTAGGTGTAGAACCGCATTATATTGTTTGCCGTCATTTTTAATCAAATGAGTATGTTGGTGCGGCACAGATTTCATACCTGATTGAGGCGAGCGGGCATAAATATTGTAGCCCTTTAGTTCGTAGCTAGATATTATTTTTACAAATTCTATAGATGCGTCGTCACCTAACGCCGATAAATCTTCGGTATGAACTATTGGAACAAGCATAACGTGGTCTGTGACAATACGTGAATCCCACTTATTATAAGGGAATATATTACGGATAATCCTAAAGTGTTTGTGTACAGAAACAACCTGGTCATTACCTAAATCTGTTGAACAAAAGTTGCAAGCACCTAACGATTTAGCTTTTTTTGTATGAGTAGCGTATAGCTTTTGATTTTTGTGACTACGGTAGTGGGGCATGGTTATCCTAATAAAGCTTCTAATATTTTTTGATGTTTTGGTTCTACGGGCATAACACTTAAACGGCTTTGACGAATAAGGTTAAAGTCAGCTAGTTCTGGAATGGCTTTCATTTGAGCTAAGGTTAGTGGTTTTAAATACCTAGATAAAAACTTAATTTTTACAGCCCAACTACGACGTGGATCGGCAGTATTTAAAAAAGGTTCACCCGTAACTTGAGCAAGTCCAACAATTGCTTTAGTACTTAATGATTCGTAAATATATACCAAATCGCCAGGTAGCATTTTTTGGATAAATAATATTGCAGCATTATTGTGAACTCCGTCCCAAATAGTTTCACCTTCTTTAATAAAATCATTAAGCGAGTATGTGTCTGGGTCTGTTTTTGCCAAAAAGTAGTTCATGTTAATAGTATACACACCTAAAAGTAGGTTATTATTGATTAAGTGATTAAGATATATTACAACAACAAAACTTCAAAAGTTACCGAACTTGCAAAACCAAAAGCCGGTAGTTTAGTTTATGTCGAAAATCCAAACTTTAAAGAACTAGAAGAATTAGAAAAAAATCACGGGCTAGACATTGACCTTTTAAATGACGGACTAGACCCTAATGAAGCTCCGCGTATTGATAGCTGGGAAGGTAGAACGTATATTTATACACGTTTTGTACTGCCCGAATCCGAAAAACAAACTACAAGCCCGGTGTTAATAATTTTTGGGATAGATATGGTGTATGTAGTTACGCATGTTCATTTTTTGGCACTTCAAAATCTATTCAAAAAAGAGGATGTAACAACCATTAGGCGTGAGCAAATTTTGCTACAAGTACTAAACGAAATTAATCTGGGTTATAAGTTTCGTATAAATAGTGTCGCTAAACGTATGTGGTCGGTAAGATCATTGCTTAATAAAGAACATATTGATAATAAAGATTTTATTAGCTTTATCGACATGGAAGAAGATTTGAACGACTTTTTGTCTGCCTTGGAACCTATGAATACTCAGTTAAACCATTTGTTGACGGGTAAGTATATTAAGCTACACGAAGCAGACAAAGACCTGATGGAAGATCTTGAACTGGGCAGTCATGAGCTTATAAGTTTGGCGAGCAGTCAATTAAAGACGATTAAAAACATCCGCGAAGCGTACAGCACCATTACCGCCAATAATCTTAATAAAGTTTTTAAACTTATGACGAGTATTACAATTTTAATGGGTATTTTTACTTTAATTACTGGTATTTACAGTATGAATATTGCTCTTCCGGCTGGTCATAACCCAAACGCATTTTGGATAATACTTGGCATAACAGGTACACTAATAGCAATAGTAACGTACTTCTTTAAAAAGAATAAGTGGTTTTAAATGATAGCGATTATACATGCAATTATCTTGGGAATAGTAGAAGGCTTAACAGAGTTTTTGCCTATAAGTAGCACCGGACACATAATAGTAGCCAAAAATGTGTTGGGGTATCAAGATGCTGCACAAACGTTTACTGTAGTTATACAGATTGGTGCAGTTGGCGCAATTGCTTGGTATTACAGAATAGATTTGTGGAAAAGAATCACTCAGTTTTTTGAAGGTAGCAAAAGCGCTCAAAAGTTTTGGATAAACTTAGTAATTGCCACCATTCCAGCCGGATTAGCTGGATTAGCATTAGACAAAACTATGGAAAAATATTCGGTGCCTTCTACAGTTGCAGTTGCTCTGATAATTGGAGGTGTAATACTTTTAATGGCAGAAAAAAAGTTTGCAACGGCTAGCCATACTACAAAACTAGAACTAGACGAAATTACGCCAAAACAAGCGCTAGGCGTAGGATTGGCGCAAGTCGTGTCATTAATACCAGGAGTGTCACGTAGCGGTGCAACTATTGTTGGCGGTATGTTTGCCGGGTTGAACAGATTAACTGCAGCTACTTTTTCTTTTTATATGAGTTTGCCTATTCTTGGACTAGCTTGTTTGTATAAATTGGTAAAAGCCAGACACGAACTAGGTAATTTACCAGGCGGCAGCTTGTCGCTTGTGGTTGGAACAATAGCTGCGTTTATAAGTGCATTAGCGGTTGTGTCTTGGTTACTAAAATATATTTCTAACCATGACTTTAAACCGTTTGCATATTACCGAATCTTGTTTGGTATGTTTGTGCTTATTTTGGCAGGTCTTGGGTTACTTTAAACCCAAATAAAATACTTAGTGATACAATATTATTATGCTTAAGCGCCTTGGTTTTTTAATAATTTTAGTATGGGTAGCAATAATACCCGTTGCGGCGTTTGCAAGCAATTATGACGTAACTGCGGTTGTAAATGCGCCGTTGCCGCCAGATTTACCAATAGTTACCGGTCCAAAAAACACTACACTACAAAATAGTGGGGTTTTTATTACGGGTACTTGCACAGTTGTAGTACCTACGATAGTAGTTATTTTAATCAGAGATAATCAAACTATTGGTTCGGCAAACTGCAGGTCTGATGGTACTTTTAGTATATTTGTTGGTCTTGTATTGGGGCAAAATATTATTTATCCAAAATTTTTAACAATTACCGGACAATTTAGCGGATATGGGATTCCGATATACATTAACTATTCACCAACAAATCCAGCTGCTACTGAATCGCCATTAAAATTAGGTTTTGATTACGACTTTGTTAGCTATGACGACCTTAAACCAACGCAGTTAAAGTACACAATTAGCGGCGGTAAAGCTCCATACGAAGTAATTATTAACTGGGGCGACAGTTCGCAAAAAAAATACCAAGTAAAAACTTCGGGCGAACAAAGTATAGAACACAAGTACAAGACTATTCTTCCGGCAACACAGATTTCGATACAAGTAGTGGATGCTGAAGGTACAAAAACAATACAAAGTAGATCTTTGATTAGTTTTAGGTCGGGTGTTTACGTGCCTGCAGCTGCACCAGTAGGAGAATCTAAAAAGAACTGGATACAGGTATGGTTTGTAGGTGTAGTTAGCTTTGGTGCAATACTACTCTTAAATCATTACAAACAGCTAAGAATAAAACCTAAAACAAAATCTAAAAAAGTTAATTCGCCTACAAAGCGATGAAAAAAAGAAAAATACTTTTAGTATTTGCAGTAGTTGTTTTTGTAACCATATTAAGTTTTTTTGTATGGTCGTCGGGGCCGTCGGTTGCTGTTATTAAGTCAAAATTAACAGACGTTAAGGGTGCTTCTGTTACGAAGCCGTCTGTTTACGACGTAGATTACCAACAACTGTCACTAAAAATATCCGACCAGTACGTTTCTATTAACAAATTAACTGGCCTGGGTCGGCCGTTATATATGCAGCAGTTATT
This sequence comes from bacterium, assembly GCA_037138655.1. GTDB lineage: Bacteria > Patescibacteriota > Saccharimonadia > Saccharimonadales > SZUA-47 > RFTN01. The sequence goes on along the minus strand of JBAXHY010000026.1, from coordinate 8,983 downwards.
TAAGGTGCCAGTTAAAAACGTTAACAGTATTTTTGGTAATCAACTGGCTGTAACTATAGGATCGGTTAATGGTATTGGATTGTCTGAAGTGTCTGACGTAAAACTAAGAAACAGAGACAAAAATTACGCACTAATTAGTGACCAGAACGATATTATGGTGTTCGAAAAAAACACTTCTAACTATGAAATCGGTGCATTTATTAAAAAAGGCACAAATTATACATCAATAGTTTATTCAGGACCAATAAGCAGTCAAAGCTCACTTAAAAAAGAACTAAACAATTGTATTGAATCTGTTATTTGGCATTAACAGTTACTAGCGTTATTGGTTTTTTATCTGTTACAATGGGCTTATGTTTGGGCTAACAAAAATTTCAATATCGTTAATGATAGCAGGGCTATTTGCGGCCGCACCTACAAGTTTAAACTTTACCTTAAAGTCTTATGATTTTGGTAACGGTGGCGATACTAGTACTAGTTTAAACTATGGTCTTAACAGCGAAACGGGCGAACAAAGCGGGAGCCAATTAACGTCGTTAAGTTATAAAATTAATTCGGGTAATCAAAACTTACAAAATGCAAACGTTCCCGTAGCACCAACTTTTACCAATCCATCAAGTGAATACAATCGACTTAAAATTATTATAAATACTAGCAGTAACCCAACAGACACAAAATATGAAATTGCCATTAGTTCGGATAGTTTTAGTACAACTAATTATGTTCAAACAGACAATACTGTAGGTGCAACTAGTAGTGTCGCACAGTTTCAGACGTACACCTCTTGGGGTGGAGCAAGCGGAGTGTGGATAGTTGGATTATCAGAAAACACAAGTTATCAAGTTAAGGTTAGGGCATTACAAGGTAACTACACTGGTACGGCTTTTGGTCCAACCGCTTCTGCTTCTACTGTTTTGCCTAGTTTAACTTTTTCTGTACAAACATCTCTTAGCGCTTCTCCGCCTTATTCTATTGGATTTTCTGGCCTTGCAGCTGGAGTAGTGTCTTCTGGCAGTGCAACAGCAGAAATTGGACTAACTACAAATTCTAACAATGGTGGTCTTGTTTATGTAAAAAGTACAGGAGCGTTAACAAGTGCGCTAGCGTCTACATCTATTACTTCTGTGTCGGCAGATTTATCTGTAGCATCGAGCGGTTATGGAGCGATTGTAACTAGTGTTTCGCAGTCCAGTGGTGGTCCAATAAGTTCTGTAGCTCCATTTAGTGGAGTGTCAAATAATGTCGGTGGACTAACTACTGCTTTTCAAAAAATATTGACCACGTCGGCGTCGTTAACTGCAGGTGTTGCATCTGTTACATTAAAAGCAAAAGTAGATTCTATTACTCCGAGTTCTACGGATTATTCAGATTCATTGACGTTTGTAGCTTCTATGTTGTACTAAAAACTTGATTTTTATAAAGTGCTTATGCATAATGTAATTTGAGTATGATTTAACAAAAATAACTAGGAGCAATATGCAGAACATTAGGTTACAAAAAACATTAAACTTGGCAATAGCTTTAGGGCTAGTAGGAGCAATGGTTTTGTTTGTTATCATGTCTTCCTCACAAGCATCAGCATTTAGCCGTACTTTTGTACGCTTTGACAGAATGAAACTAAGCACAGCAACTACTGGTACAGTATGTGCAAACCCAGGAACCGTGGCAGTAGAAAACGATGTTCAGGTTACTTTTCCTACTGGCTACACAGTTAGCGCAACTGTAGGAAACTGGACTGTAGACACAACTAATACAGCATGGCCAACTGGCGGTACAGCATGGCCAGGAATTGGTACTGCTACAGCAGCGGCTGCACAAGTAGTTACTTTTCCTAGCACCGATTTAACAGTTGGTACACTTTACTGTTTTAACTGGAACAATACAGCATCAGTTAGCGTAAAATCATCTGCTACTGCATCAAATAGTGGATCTATTTCAACAAGAACATCTGTACCTGCAACTATCGAAACATCAAACTATTCGACTGCAAGCATTACAGACGATCAAATTGTTGTAACCGCATCAGTATCGCAAACATTTAGCTTTGCACTTAGCGCCAACACAGACGCACTTGGTACTTTGTCTACAGGTGCAATCACAAGTAGTGCAACACCACGTACTACTACAATCAGCACAAACGCAAAAAACGGATGGTTAGTTTGGGCTAAAGACAGCAGTACAGGCTTAAACTCAGCATCTGCAGCAGCAACAGTTGCTTCTACCACTCCTGGTACAAACAGCACAATTGTAGCTGGTACAGAAGGTTATAACACTGGAATCACTCAGTCACAAGCAAGTGGTAGCGGTACAATTACAGTAGCTACTCCTTTTGTGGGTGGTGTATCTGGAAAAGGTGGTGGTCTAGACACAACACTACGTACTCTTGCTACATCTACAGGTACAGCCAACACAGCAGTTGTTACTTTAACTAACAACGCCACAATTGGTTCTACTACAGCATCTGCAACAGACTATACAGACACAATAACAGTTATTGGAGCAGGTTTGTTCTAATAAAAATCGTTTAAAAACGCAAAAACACCTGTCGGTTATGACGGGTGTTTTTGTTATAATAGGTAATAAGTATGGGTAAAAAAATATTTCGGGTAGGTTATGTCGCATCAATTTTATTTTTATGTTTAGGAATAGTAGTTCCTGTAAAAGCGCAAAACAGCGGGTTTTCGGTACAGGTTAGTCCTTCTCCTATAATTGAATCTATTGACCCAGGAGTTTCAAAAACAGTCGAACTTAAAATACGTAATCAAAATACCCAAAAAGAAACCTTTAAAATGGGGCTACGAGCGTTTGGAGTAGACAACAACAGTGGCGAAGTACAATTAAAAAATGAAGAGCCAATTGATGTTGTAAATTGGGTAACTTTTGCAGAGCCGGTTTTTAGTGTAGATGCAGGGCAGTGGTTTACTCAAAAAGTTATTTTTGATGTACCTAAGGATGCAGGATTTACCTATTCATTTGCTATTACAGTAAGTCGCGCAAATCCAGTTCAAGAAGCGGGTGGAAAAACCACAATAGAAGGGTCTGTTGCTATATTTGCCCTACTAAGCACCAATCGCTCTGACGCAGTTCGCAAATTAGATATATCGTCATTTATATCAAAAAGAAAAGTATACGAATATTTGCCTGCTAATTTTTTGCTTAAAATTAAAAACAGCGGCAATACAATTGTTCAACCTACAGGTAATATTTATATTCAAAGATCGTTAAATAGCACTGAACCAATAGACATACTGCCTGTTAACGGAACAGGCGCATATATATTACCTGACGTTACCAGAACGCTTCAGTCAGATTGGTCAAAAGGGTTTCCGGCCTACAAAGACACTTCAGAATCAGGAAAGAAAAAGTTATTTTGGAACTGGTCCGATTTGCAAAACTTAAGAATAGGGCATTATGTAGCAAAGGCTATTGTTGTGTATAACGACGGTGCAAGGGACATACCAGCCGAAGCAAATATCGACTTTTGGGTTATTCCATGGAAGCTTATGGGTGGATTATTTGTTATTGCAGCCCTAGTTATTACTGGAGTAGTTTCTGTTATTCGTAAAACAATGAAAGTTGCACGAAAGAAACAAAAAGATGACGCTACGGAATAGCCTAGCTTACTTAATATTAGTTATAGCAACACTAGCTTCACTAACCAAACCTACACATGCTTCTAACATGACAGTATCGCCAGCATTTTTGCGGTTTTCTGTTTCGCAAAAATCTACAACTAGTACAAAAGTAGTTTCTATAAAAAATGACGGCGACAGCGTAGTTACATATAAGGCAACTATTGTTAATGTAGACACCGAACAAGGCACTTTAATGCCACTAAGTACTACTAGCGATGACATTGCTAAGACATTTAAAATAAGCAGCCCAGAAGTAACTATAAAAGCTCGTAGCGCTGTAGATATAACAGTTACAGCAAATAATATTACAGAACTGTCGCCGGGTGGACATTATGCATCTTTGTATTTACAGCAAATAAATAACGTTAAAAGCAATTTAAGCCTACCAGTTAACCAGGTTATATCAGTTGGATTATTTTTAACAAAAGAAGACGGGGCAGTCAGGGATTTAGTTTATAAGGTAACAGACAAAAAAAATGTTTGGTTTATTTTGCCAAAATCTATTAATTTAACAATTAACAATAACGGCAATGTTGATCTTGTACCAAGAGGCTTTGTGTCGATAGTTAAAGGCACTAAAACTTATAAAAAAATTCTTATTAACGAAACTTCTCAGCCAGTTTTTCCTTTTAAATCTAAACAATACAAGTTAGACCTAAAAGATACAGGTATTTTTTGGCCAGGAAAATATTCCAAAATAACTTCTTTAAGATACGACGGTCAGTCTAAACAAAATATAGATACCGTTTCGGTATGGTATGTGCCGCTATGGTTTGTATTATTGTTGCCAAGTTTAACTTTGATTATTTTATTAAGATACAAATCAATATTTGGCCATAAAATATACATTTTTAATCTTAAATCTAAAAAACATAAATTTGTAAATTCTATTAATAATCTGCCCAAAGAGGGTTCTAAAGTTAATAAAAAACGTAAATCTAGATCCAAAAAACCACATAATAAAAATGATGAAGAGCCAAAAACCCGAAAAGTTGGCATCTTGTAAAATTTTTACTATAAATAAAACTAAATAGCCTTGAGCAATTTGCGCACCTCTGTTATTATATGAGCTAATGGTTAACTGTTTGCAGACGAGGGCGAAAAATCTACTTCTACCTCTGTTAATAATGTCAATTTTTGGAATATTTTTAATGTCCCAAAAAGCTAGCGCAAGTATAAACCCCCATATTAATTTTCAGGGTAAATTAACTAACCCTGACGGTACTAACGTTACCAATAGCAACTATTCGATCGTGTTTAGTATTTACACCGTCTCGTCTGGTGGTGCGGCAGTATGGACAGAGACGCAGCCTACTGTAACTGTTACAGATGGAATATTTAGGGTATCTTTAGGGGACTTTACGGCCCTTCCGGGTAGTGTTGATTTTAATTCTAGCAGCCTATATCTAGGAATAAAGGTTAGTACAGACTCCGAAATGACACCACGCGTTCAACTGACTGCTTCGCCGTATGCTTTTAATTCTGATTTATTGGACGGTATAGACAGCACTGGATTTGTAAAGTTAGCGCAGGGGCTTCAGGCGGATTCGTCTACAGCAAATGCATCAATAGCAATTAATAAAACAGGTATAACTGCAGATATTTTGTTGCTACAAAAAAGTAGCGCAGATGTATTAAAAGTTGGCAACTCTGGATCGTACGATTACACCCTTAGCGTTTCTAGTAATCCTACGTATACAATAACCAACAATGGCACAAATAACGTCATAACTAACCTAGCAAGCACTGGAGATTTTGTACTTCAAGACAACGGTACGGCGTTTGCTACTTTTTCTGACGATGGTGCTATAACATTTGCACCTACAGGTACTTCGGACATATTAATTAGCGAGGCAGCTGGCGTTAATATGCAGATAACGGCTACAGCCGCGCCAACTGTTAACCAAGTTGCAATAACCAACGCCGGTCAAGCTGTTACAACAGCTAATGTTAACGGATTATCCGTAAATTATGTTGGCGGTGCAGCTGCGGTAGAATCTGCGGGCATACGTATAGATTACGCCCCTGGAGGAACTACTGGTGGAACATGGAGTGGCTTAAGAATTGTAGCAAACTCGACTGGACCCGCTACTGGTGTAACAAGTTATGGTATAAAAATAGAAGGACCAACAGTCGCCGGCTTAGGTACAGGAATAGGACTTAAAATAGCATCTGGTTTTGACATAGGATTAGATATCGCTTCTGGCGGAATTCAACTTGCCAGTGTTTCTGCTACACCAGCGTCGCCGGCAGCAGGAAACCTAAAAACATTTGCAAAAATTAATGCAGGTCGTGGATTATTAAAAATAATAGGACCTGCAGGGTTAGATTATTCGGTTCAGCCATCTATATTCGACAACAAAATAAACTGGTGGACTGCTAACGGCAATGCTACCACTGTTAGTACTATTAACTTTGGTAACACAACAACCGGTACGGCAACTACACGTAACGTTGCTGTAACAAACTTCTTGACGGCTTCTAAAAGAGTTAGTTTCGTTTCTGCGGGTACCGCAGGCAGTAGCGCCGGTACAAGACATGGAACAGCTCAGTTTTGGTTAGGTAACGCCGCTAACTTGGGTGGTTTTTATTATGTAACTAGATTTGGCGCAAACTCGGTAGTCGCAACAACAAGAACTTTTGTTGGAATGTCTGCTACCACTGGTGCATTAGCAAATGCAGATCCTTCATCATTTTTTAATCTTTTAGCATTTGGCTGTGACGCAGCAGATACACAATTTAAGTTTATGCATAACGACCTTGTAGGAACAGCAACAAAAGATAATCTTACGGGGTCTTTCCCTTGTAATACTGGCGGTACTGACCTGTACGAAGCACGAATATTTGTGGCACCAAATGGCACTACTGTGTACTATTCGTTACTTCGCGTAAACACTGGTGATTTTTATGAAGCAAGCACCGCTACTGACTTACCCGCAAATACAACTTTAATGGCACCACAAATCTGGATAAATAATGGCGCTACGGCTACTTTGGTAGATATGTCTATAGTGTCGCAGTATGTAGAAACATCAAACTAGTATTATGCAACAAGACATAAGACGATCTACCGATAATGTCCTAGATTTAAGAGCGCACGGCAAGCATAAAAAATCATCTAAAAGTAAGTTCGTAAAAAAGATAATATTGGCTTTAGTTTTAATAATTATTGCATTAAGTATGTATTTAATTTTTGTAAATAAAAATAAAAAAATTAGTACCGACACTAATTTAGATATAAAAAGTCAAATATCTAAACATTTTGTATTACCAGTAGATGAAGAACCAGCAATTGCTACGGTTACGGATAAAAATAAAATTAGTACACCTTTTTTTAAACAAGCCGAAAATGGAGATAAAATTATAATTTATCAAAATGCTAAAAGGGTTATATTGTATAGACCCTCGATTGACCGAATTATTGACGTAGGTCCAGTATCGATTGCCGAACCAAACACTAATTAGTTAGACAAGATTTGTTATATATGCTGTAAAATGTACTACTATTTAAAATCTATTTAATGATTAGTTATGAGTGAAAATGCGTGTTAATATGAAAGTATAGTGGTTATGTATATTTATAAAAGGTTATTACAGGGTGGGTCTTTTTTAATTAACCAGGTAGCGGTTGTTTTATTAATTGTCTTAATAATTTTGCCACCTGCCAGTACCTTTGCTTTAAGCAGTTGTACGGCAACAGTTAGTCCTAATACCGCTGACGCAGGATCTAGTGCTACTGCTACTTTTGTGATTACAAATAACGACAATACGGCAAATATTAATTGGTTTCATATTCAACGTCCATCAGAGTATTTTTGGATATCTGGTGTTTCTGATTCAGCTTGGACTGTGGCCGGTGATTCTAGCCAACTTTATTTTAGCGGAGACACGTTAGCACAAGGACAAAGTGCAAGCATTGATATTAGTTTTACTACAGACGTGCAAAATGTTAGCGCCCAAAACTGGGGTATCGAAGCAAGCGATACGGGTGACGCCACAGCGTCTGTGCCTTGCGACGGAGCGCATTTAACTAATGTTGTTGGTAACCCAGTAAATAATACAGACAATGGAGTTAGCGGCGTTTTTGGACAAGGCAACGGTACAACAGCGGTAATTACATGGAATAGCGATTACCCAACTTCTAGTTATGTGTATTATGGCACTACAAGTAGCTACGGAAGTGTTTCTGATTTTGACCCAACTCAAGTACAGGATCATTCAGTTACATTAACCGGATTGGCTCCAAGTACTGGTTATCATTTTCAGGTAGCGGGTACCGATTCTGCAGGTAGTTCGGTTTGGTCTGCCGACAGTACTTTTATATCAGATGGTTCAGGCGGTTCGGGTGGTGGCTCTGGTGGAGGTGCGGGTGGTGGATCGGGTGGTAGCGGCGGCTCTGGAAACACCGGTGGCTCTGGTGGTGGAACAGGTGGTAGTACCAATAATAACCAACAGCAAAACAATAACTCACAGTCAAACTCCACAAATGTAAAACCTTTAAGCGCATATGCTCCTATTATTAGCATCGATTCTAAACTAAGCTCTGTTTATAAAACTCCTCCAACAGTAGCCGGCTCTGTAAAAGGTGCGGCCAATATAACTAAAATTGAATATTCTATAGATAACGCAAAAAACTGGCTACCAGTAGACAGTTCTTTTGGCTTAAATACTCTAAAAGCTACATTCACTACAACGCCTATAAATCTTAAGGATGGTAATTATTTTGTTACTATTCGCGCATACGACGATACAGGAAACTTCTCTGTACTTAAATCAAATACTTTTGTTATAGATTTAATACCTCCTTTAGTAGGCACAGCTAACGTAAATATTGGTGCGCAAACAATTTTACCCAACACTCAGGGTGTTTACAACTTGGTTGCAGGCACAGATACTCAAATAACTTTGAACGCTGTTGGTGGTGCGATTAATATATCTTTAGAAGCGCAAAAAACTGGCGATACAAAAACTTCATATACATTTGTCATGAATCATTCGTCTCAAACTGGGCTTTGGACAGGTATTGCAAGCTTTATATTGCCAGGTGAATATACATTACAAGCTAATGCAGTAGATGGTGCTAATAATTCTACATCACGTACTTTAGGTGTAGTAAATGTGCAAAATCTGGGCGAAGTAAAAGACGGGTCAAACAATAAGCCTGTTCGATCTGTTGTATCTGTTTATTATCTTGATCCAGAAACCAACACAATGGTGCTTTGGGACGCTGGGTCTAGTAATCAGTCCAATCCTTTAAACACTAAAGACAATGGCAAATACAGTTTTTACTTGCCGGCAGGAACTTATTATATAAAGTTTGAATCGCGTGGTTACAAAAATGTAATATC
>JBAXHY010000025.1:0-14255 GCA_037138655.1 bacterium | reverse complement strand
AGCATGAATAGACCGGTTGCCACTTTGGCGACCATGAGTCTTTATGGGCACGTTATTATTTATTTATATAAATAAATTTAAGATACTAGTTCGGGTTCTTGTTCTAGAGTAATGTTAAATTTATCTTGAACTGCATTAACAATATTTTGCTTAAATTCTAATAGCTGAGAAGTGTTTATGGCGCTTTCATTTACTAACACCAAACTTTGGTTAGCCCATGTTGCCATTCCAGTTTTTGGATCATGAAAGTTTTTAAATCCGGATTGTTCAATAAGCCATGCAGCAGATATTTTAATGTTGTCGTCGCCTATGTCCCAATATTTAATATCCTTAAAATCGAGTAATAAAACATTAAACTGTTGTTTGCTTATTATAGGATTAGAAAAAAACGATCCATTATTTGCTACAAGGTTAGAATCGGGCATTTTTTTGGAGCGTATATCTATAACGGCTTTTCTGATATTTAGGGCAGTGTATTCAATTATATTATTATCATCTAAATAACTTTGTAAAGATTCATAAAACGGTGGCTTAGGATTATCTAAAGAAAGTTTAAATGTAATAGAAGTTATAATAAATCGTCCACTATCTGTAGTTTTAAAACGACTTGTTCTGTAACCAAATTCACAATCTTTATTACTTAATCCTACAAATTTATTTTGTTGTGTGTCGTAACATCTAACAGACACGATTGTGTCTTTTACTTCACTACCATATGCTCCAACATTTTGAACCGGTGTAGCACCGACTGTACCCGGTATAGCACTAAGTGACTCAAAGCCTGACAATCCTTTTAAAACTGTTTGTTCTACAGCATAATCCCAATTTGTGCCTGCACCAATGCGTACAGTAACGCCGTCGTCTAATATATTAAATCCTAATAATTTGTTAACGATTAAAAGGCCATTAAAGCCGCTGTCATTCCATATTATATTGCTACCCAAACCAATTATTTTAAATGGTATGTTTTTATTTTTTGCAAAGTCTAGTGCTTCTAATAAATCTTGTTCATTTTGGACTTCACATTCATAAAGTGCAGTGCCGCCAAGTCGCATTGTGCTAAATAATTTTAAACTTACATTCTGTAATATTTTCATAACTAATAGTATTATAACGCTTGTCGTTGTAAAACATCACCTAAAAGCGTACAATTTTTGAATATGGGGAACGTAGAAAACACACCTTACTCTGCATTGGGAAGCGCATTGCACGAAATGAGGATAAAAAGAAAAGAATCATTACTAGAAGTTTCGGAATCTGTAGAAATTACAGGTGAGCGTTTGGCGCTTTTTGAAAACGGAGAATTACGACCTAGCGAAGACGTACTTGAGCTTTTAATTTCTCATTTTGGTGCAGTAGACAATGAAGCAGATAAATTATGGGAACTTGCAGGATATAAAAAACAAGACGATGCAGCACTGCAACAAGCTTTTATGCTTACACCAATTGACACACGTATTACATATACAGATATGGTACATGTAATGGTAAATAATTACGGCGTAGTAATGAACTTTATGCAAGGATCAGGACAAAACAACCAACCCGTTTCAGTTTCAAAAATAGGAATGAGCAAAGAACACGCTTTAAGTGTGCTTGAAGTGTTGCAAAAAACATTAGCCCAATCAGAATCTGTAGTATCAGAACCAAAGAAACTAGATGGCCCAGAATCAAAAAATAACCCTAATTAGGTGGTATAAATGACTTTTAGGTGGTCATACGTGCTTATTTTAATAATAGTTTTAGAGTGGATTCTTAGATTTGTAATGCTTTTTATAGTCCCAAGAAACCGCAAGCCATCAAGCGCTACAGCCTGGTTAATGTTAATTATGGTAGAACCAGTAGTGGGGGCGTCTATTTATGCAATTTTTGGATCACCGCGATTGCCAAAGTATAGACGAGAACTGCAAAAAAAGGCAGAAGAACACATTTCTGACGAGTTAAAAAATATTAACTACAAAAACTTACAATTAAAATCCAATATATCAATAGCAGAAAAACAGTTCGTAAAACTAAATCATGTACTAGGCGGGTTTCCAATTTTTGATGGTAATAATGTTCGCTTTTTTGATAATTACCAGTTGTCGTTAGAGTCTTTAATAAATGACATAAATTTAGCCAAAGAACGAATATTATTTGAATATTTTATTATTGTTCTAGATTCAACAAGTGAACCTGTAATAAAAGCACTAGAAAACGCAAAAGCAAGAGGCGTAGAAGTATATATATTGTTTGACGCGCTTGCTTGCAAAAACTACCCTAACTTTAAAAAGTTAAAATCAAGATTAACAAGCTCGGGAATAAAATGGAACGCCATGTTGGGATTAAAATTACGTCCAGGTAAAGAATTTACAAGGCCCGACCTAAGAAACCATCGTAAAATTGTAGTTATAGACGGCAAAGTAGGCTACACAGGATCGCAAAATATCGTTTCTAAAAATTACCACAGAAAAGATTCGCTATATTACGAAGAACTAGTTGCAAGACTAGAAGGTCCAGTCGTTTGGCAGTTGTCTTCGGTATTTAGAACTGACTGGTACGCAGAAACTAAGAAGTTTCTTAAGGCTGACATTTTACCCGCCTCAGTAGGGCGCGTAAATGCACAGGTTTTGCCAAGCGGACCAGGGCACAGCGAAAGTACAAATCTTAAACTTTATACAGCACTGATACACGGTGCAAAATCTAAAATAGTAATAGTTACTCCATATTTTGTGCCCGACGATGCATTAATGACCGCCATAACTAGTGCTTCGCAAAGAGGCGTAGAAGTTACAATTATTAATTCAGAAAGTATCGATAAAATACTAGTTGGTCACGCGCAAAGATCTTATTACGAAGAACTGTTGCTTGCAGGTGTAAGATTATATTTGTATAAAAAACCAGTATTTTTACATACAAAACACGTAACTATAGATGACTCGATTGCTGTAGTGGGATCTAGTAATTTTGACATTAGGTCATTCGAACTAGACTTAGAAGTTTCGTTAGTTTTATATGACGCTAATTCGGTATCTAAACTACGAGTAATCGAAAAAAGGTACATCGATAATAGTAATCAGATCAATCTAAAATTATGGCTAAAAAGACCCCTAAGATTAAAATCATTAGACAGCGTTGCCAGGCTTACGGCAGCACTGCAGTAATAGGTAAGATAAATGATAATTAATTCTATTAATGATGCAGAAAAAGTTTTGTTAAAATACGTACCAGCCGTTAAAGCTTTTACGGGTAAAGACATAACTATTGAACGTATAAAACCAATATTATCTAAATTAGATAATCCACAAGACAAAATTAAGATAGTACACATTGCTGGTACAAGTGGTAAAACGTCTACAAGTTATTATATTGCTGACTTGTTGCAAAAATCCGGCATGTCAGTTGGGCTGACTGTTTCGCCGCATATAGATAAGGTAACAGAGCGAATTCAGTTAAATGGTAAGCCAATAAAAGATGAACTATTTTGCACCTATCTTGCAGAATGCATAGATAAAATTAAGGATTTACCTGTTCAACCCAGTTATTTTGAACTATTAATAGCATTGGCATTTTGGGTCTTTTACAAAGAAGGTGTAGATTACGCAGTTATAGAAACAGGAATGGGCGGCTTACACGATAGTTCTAACGTAACAACCAGGGCAGATAAAGTATGTGTAATAACAGATATTGGTTTTGATCATATGCATATATTAGGCGATACTATTTCTAAAATATCTTATCAAAAAGCAGGTATTATTCAGGTTAAAAATACGGTGTTTATGTATGAGCAGTCAAAAGAAGTAATGCAGGTTATTCAGGACAAAGTTAAGGCTGTAGATGCTAAATTATTTACGGTAAATAATCTTGATATGTTGGATTTAAACTTAAATCATCTTGCTGATTTTCAAAAAAGAAATTTTATACTAGCGTACAAAACGGTAAGTTATATATTACAGTTGCAAAGCTCTTTTATTTTGCAAAAAGCAGATGTTATAACTTCTTCACACACATATATTCCTGCACGAATGGACGTCTTTAATATTAAAGACAAAGTCTTAATAATGGATGGTGCACATAATGGCCAAAAAAGTCATAATTTTGTAAAAAGTTTTAAAAATATGTTTCCTAATCAAAAAGCCACAGTCATGATTGCGCTAAAAGATGGCAAAGAATACGCCGAAGTTCTTAAAGAACTTAAAGATATTACAAGTAGCTTAATTGTAACCAAATTTAACACGTCGCAAGATCTTCCTGCTCATTCTATCGACCCAACAATTATTAGGGATAGTGCTATTAAAATGGGATACGCATCTGTTAGTGTTATAGACGATAATAAATTAGCATACAATGAACTGTTATCTAAAAAAGATGATTTATTGGTAATAACAGGTTCGTTTTATTTATTAAGCCAAGTAAGAAAAAATCAACAATTACAGCACGCTTATTAGTTGCTTTGGCAAACGGGTATAAGTAGCTTAGTCGCTAGTTTATTTGCAACTGGCAACTTGTTGCTAATACACAAAGGTTCAGAATCTATAGCGCCGTATGTTAGTTCTTTTGTTCCGTCATTATTTACATGAAAAACAATAATTCGTGGCTGGCTTTTGCCTGCACTAATGTTTTTGCGACATTCAACCAAAAATACGTTGTAGCTTTCGATTGGAGTTTTACTTAAAGGCGTAAACAAGGCTCCGTTGTCGTTGCCGCCATCGCACTGAGAGCTAAAACTGTCTAACTGTGGTAGCAAGTTTTGAACAATTAGGTCGCGATTAGCTTTTAGCAATGCTTCGGTTGATTTTTCTAAAACTGCCGATATTGAATCAATTTGCGATTGTTTGTTGTTTGTTTTTTTAAATTGAGTAATTAACTGTAGGCTAAGTATGATTACGGCTAAAGCTAAAAATACTACTCCTGCAAAACTTAATGCTGTAAGAAGCTTTAATTTTTTAGTTGGTGTTTCTGGAATATGTGGATGTATTGGTTGATACATAAGCGTTATTATGACTATTTAAAAAGATCAATACAAGTTAAGTTTATATAAACTTGTACACATTAAAATAACTGATGTTAAGTTCTTGTTTTAATGCGGTATATATTTACATGATAAAGGGAAGGATGGGGGGATTCGACTCGCATTCTGCACCCCGAGTTTTGTATCTACCAAACTAAAAACCCGACACTAGTCGGGATTATAGTTTGGTGCACCGGAAGGGATTCGAACCCCCGACCTCTTGTTCCGAAGACAAGCGCTCTATCCAGCTGAGCTACCAGTGCGTACGTTTTACGTGCTTATAACAGGGGTAATTATATCATATATGTATATAAATATCCATAAATATAATATATCCTTGCAGTTAAAGCATATAATAAGTATATGAAAAACAAATTTATAGTCATTGTCATAATCCTAATAGCAACTGGAACATTCGTTGGATACAAAGCAGGAAATAAAAGTACTAGTTCTACAACTAATAAAGACACTACCAATACAAGTGTAACTAAAACTACAGAAGCAGCTAAAACTACTCCTGGCGGATCAACAATCGATCAAAGCAATAAAGGATTAACTAAAGTAACTTCTGACATATACGGTAAAACCAATACTGTCGTTTTAATACTTTCTAATAATAGCTTAAAAACACTTCCATCAGAGATGGGCAAAATGACAAAAGTTACAAATTTTAAGATAGATCATAATATTTTAGAAGGTAGTCTAATTGGCGAAATCAGACAGATGTCGCAACTTACAAACTTAGACGTGTCTTACAATAATATGACAGGTATGCCAGCCGAAATTGGACAGTTAAGTAAATTAGTTACTTTAAATTATAGTTACAATAAAATTGACGGATTACCTAACGAACTAGCTAATCTTAAAAACAATCTAAAAGAATTTAATTTAACTGGCAACCCGCTTAGCCAAGATACAATTAACAAGTTAAAAGCTTCTTTGCCTAACACTAATATTATATTTTAAGCTGCTACAGCTAAAAGTTCTTGCTTGGGTAAATAATCTTTGGGTTGCATGCCCAAAAGACTCATATCGTGACTTCGCATGTAATTAATAACATTCGAAAATCTTTTTATTCTGTTGTCTACGGCAATTTGGTGAGCGCCTTCTAAGTGGCATCCTGGTTCTACTAATATTGCTAAATTAGGATGTTTTTGGTGAATAAGTTGATGGTCTGTGTAATGAGACATATCGTCTTTATTTAAAAATACTCTAACCCCCGAAGTGTCCAGTGGTATAGCCCTAGAATATATACCGTCATCTCCGCTTATTAACGGCTTTATCCACGCCAGTTCATGCAATAAGTTCATAGGATGCAAGTCTAGCGTG
This sequence comes from bacterium, assembly GCA_037138655.1. Taxonomy (GTDB): domain Bacteria; phylum Patescibacteriota; class Saccharimonadia; order Saccharimonadales; family SZUA-47; genus RFTN01. Next base: position 7,936 of record JBAXHY010000025.1, on the reverse strand, counting down.
CCAGCGTATTTTTTAAGTATGCCAATCTCGCCGCTATGTTCGCGGCAAATTAAATTTCCGATAAGCTTAACAAGACCTTTAGTTTCTTTTGGAAGCTGTTCTAATATGGTTTTTGTTAGTTCGTATAAGTTTGGCATATGCGCAAAACACTTTGCGGTTAGGTCACTATGCAACACGGTTCTGTCGTACCTTGGAGCTTCTGCCACAAAAGCTTCACCAGACATTGCGCTACGCGAAAATCCACCTCTTATTATTTTGTTGGTCATAAAATCCACCGAACCACTAGCCTCTAAATCATCAAATAATGCATGATCGTGATTTGCCGATTTGCCGACACTTTTAGTGGCAATAAATTTTGCCATAGTTTTAATATCCCAAGACGCATGTCTACCTTGATGATGTAGCCATATAACTGGGTAGCCAAGATTAACTAATCTGTCTATAACTTCTTCGTTAAATCCGTTTGGTCCAGTAAGCCAGGGATCGCCGTCAGATATAGGGTAGGGGCTTATAATTTTGCTGGCAAAGTGATTTATTTTGGGCTCACCCCTAGTAACAGATCGTTCTGCTCCGTCATCAAACCAAACTTTTTCTTCGGTAAAGCGTCCGTAGGCAGTTTCGCCTAAATCTTTGTAGGTTTCTCTTTTTATGACTTTAACGGGGTATGCAGGTAGCGCATCAAAAGCTGCCTGTTGCTCTGCATTATGCGTAGCTAGGAAATTAACACTGTCTAAAGATTCGGCGTTTACAGTTTTCACTTAAGCTTTCCTTAAAAGAGTACTGCGCTTATGTTATTACTCTAGGCTTAATATGTAAAGAAATATAAAAATATGCTATATTTAAGCTTAAGATCTATTCAAAATACTAGGGGCATTTTTTAATTTAAAAACACTTTAGATATGAAACTTATACTTACAAAAATTAGGAATATCCTTAAAAAATACATACTTATATTCAAAACCGTATTTTGCGTGTCCGTATTATTTTTATTTTGGTTTCTGCTAGCTAAGCCGTATTTATTAAAAATACCTAATGATTTTTCTTATAAAGCAGATGTTATATCCGTAGACAACTTTTACGACAACAAATCCAAAGATTTTATAGGCGAAAGTTTTTCTAATACTACTTTTAGCTATAAAGCTGTGACTGTAAAAAAAGGTGTTATAGAAATTAAAAATACTTTTGAGGTTAAAACAATAGACGACAAGCTAATATACGAAGCAAGCCCAGTTTATGGAATAAATCAAAAAACAGGCGAACATGTTAAGGGCTACGGCGATGCAGACAGAACAGGGTATTTATTTGCACCTAGGAATCTAAAAAAAGGTCAATCATATTCTTTTTGGAATGGAAGTTCTAGCATTATAGCAAATATGAAGTTTGTCGCAGAAGAAAAAGTAAGAGGTTTAAGAGTTTTTAAATATACAACAGATTACGGTGGAGCAGTTGATAAAACACAAGAGTTAAATTTTTTGCCCGAAGTTCCAGATAAGTACGGAGTGAAGTTAAATAGCGTTAACGACGTATGGATAGAACCAACAACGGGGTCGTTAATAAACTGGCAGGACTATTCTACAGATTATTACTACTATGATATTAAAACTGGTGAAAAAGTTAAGCCATACAATCAATTCGAAAATAGTTTCGAAGAAAGCACTATAATAAACAACGTTAATAATATTAAAAAGCTTAGATTAAAATTTGACATAGTAAATACGTATGTACCAATATTTATAGTATTTATTGGATTATTAATAATTTTTAATAAAGTTCTAAGACTTAAAGAATTATATAAATGGTTTATAGTTAATAAGTTTTTTATATTAATATTTTTTGTAATGTTAACGGCTACTTGGTATGCAGCGTATTATACAAAAAAATCTTTAGATAAATCTACAACTGATAAATTGAATTTACAAAAAAACGACATCATGAGTTCTTTAAAAAAGCGTTTGGATGTATATCAAAATACACTATATGGTGGCAAAGCTTTGTTCGAGAGTGTGGGTGAGGTTTCTAATGATGAATGGGCTACATACTGTAAATCGCTAAATTTCGAAGAAAAATTTCCAGGATTATTAGGACTTAGTTTTGCAAAAAAAGTAACAAATGCAAATAAAAATGAATACGTTAAGACTATGCAAAGAAGTAATAACGCAGCATATTCAATTAAGCCAGAAGGTGAAAGGCCTTTTTATGTACCCGTTCAGTATATACAGCCGTTAAATTTCACTAATCAAAAAGCTATTGGGTTTGATTTGTATTCAGAACTAAGCAGACGTAAAACTATAAATAAAGCGGAACAATACGGTGATATTGCAATAACTCCAAAGATTACGTTAATACAAGACGAAGGAACAGGCGTGCCAGGATTTTTGGCCATATTACCCGTATTTTTTAACAATAAAATAACAAAAAATAGTGCCCCAAGCACCGAAGCGTACGGTTATATTACTGCTCCATTTAGAATGAAGGACTTTATAGAAGACACAGTTAATATAAATAGTTTTGATCTTGATTTTACTGTTTATGATGGTTTAAAAAAAGAGAGTGAATTTGAATATTACAATACAAAAAATGCAGCTTTAATAAAAACTAATAATTCGATTAACTACCAAAAAAGTGAGATATTTTTTGCAGTTAACAGAGCCTGGACCTTATCTTTTGTTAATAAACAAGACACTAGTAACCTCAAAATAGCTCTTGTAGTGTTTTTATCGGGTACAACTATAAGCTCGTTACTTGTCGGCCTAATATTATCTATTTCAAAGTCTAAAAATAATGCCATTAAATACGGTAATAAAATCACAAAAGAACTTTCACTTATTAGTGAAAAAGAACGAGAAAAATCAAAAGAACTTACAGTAACTTCAGTTCGACTTTCTATAGCTACAAAGTCGGCTAAAATTGGTGCCTGGCAGTGGAATACTGATTCTAATATAGTTCAATGGGATGATCAAATGAACTTAATATATGAAACTGTTAAACCTGTAACTGAAGTTTCTTTTAACGAATGGCTAAAAACAGTTTATCCAGAAGACGAATTATATGTAGAAAAATCAATGAAAGAACTTTTATTAAAAGAAAGTGAACTACATCTAATTTTAAGAATAATTACTCCTAGTAAAAAAATTAAGTATGTTAACCTTCATGCACAAAGAGTGCTGGGTAATCACGGAGGATTATATATTGTGGGAGTATGTTGGGACATTACAGCAGAAAAATTATCTGAGCTTAACTTAAAGACATTAGGTGCAATTGTTAGGGATTCAAACGTAGCGATTATGTCTAGCAACACAAATAATATTATTACGGGATGGAACGATGGTGCAGAAACACTGTTTGGTTATACCGCTAAAGAAATGATCGGTAGGTCGATGGATAGTATTTTGCCACAAGAAAAACATCATAATACCGAAGCGCATCAAAAAATATTAAAAGGTGAAGAAACCGTAAATTACGAAACTACACGATTAACTAGTAGCGGAAGAATAATAAATGTGGCATTAACTGTATCGCCAATTAACGACGACATAGGTAGGGTTATTGGTTCGTCTATTGTTGCCAGAGACATTACTAAAGAAGTTGAAGCAGACAGGGCTAAATCAGAATTTGTGTCGCTTGCGTCACATCAGCTGCAGACTCCCGCAACTGCAGTTAAACAGTTTTTAGGCCTAGTACTAGAAAACTACGCTGGTGACTTAAACAAAGAACAAAGAGATTTTATTTCTAAGGCAAACTTTTATAATAACGAACAAATTACTATTGTTAGGGATTTGCTAGAAGTAGCAAGAGCAGAGTCTGACAGTTTACAACTTAAGGATACAAAAATAGACGTCGCTAAATTAATTAAAGAAGTTATTGAAGAACAAAAATCTAACATTAAATTAAAAAAACAAATTTTAAAGTTAGATTTAAAAGAATCAATTATATATAGCGACGAAAATAAACTTAAAATGTGCATAGCTAACCTAATAAACAATTCTAATAAATATGCTAAAGAAGGCAGTACAATTTGGGTCGAAAACCATAAAGATAAAGACGGTAAAAGTATCATTTCTATAAAAGATAACGGTAAGGGAATTAAGCCAGAAGATTTGGACAAGTTATTTAAAAAATTCGCCAGATTAGACGACAATACGCAAAATATTCCGGGAACTGGGTTAGGTCTGTATTTAAATAAAAAAATATTAGAACGATTAGGTGGCGAAATTTCTGTTGAATCAGAGTACAATAAGGGAGCAACATTCATAATTAAGCTACCAGAGAAGAATATATGAAAAAAATAATTATTATAGAAGATCACGCTGGTTTGCGAGAATCATACAAAATAGCCCTAGAAAAAAACGATTACGAAGTAACATTGGCAGAAGACGGGGCTATTGGACTTGAGCTAGTAAAAAACAATACCTATGATCTTATTTTGCTAGATATGTTAATGCCTAATTTAGGCGGAATTGGCTTTTTAAAAGAATTTAACCCTATAGTACACCCCTGGACTAAGGTTATAGTTTTTAGCAACCTAGACGACATCGAAAGCATGCAAGAAGCATTAAAGCTTGGCGCTGTAAGATATTTAACTAAGGTTAATGTAAACCCTAATGAAATGCTACAATATATTAAGGAAGATATCGGATAATTAATAAATATCTGCTAAAAATAAATTATGAAATCAATACTTATAATAGAAGACCACATAGGGCTAAGAGAAGTATATCAACTTCTTTTTATTAAAGAAGGATTTAAAGTTACTGTTGCAAAAGACGGCTCAGAAGGTCTTGAACTTGCCGGAGCATCAAATTACGACGTTATTTTGCTAGACATGCTAATGCCTTACATGGACGGACCTGAATTTATTAGAACTTACAAACCTTTAGAACACCCTAAAACTAAGGTTATTGTGTTTAGCAATATGCATTCAGAAGAATACATTAAACAGGCCATGGAATTAGGAGTTAAAAAATACTTAACTAAATCTATTATGCCTCCTAAAGATATGCTTAAGGCTGTTAATACTGTATTAAACGACGATTAATTTTTAAAACACCTACTGGTTAAAGTAGGTGTTTTTTTATTTTAAATAAAAGCTAGTTTTTACATATTGGTCAGAATAGCTGCGGCAACCATTAAGCAGGCAAGTGAACCACCAGCCATGATTACGGCTTTTTTGACAATCCATTTAGGATCGGTTCCACCAAAAACAATAGCAGAAATTTGCGTAGGAACAACAAAACCTAACCACAAAAAGTCTGCCAAGACGTACGCAGAGTACCCTGGAATCATTTGTATAAACTTGGCTAGTATAACTGTCGTTATAACGGTTACGGCAAACTGTACCGCCATTAAAGGGCCCATAGCTTTTTGTGATTCATTTTGTTCTTTTTTGGTCAATTTATTAAACCCATGAATCTTGCCCCAGGTTTCTCCAAATATTGGCATGTACCAAATTGCACCTACAATAAATTCTGCAACCGACGCTACTGCTATTGCCACGTAATTTAGGCTCATATATTCAATTCTCCTATATTTATATAATAATTAGATTTTAACAAAATTTTGATATTAATAATTATTAATTTGTTGGACGAGGTTCTTTTAGTTCAACTAAAATGGTGTGGGTATCTGTTGTACCAATGTTTTCGCCGACGTGGTCTTGTTCTGGTTGCCACCCAGCTTCGTGTGCACTTTTAACGACTACCTTTTCTTGGCCGTTCGAATATAACTTACGTTCAAATGCCGAAAGTGTAAATGTTACGGTGTCAGGGTGGTGATGAAGAGTAGTTTTGTCGCCTGGTTTATCTGTGTATTCTAAAACTCTAACTCGTTCGTTTTCGAATATTACTTTGTATTTATCTGGGTTACTAATTGGTGGATCTGTATTCATATTAAAAGTATACAACTAAATAGTTAATACTTATGTTTTTAAGATGATTTATACCTTATTAACTTAATTAACGGTAATTCTACCAGTGTTACTACTATTTAAGTGGTTATGAAAACCAAAAGTTCCAGTTTTTGTAACTGTAAAAGTTTTTGTTTGTCCTGGCTTTATAGTACCTACGTTTAAGTCCGAATTGTCAGTGTGTGCAGGATGTGGGTCAGAATCGAATTGTAAACTAGTGCTAGATGTATTAGATACTGTCACTGAATCGCCAGATTTAACAGTTGATGCGCTAGGGCTAAAACCTTTATTAGAATACGTTATTGTTGCAGCAGCTTGTTTTGATTGAACAGGAGTGTTTGTTGTAGCTGGACTATACCGGGTGTCAGCAGTTTTACTAGTGTTGTCAGTTTTTTTGTTTAAAATAACGAATCCACCACCGCCAATTACTACCACAGCAGCAATTATCATAGCTATATTTTTGTTCATATTAATCCCTGTGCCCTCAAATAAATTACATCGTTTTATGCTATTTGTATATTAGCATAAAAACTTAGCTATAATTATTAAACAAAATCTAATATCAAGTTAATTTGTAAGGCGTTTGTCTGGTATAAACCATAATGCGGCGGTACTTAACATAATAGCAATTGCAACGTATGGATTAATAAACGCTAAACAAATAGCCAATATATATAAAATAGGAGAAACAATACCTTTGTAGCTTTTATTTAAATTAGCAATTTTAATATTAGTTTTGTCTGCTTTTAGTATTGCTAAGGTTAATGCATAAAATGACAACCCTGCAAATAAACAAACGGTTGCATATAATGCGATTGGCCAAGAATGTTTGTAGTTTTCGTTTGCTCCAACCCACGCTGTTGTTACAGGTATTAGCGATAAAAAAAACAATAATGCCATGTTTGCCCACATAACTATGGCTGTAATATTTTTGGTTGCACGAAGTAGGTGATGATGGTTGTTCCAATAAATAGCGATCATAATAAAGCTAAATAAGTAAGCAAGTAATAAAGATATTGATTGCTTCCAGTCACTAAGACTGTGGCCTTCTGGCGAGTGAATTTCTAGCACCATTATAGTAATAATAATCGCTAGTACTCCGTCGCTAAAAGCCTCTAGTCTAGCTGGGCTGATAGTTGATTCGGTATCTTTCATGATCTGATTATATCAAAAAAGTAACTGGTTGTTTTTGATTATTATTGATTCTTGTGACCTTGTTTTTGGAATAGGAAACAAAATGCTACGGTAACTATTTTAAAGGTCGGCGAGCGCGATTAAAGCTAAAGCCTGCTGTTATTAAACTAAATATTCCTAAAATAAATGTGCCCACTATAGTGCTAGTACTATGTACTTTGCCCAATCCGGTATTTGGTGCGCCAATGTTAGGGACTGCTATTACTGACGGCACCACAGGGTCTACAATGACGCCATTAGACAATCCGTCGGTGTCAAAACTGCCGCCGTCGGTAATGTCATAGCTAACTATACTTTTTACTACTCCGCCTACGGTTCTGGTTCCAAAGACTGCAGCCTGAACAGTACTGTAGGTGTTAGTTACGTTATTAAAATGTCGAAGTACAGCCTTACTAGTGTCATATAGCTTGTCATAAATAATGGTCACTGGTACTGTAGCGCCCGGGGTAGAACAATAAAGTGAAAATCCTGTCATAGTCTTAAGTAATAACGAATACCCAGTGTCGGTCTTTAAAAAGCTTGGATCCGACCACATGGCTTGATCGACAGAACATCCACTACTAAATGGAACTTCTATAGTTGACCACACATAATCACTATTTGGCAGTGAGGTAACGTTAGGTTGGTAAGAATCTTGCGTGCCGTCACCGTTGGCATCACCGCTGTTTGGAACAGCTGCATCGGCAAAACTAGCAAAACTTCGAAGTTTTGGATAACCCGAATTGGCTTGCCAAATTGTACTAAAATTCCATGCACTAAATGGACCATTTATTGAATTGTTCTTAAAATATGCAGGTGTAGCATTAGCAACGTTTACAGCGGTACAGCCGCCAGAACCTT
>JBAXHY010000024.1:0-16024 GCA_037138655.1 bacterium | reverse complement strand
CCCCTACCGACATCACTAAAACTGCAGCCTATGTAGTCACTCGCACCGTAGACATCACTAAAACTGCACAGTATACAGTCGTCACAACTCCTACCGATATAACTAAAACTGCACAGTATACAGTTATCACAACCCCTACCGACATCACTAAAACTGCAGCCTATGTAGTCACTCGCACCGTAGACATAACTAAAACTGCACAGTATACAGTTGTCACAACTCCTACCGATATAACTAAAACTGCAGCCTATGTAGTTGCGGTTAGTAGTACAGATATCAACATAACTAAAACTGCACAGTATATCGTATCTGCTTTAGCTACTGACATAACTAAATCAGCCCAGTATTTGGTCGCTTCTACCAACAGACATAGGAACTTATTCAAAAACCCAAGCTTCGAAGTAAACCAGTCTGGCTGGGGTTGGAACTCTGTTAACGTTAGCCAATCTCGACCAACTGACACACCTCAATCTGGACTGTACTATTCTCGTACAACAATAACGACAGGGTTCACAGCAACAAATCTTGGTTGGTACCCAGATGCAATACCTGCAAGACCGGGCGAAGTTCTATATGTTTCGTATATGTTCCGAAGCAACGTCGCTACAACGTTCGGCATAACATTTGAAAATGACGGTGTCGGCGGGAATATATATTCAACCCCAGTCACCGTAACCCCTAATGTATGGACAAAAATTGAAGGGTTTGCAACCGTACCGGCTAATGCAACGTTTATCAAGCCGTGCCTATATGGTCGTAATACAATCAGCTATCAGATCGGCGATACGCTTGATTTCGACAGCACGATGGCAGAAAAATCTAGTGTTGCCGTTAATTATGCGGACGGTAGTTACGCTGGCTGGGCTTGGGCTGGTACCGCTAATTTCTCTGAAAGCATACAGACCCATCTATTACTAAACTCAAGTTACTATGTAGCCACAACTCCTACGGACATAACAAAGTCTGCTAGCTATAATGTTCAACTACTATCAACCGACATAACGAAATCTGCACAGTACCTAGTCGCTTCTACCAATAGAAGAATGAACTTATTGTTGAACCCAGACTTCGCTGGCTCTGGTTCGTATGCAAGTGGCTATATTTACTATGCTAACGGCACTAGTGCTGGTAGTGCGAGTGTATCTGGCGGTCTGCAAACAATCACAGCTACAACACTGGCTGGCGGTAGCCGTAGATTTGGTCTTATCCGTTATGGCACAATGGCTAACATATTGTTCAGCACCACAGATGTCATCACTCTTAGGGTTAAAGTAGACACCAGTGGTTTGGCGGCTGGAACTGTAGCTTTCGCATACTTTGAAGAATACACTGGCGGAACAACCATAGCATACCCAGAGGCTTCCGTAAGTAATGGTGCTACTTCTATAACAGTTTCCCGCCCAAGTAGAGGTGTCTCTGGAGATAGAATAGGTACTGTATTATTCGGTGTGAAACACCCTACTGCCGACTGGACGGGCACAACTACTGCTATATTCTCAGAAGCGATATTTACAGTTACCGCTCCAGGAGAAGCAGTACCAACCTACTACGATGGTAATGATGCTGGTTATCAGTGGATAGGCACGCCGAATGCTTCATTCTCGCAACAAACACATTTGGTCAAATCAGCGACATACGCGACATTTACTAGCACCGATGTCACAAAGTCAGCTACCTATGCAGTAGCACTCAGTGTCGACGTTACGAAGCCATCAGAATATCGTGTTGCGACATCTCAAGATATAATCTTCGCTGCGGAATACTCTGTTACAAGATTTAGATTAGTTACTAAGAAAGTATTAGTGCTTGGTGTCTGGACAAGCAAGCCAGTCAAGGTATTAGTAAACGGTGTATGGGTCACTAAGGTCGTACGTATAAGGCTGTCTAGCCAGTAATGTGCCATAAGAATGACGTAAAGTATTTACCGTTACCGATAAAAAGACTTAAAAATATAATAACATTGCACACAGATATGCAATACCAAAATATGTTATTTATGCGTTGTTTGGTTATTTTGCTCATGCTTTTTATTATAATTATATTATAATAAAAAGTCAAATGGTATAATGAGTATAGAGACAAAAAATAAAATCCGAGAGTGATTATGGACCTAGAAGATAAAAAGAATAATTTATTCCCAATAAGATGCCCGTTTGAGCGTCTTTCACGTACCGACGGTAAGCTTTATAGGTGTAACTCGTTATGCGTTAGAGTTAAACAGTTGTCTGCTGGAGAAGCTCGCTGTCGCAAGTGTAGACTATCCTTTAGCTTTGAGTGCGACGAAAAGGGTATTGTTGTATCTTTTGTCAACGCTCTACCCCTTACATAATATGGTATAATAAGTATAGAAGCGTGTCCAGAGGCTAGATTAAGCTCCGAGATATAGATTACTCTTCAAAACAAAACAAACAAAACAAAAACGTTCACCTTTACAAAAGAAACATTAAATAGAGAAGACGTAAATGGATAAAATTAAAAACCAAATACAAATCTCGGTTTCTAACGATGGTTTTGTAGACGAAGGAGATGGTTTAATATCATTCCCTAACGGTCTAACTATTACTGACGATACAGTAATGCGAAGTGGTACTCGTTATGACATAAGCTCCTTAGACATATCTAATTATGGCGGACAGTTAACAGCAGACCATGAAGACTCACTTGAAACACTAATTGGTAAAACAGTTGGCGTCGTAAAAGAGAGTAACCGTATTATAGTAAACGCTATCAAGTACGCGGTAAAAGAAAATCCCTATGCACGTCTTGCATACGACCTATTGGTCGGTGGATTCTCCAATTCTTTCAGTATTGAAACAATTGGTGCATATCCAGATCAGCAAGATCTTGTATACCGTAACCACGAACTTGTAGGTTTGTCACAAGTAGTTGTACCTAATAACTACAATGCCAAAATCAATCAATTTAACGAGATGGTTCATAATTCACTTGAGCGCTCTCAACGAGACGGACTTGATACCAAAGGTATCGAGGAAAAAATCTTTAGTTCACTAGAGTTAGTTTCCTCAGAGGTCGTCAAGGAAGAAAGTATGGCAAAAGACAAAGAAATGAATGCCTCTGAAATTGAAGCGTCTCCTGTAGTCGATATTATCGATAATAGTGCGGAGATAGTAGAAACAGAGGTGGTTAAAACTGAAGCAGAAGCACCAGCTGAAGCTAAGGTAGAAAACGAAGCAGAAGCAGAAGTAAAAACTGAAGCAGAAGCCGAAGTGATGGCTGAAGAAGTCGAAGTAGTAGCTAATGAAGTTGCTGTCGAAGACGTTCAAGTCGAAGAAACCGAAACAGAAGAAGAAGTTGTAGAAACTGAATCTGAAGAAGAAGTTGAAAATAACATAAATAAAAACGAGGAAATACTAGAAATGACTGCAGAACAAATCGCAGAAATCGTAGCTAATGCTATCAAACCATTGGTTGAAGAGTTAAGCGCTACTAAAGAACTAGCACAAAATGCAATCGATACTCAGGCTAAAGAACCTGCATTCGAAAAAGTTGAAGAAGTTGTTGCAAACAGCTACGACGGCATGAGCGCAGACGAATTATTTGCAAAACAACTTAATGCTGCTGTTGCAGTAGAACGACTACAAAGCGTAGAAGGTTCTAAAGTACTTGCTGAAATTAATGCACGTAACTTAAACGCCCTAAAAGACGCAAAAATCGTTAACGCATCAGTTAGTCTTGCAGACTTAGGTAACTTTGTTATCGGACCTGAATTGTACAACCAAGTTGCTACAGCTCGAACTGACTACTCAGCTATCTTAGGTGCTACACAGTGGAAAGAAACTAGCTCAATAGAGTTCGGTTGGATCACACGTACATCTGACATCGACATGACTAGCGTTGCTTTAGGTATATCAACCGACAACGGTTCACGCCTAAAACCAGTTAGCAATCCTGCTTACGGTGCACACACCGGCAAGCTAGAAGAAATGGCTGCTGTTACTCCTATTTCAATCAACGTTATTAAGTTTGCTGCTGCTGACATCTTGAGTGATGTTGCTGAAGGCTACCGAAATGACTACGACCGAAAGCGAGCACAGTTGGTTATCGCTCGTCTACAGCAAGCAGTTGACGCTACTGGAAACAAGCAAACTTTTGATATCAGCGACGGTCTTCTAGGCTGGGCAGCTGTTGTTGCTAAAATCAGCGACGCGACTACTATTGGTACGCTTATCTTCAACAGCAAAACACTTGCTGCTCTTAAAGGTCAAGCTATCGCCACTCTTAACGCAGCTGTATTAACAGAAATCGCTAGTGGTGCAATCTTAGGAACACCATTTATAGTTGTACCTAACGACCTAATGCCTACTATTAACACTACTGAAACTAAGAGTTTCACAGTTAGTGGAGTAGCAGTTACTATTGACACTGCTGTATTCTACGGTGATCTACGTACCTTTACTGGTCGTACATCAGGTGGTCTTAAGTATGATGTTGACGGTTCAGCTTCTTACGAAATTGCAGGTACTGTTTACTCAGCTTACCAACGTAACGAAATTGTCCTTCGTGGATCATTCTTCCGCGGTGGCGTTGTAAAAGATACTAGCGTTGTTGCTTCTATCCCAGCAGTAGCTGTATCCTAGTCTAACTGACTAAAAAACAAAAATAACTGAGGTAGGGAAATGACCATAGCAGAATATCAAACTTTGACAGGTACAACAGTCTCACAAACTGATACCGCTCGCGTTACGGCGATTATTCGTCGAGCCGAATCGAAACTAGGTACTCTGCTTGGTTACCCACTCTCAAAACAAAAAACATGGACTGAATTAGGGAAAGTTCAATATGACGGTCTAGTACCGTTTCCTTCCCTGCCAATAGGCGATGATGTACTTAATAACTTAAGTGCACCAGATAACCAAACTGGCGAAATACAACTGTTTAACCTAGACGAGTTAGACAAGCACATTAGAATAAACCCAGCCAAAGAAGTTTACAGAGCAAAAATTGTACTACCAGTAAACCGTGATGAGTTCATTACGATATACGACTTAGATACCGCTCTACCCTATCTTAACAGTGCAGGTCTTGTTGCGGCGATTACCCGCCACACTACTTGGTACGCATGGACAGGTTGGAGTTCGCTCTTATACTCAGATAGAAAGAACTTAATGATCGCAGTAGATGCAGATTATGTAGATGTTTGCGATGCAAGCAAATACGAAGACTTAGCTTATCTACTAGCAGACATGGTTACTTACTACTCTAACCCGAACTACTCTATAATGGGCAATGTACGTTCAGAGTCTATAGACTCGCACAGCTACTCTAGAGACACTACTGGCTCTACTCCTGATAGTTCCGCACCAGAAGGTCAAGCGTCATCTAAGATGATAATTGAAAAATACGCTGGTCCAGGAGTATTCAGGAAGCTAGTAAGATGATATATCCAGACAGTATAAGATTAGCAACAACGAGCGTAGATGGTTATGGCGATAGAACGGTAGCGTTTATCATGGATGAAATACCAGCGTCTTTTATAAAAAAGGCTGGCATAGCACACGATAATAATACTGAGGGTGAGACCTCAGACGCAACTGTCTATTTACTACCGACAAACACTGCAGTACTTGCTAATATAGACAACCTAGAGGGTATGTACGTCATAGTTACACCGTTCACCGAAAATAACTGGTATAGAATATCACACGTTAACATCGCAGAACGAAAACTACTAGACAACGCAATAGATAATGTTTATTGCAGCCTTAAGAAAGTTGCGGGTCTTGCATATGTTGCTATCAGCTAAAACTTTTTTCGATGATCATACGAACCATAACATTCAATTACTAGAACGAGCAACGACTAATATACCAAAAGAGTTTATTAGGCTATATAAGAAGAATGTTGTTTCTATAACTCCTAAAAAGACTGGTGCGTTGCGCCGAAGTATTATTACTCAAGCATTGGGTAATACAGCAAGTATCAGCTGGCGATCGCCATACGCAGCAGCTCAAAATAAAGGTTACCACGACGTAACGAATAAGAGGGTTGTTAACATAGACGGTAGGTTCGTTACTCTAATGCCTGGAAGATACTACTATAGAAACTATACTACTCCTGGCACTGGTCCTAGATTTGCATTTATAGCGTTTCAACAGACACAATCAGATATGCCAGCAGTAATGAGAGAGCTAGGACTAACTAAATGATAAACACACAAACAGTAGGTGAAGCGTTCGTAAAGTTCTTAGAAGATAAGGCTATTGGTACTTTTGGTACAGACCTTTTCTTGGGTTCATTACCAATCGAAGCACCAGATGATGCGTGGTTAGTAGTCGTAGGTGGCGGGAATCCAGAAGTTGTGACACTAGATGGCGGAATGATTAAGCTTTATACGTTTAACATTTATCATCGCTCACTGGCAGGGAAAGAACTTGAACGAGAACTATTCAGTCTCGAAGAGGCACTAAATTGTGCATCGTGCGTCAATCTAAGTGGATTCGAAACAATCTACTCAAGAGCGACAAACTTCGCACAAGATGTAGACCTTGAAAATGAGGATAGAAGAATTGGGCTGTTACAAGCACAAGTAAGACTATTCAAAGAAAATATACAAATAAGCTAAAGGAAAAAAAGAATGAGTTTAGTAAAAGGTCCATTCAACTTCAAGTGGGGTGTAAACCAGCTTAACAACGTCAGCGAAATCTCAGTAGATTACGCGGTTGAATCAAGCGACACCACAACTCTTGACGGTAGAAAATTCATGGTTCAAACAGGAATTAATGCAACCGTTTCGATGACACTACTTGACAACGATATAGCATCGCTAGCTACAGTACTACCACAGTATTACATCCCAATGGGTGGAACACTATCAACTGGTGAAACTGTCGGACAAGCACAGGGTGCTATCGATATAACAGCAGCAGCTTGCACGACTTCTGATGTATTTAATCAATTAGACATATATTCTTGTGGCACAAACGCCCAAGTTATGCGTCTAGTTCGAGCACGTACGCAAATTGATTCTATCGATATGAGCAACGGTCTTCGTACTGTTGTAGTCAAGTTCATCGGTGAACCACTAACAGGAGATGCTGTAATACAGTTCTTGCAAGATAACGAAACTTTCGTAAGCTAGTTAAAAAACACATAATATAATAAAACCCAAGGAGTTTACATTATGGCAAAATATGATCTAACAGGCAGTTTAGAGACTGAGTTCACTTTCGCTATCGGCGATAAAGAGTTCAAATTCAGAAAACCAACCGTACGCGAAATGCGGGTAGTAGCAAAGAAATTTGCTGTTATTGAAAAAGAACAAGACACTGAAGTACAAACGCAATTAAGCGAAGAAGCTATGAGGGAATTATATGCCTTCATAGAACCAATCGGTCACGATGCAGTACTAGAAGACTTGTTGCAAGACCAACCAATCGGAGTGCAGGTTGCATTCAACGAGATGGTTAAAAAAGAGCTTGGCACGGCATAGCAATGAACCAAGTCAGTCCTGAGGACGCATCTGCGCGAGTCAGGGCGGTCTTTGGTGACTCTGTAGATGTCAAACCCATACATGAAGAGCTTGATGAGGATAGAGATACCGACGCAGACGTAGTAGAGCTTATAACTCGAGTATGTTACTTCTATCCACAATACACCCTAGAAACCGCACAGCAACTTACCGACAGTCAAGTAACTGCACTTCTGCTACAAGCAGAAAAGCAAAGAGCAATCGTATTTTACAACCACGTACTTATAGCAGCCGCCCCCCACACAAAAAAAGGTCAGATGGTTGACAAGTTAATAAAGCAATACAAGAAAGTATCAGAACTATAAATGCAAGATAACTCAATTAAATACCAGCTAGATGTTGTCGGTGGCGATAAAGCTGTCGCAGAACTTAACAAAGTTGCAGTTGCAGGTAAGAACGCATCAAAGGCGATTAACGGGAATTCTGTTTCTGCTAGTACTAATGCTTCTAGTACAGATAAGATGGGTAGTGCAGCTAATAAGGCTGCTCAAGCCACAGACAATGCATCAAAGTCGCAAAAAGGCTTCTTTATGCATATCGCTAGAACCACCATTCAGTCTGCGCTTGTTAACAAGCTATTCTTAGAGATGGTTGATGTGGCTGGTCAAGCAGTGCAACAGGTTGACCTGATGAAAAACTTTCCTAATACTATGGCTAGTATGGGTCAGTCAACTCAGGATGCGTCCGTTGCAATGGCTCAACTTACGAGATATGTGGGTGCTGTAGGTGGTAATATAGGCGACGCTACATCTTATGTAACACGTTTCGTTGGAGCTACACAGGACGTAAAGTCTGCGACTGCTATTTTTGAGGGTCTTAACAATGCATTAATAGCTGGCGATTCGAGCGCTGAAGAACGCAATCAGGCTATGATACAATTTGCACAGGCTCTTGAACGCGGTAAGCCTGACATGCGTGAGTGGAGAACACTTACTCAGAACATGTCTTTTCAGTTGAACCAAGTAGCTAAGTCAATGGGGTATGTTAACGCTAACGATCTCGGCACTGCTCTTACTACAGGTAAAGAGTCTATGGCTAATTTCACTACAGAACTTACTAAACTATCTTTGACTGGGCCGATAGCAGACCAAGCTAGGGTTCGTATGACTGGTATGCAATTTGCGTTTGATGTTATGAAAAATACGATGGTGCAAGGTGTAGCGGCTATTATCAACGCTTTTAATAGGGCTAACATAGTTGGGTTCTTTAATTTTCTTACTCAAGTCATACAGGTATTGTCTGGCTGGGTAGTAACATTAATTAACTTATTTGGCAGTCTTGTTAATATGATAAGTCACCTATTTGGTGGCCCTGATATTTTTGGGAGTATTAAAAGCGATGCAACTGATGTAGCTAGCAGTATAGGTGCTGGCGCTAGTGCTGCTGGTGACCTAGGCGACGGTCTCGATAGTGCTGGTGACTCTGCAAAGAAATTAAATAAGCAACTATCTAGTTTCGATAAGATGAACGTACTCGCTGATAAAACCTCTGGTGGAGGTAAAGATAAGGCTGGTGCTGGTGCTGGTGGTTCAAACTTCGATCCAGCCATGACAAGTAAGCTTAAAGGCTTGTTTGATGGCGTAACTGGCGGCATAAAAGAAGCTACAATCTGGGCAAAAATATTTGGTGGGGTGCTCGCTTCAATAGCTGGAGCTTTCACACTTTCGAAGATAGCAGACCAATTCAATAACCTTGTTAAGAGAATAGATGATACAACTAAAAATCTTAATAGATTAAAAGATGCGTTTACTGGCGTTAACAAAGAGTCAGAAAAAACTAGTAAAACAATAGGAGAAAAAGTTGCTAGTGGTCTCGGTAAGGGTTCTAGCGCTTTGGGTTCTTTCTTTGGTGGCATAGCAGGCGGTATCGCTACTATGTTCACCTCTGTGTTAGTACCAGCTCTATCGGCAGCAGGAACTATCATACTTGATGCTGTATGGACATACATATTGTTTCCTGTAGCTGCGGCTGTTGGTGCACTAGCTGGTATACTTGGTCTCTCTATCGGTGCTACTATACTAGTTATAGGTGTTATTATCGCTGCAATAGTAGCAGTAATTTGGTTGATATGGACAAACTGGAATACTATATGGAGCTGGATGAAGACTGCGTTTACATTCACGGTGAATTTTTTCGTGGAAGTATGGAACACACTATATGATATATTCGCAGGACCAATTAAATTCTTGCTTCAATTCTGGACTGCAGTATTTACATTGGTAGTTGCAGTTGTTGCTACTGCCCTAGAGTTAGTATTCAAACTAGTAGTAGGCGCAATAACTCTTATTTATAATGTGTTATCTGCAATAGTTGGATGGATATATACAAATCTAATTCAACCAGTATTAAGTGTTTTTGCAGAACTATGGAGACTTCTAGTTGCTGGTGTCACTAATACGTTTAACTGGATACTTAATAGTGTACTACTTCCAATAGCTAACTGGATAAATAATAATGTCATTCAACCAGTTTGGCAGTTCTTCCAGTGGTTGTGGGATACGGTCTCAGGGGCTGTGAGTGGATTCGCGATTACGATGTATGGTTTCTTAGGCCCAGTAGTAAACTGGATAAGAGATAATGTAATCAGTCCGATAGCAGGTCTTTTTAGCGGTTTGTGGAGCGGCATAAAAACTGGTCTAGAAGCTATGTGGGAGGGTCTAAGGACTATTTTTGGTAGTCTTGGTGGCATTATTAAGTCACCGATTAATGGTGTTATTGATCTTATCAACCAAGTGCTTGCAAGTCTTAATAGAAACGTAAAAGTACCCGACTGGGTTCCTGGACTTGGCGGTAGTGGTGTAAACTTCCCGATGATACCTAAACTAGCACAGGGTGGCGTTGTTCAAAAGGCTACACTAGCTATGATAGGTGAGAGTGGCGCAGAAGCGGTAGTACCGTTAGAGAATAATACTGAGTGGTTAGATAAACTTGCAGCCAAGATCAATGCATCTGGTGGCAATGGTCAGCCTATACAGCTAACTGTTCAAATAGGTGAAGAGAGAATTTTAACAAAATTAATTGATTTAATAAACGAGAAAACCCAAATGAGTGGTAGAAACACGATATTAGTATAATGACTATTTGCATAGACCACCCCTTAATAGTTATCGGTAGCTTAACGCTCACGCAAATGATGTCATATGAGGTCAACTACAGTAAGTTATGGAAAGATGCAGACCGTAACATGAATGGTGATGTGTCAGCTACTTTTATAGGTATTTTTCCTAATATAGATGCAGAAACAACGCCATTAACCCAGGCAGAAGTACAAACATTATGTACAGCACTGGACCAGCCGTATTTCTCTGCTACCTTCTGGGACCCATCATCGGGTACTCAAAAAACAGCCAACTATTACGCATCAGACTATAAAATAAAACTGATTAACCGTGTATCTGGCATGTATGGACAGGTGACGTTCTCTATCGTGCCTATATCAAAACGTGCTTAAATGTTATAATAATAAAAAGAATAGCACTAAAACAAAAAATGAAAACAGACACAAAAACAGTGATAGATGACATAGAAAAAGACATAGATTTATTCAAATCAAATATTACAGAACTAAAATATAGGGCTCAGATATTAGAAAAAGATGTTACAAGACTAGAAGCAGACTTAACTAAACTTGGCGGCACAGTAATAACAAAAGAAAAGTTTGCACCTTACGAAAAGTTTGCAAATGCTATTGGCATAGCGGTTGCGTTAGCGGTAGTTGGTGCGATAATGGCAAGCATATTAAAATGAACACGAAAAAAATACACCCTATTAATTTGTTAACCATCTTACTTAGTATTGCTATAGCAGCTTATACTGTAATAGGTTTTTTCTATATTTATCCAAGAAATATTGTAGAAGCACCACAAAGTAAAACGGATAAAACGGAGTATAGAATTGGCGAACCTATTTTAGTTAGTGGTTATACAAAAGTTAGCATTAATGCAATGTCCACTAATAATGTCTATATTGAATGTGGTACATCATCTTATGTAGTGCAAACGTTTACGTTAAGAATGTATAAAACAGAGGGCAATTATCCAGCGTTCAAAATGGGCGTTATACCAGATGGAGTGTTAGCGTCGCCACCATACTGCAAATTGGTCACACTTACGACTTATCATGTCCCTACTTTTTTATGGTTCACCAGAAATTATCAGCATACGTTTGAAACCAATAGCTTCTCAATAATACAATAATGTTATAATAAGTATATTAAATCATACTGTATAAATCAGTTGAAGGAGTTTTATGGCAGATAATAGTTATGCGATTGAAACCGTGCTAGCGAGCAAGGCAGGGTGGTATACACCTTCTGAGGCTCGAAGTTACTATGGTAAATACTCACGAGATGGCGTTACTTATCACTGGTGGAACTCACCAGATAAAATCGGTGGTAGTGCTACCGATCACGACAGTATTGTAAATTACTTAAATGGGCGAGCAGCTGCAGGTCAAGCACCTACTGTTAACTATGTACTCAGTGAACCAAAACTCACAATGTGTATAAGTCCAGAAAACGTAGCGTGGACATCTAGTGCTGGTAACCCGACTACTGTAGGCGTAGAATGTACACCACAATGGACCGATGGTTTCTATAAGAAAGCTGGATGGCTACACGACCAACTAGAACAACGCTTTGGCAAGATACTATCTATCTGGGTACACTACGAATGGCAGCCAGGAACGGCTTGTTCTCCTATGGACAAGAACCGCATACGTGTCGAAGCCGATAAGTGGAAGGCTGGTTATTACGACGCACCAAAGCCAGTACCCGCACCAACCCCAGTACCGCTACCACCAACACCACCAGCTAGTACGATAACTTTGCAAATCTCAGATATCACAAACAAGAAGGTTCGTCTCGTCAAAGACACTAACCTTTGGGACTTAAGTTTCACAACTTGGGCGAGTGCAAAGAGCGTTAAAACACTACCTGCTGGAACTATTATAGAAGTATCAGCACTAGCAGTACACCCGCTGGGTGGTAGTTATTATCTATCAGAATACTCATACTCTCGCGGAGTCGGTAACGGTATCAATATCAAAGACTGTGAAGACTATGTAGACGTTATTGCACCACCTAAAGAAACGTCAGTCGTGCAGCCGCCTAAAGATGCACCTATCGCACCAGCACCTATAATCACAACAACACCGACACCAGTAACTATCCCAGCTCAAGTAGTAACCGTGCCAGTTAATAAAGTAGTAGCATTCTTAATAAGTATTATTAAAATGATTACTGATTTTATAGCAAATATTAAAAATTAATAAAGAAAGAAATATATGGAATTATTTACGCAAATTACAGCATTAGCAGCCTTGGGGGTTGTATCTGTACAGCAAATATTGAAACTCAACATCGTGCCAGTTTATTTCGCTAATAAGTACCCAGTGTTAACTAACATCGTACTTAGCATAATAGCGTCTATTATAGTAACCTACAAAACTACACTTGCACTAGTTGGCTTGCAGCAGTGGGTGGTGTACGTAGCTACTGTGTCGGTTTTGTCTGCTATTATTTATAACATGACAATCAAAAACTCAAGTGTAGTTAATCGCGTATCTAATAGAGTCTCGTAGATACCGTACGAGCTTCACAGGGCGTCTCTGGTCGTCTTTATTGTACTGTTTGGTAGAATACACACTATAAGATATTGTTAGTCTCCTGAACGCTTACACGCGGTCATTTATGTAACATATGCTAAAAGAAGAACCTTCGGGTTTTTCTTTTTTTCAACTTCATGTCATAACTTAATTCTGTTATAATTAGAAGACTAACTTAAGACAATTGACAGCTCTAGTCCAGCTAGAGTCTTGTTTTTTATACACCAAAAAGGGGGGTATATGATCACTGTTTTTACCACTACAACATGCGCTTATTGCGTTATGGTTAAACAATTTTTATCATTAAAAGGCAAAGAGTTTAAGGTGGTAAATCTTGATGACAATCCCAAGATGCGACAATCTCTGTACGAGAAAACGGGGGCCATGACAGTTCCTATTACTCAAATAGGTGACCAGTATGTTATTGGCTTCAACAGACAACGGCTCGCGGAGATTATGTAATGCACAAAGACGTAATAGCTGAAAGTTCTAAATACTTTCACTCGTCATATCAAGAAATGATTTTTTATCAGTTCTATGCTCGATGGCAAGATGAAATTGGTCGTCGCGAAACATGGATCGAAGCAATCGACCGATATATCGCTTATATGAAGAGTAAGGTTGGTGACAAACTAACCACTGAAGAATATCGCGATATTCGTGATGCTTTACTTAATCAAGAAATATGTCCTTCTATGCGTTTATTGTGGTCTGCAGGTGATGCTTGCGACGCAACTAACGTAACTGCCTACAATTGTGCTTACGTAGCGCCTACGAGTTGGAAAGACCTATCAGAAATAATGTATGTTTCTATGTGTGGTGCTGGTTGTGGTTTTGCAGTAGAGCACGAGAACGTATCTCAATTCCCTGTTATTGCACATCAAACTGGCAAAATGCGAGATGATATTATAGTTGACGACAGCCGTGATGGTTGGTGTGAAGCATTCTTGCTCGCAGCTACTGAATGGTCTAAGGGCAACGACGTAAAGATAAATTACGACTTTGTACGACCCGCGGGTGCCCGCCTAAAGACTATGGGTGGTCGTGCTTCTGGACCTCAACCATTAATCGATCTAATGAACTTTACCCGTGATAAGATGTTCGCAGCTCAGGGTCGTCAGTTGACAGCCCTTGAACTTCATGACATAATCTGTCAAATTGGCTTGATTGTTGTCTCTGGTGGCGTTCGTCGTTCTGCACTTATATCACTTTCAGAACTACACGATACAGAATTACGCGACTCAAAAGCTGGTGCGTTCTGGGAGCGCAATGGTCAACGCTCTATGGCTAATAACTCTGCCGTGTACGAATCAAAGCCGTCTGCTGCTGATTTCTTAGAAGAATGGACAGCACTCGTAAAGTCTGGTACGGGCGAACGCGGTATCTTTAACAGGGGTGAACTAGTTAACCAAGTACCTGATCGTCGTTGGCAGAAACTCAAAGACCAAAAACAAGTAGGCGTTAATCCGTGTGGCGAGATCTATTTGCGCTCTAAGCAGTTCTGCAACCTTACTTCGATTGTTGTACGACCTAAAGATACGCTAGAAGATCTAAAGCGTAAGATGCGTCTTGCGACACTACTTGGTACTTACCAAGCTACCCTAACTGACTTCGGTTACTTAGGCAAAGACTGGAAGAATAACTGTGACGAAGAACAACTGCTTGGTGTTTCTATTACTGGTTATTTCGACAACCCACTTATTCGCGATAATAACGTTCTAGACACGCTACGTGAAGAAAGTATTGACGCGAACAAAGAATACTCAGAAAGATTCGGTAGCAACCAATCAACTGCAATCACCTGTGTGAAGCCTCACGGTAACTCAGGACAGCTTTTGTACGTAGGTTCGGGCATGCACCCTTGGTTCTCTAAGTACTATATTCGTCGTGTACGTATTTCAGTTAATGACCCACTCATGAAGATGGTTAAAGAGCAGGGTATTCCTATACTACCTGAAGTCGGTTACTCAACATCAACCGCTTCTACAATGGTGATGGAGTTTCCAATCAAAGCACCTGAAGGCGCTCTAACAAACAAAGATGTTACAGCACTCGACATGTTGACTGAGTGGAAGCGACTTAAAGAGCACTTCACCGAACACAACCCATCTGTGACTATCTACTCTAGCGATGAAGAATGGCTAAGTATCGCTAATTTTGTATACAACAACTGGGATAAGGTTGGTGGTCTGTCGTTCCTACCTAGAAGCGAACATGTTTATCAGCTTGCACCTTACGAAGAAATAACAGAAGAAGAATATAATATACGTAAAGCTAGCTTCAAAGATATTGATTTCTCTAAGTTGTCTAATTTTGAGATAGAAGACAATACTGTCGGTGCTAAAGAATTAGCCTGTGCTGGCGGAAATTGCGAAGTATAATAAGTATTGACTAATCTATTATGCTTCTGTATAATAAGTAGTGTGATAGCGGGTTATCTCATCTAACCCACAACTATCATATTATTGTTACTGCAAAAAAGACCTTTCAATCGGGTCTTTTTTGTTTATCAGAATTTTACCCACTATCAAGTATATTATTCCTTAGACAATAGTTGTAGGGTTTTACCGTATTGTTTTATGACTCTTTTTATTGCACTTTCAATAAACACCTTTTCTTTAGGTGTAATAGTTTTCTTAGTAATTATCTCAGAAGTCATTACAAATCAGCTATATATTCGCCCATTGAACCCCAACGGTTTTGATGCTCAGGCATTAGAACATTTATCTCATAGCCAGGGTGTGTTTCATCTATATTACCCTTTTTATCTTTGTGTGGGATTGTGCGGTGGTAGTTACCATTAGAGTCAGAGCCTTCTTTATCATCAATAATGTCGTGCTGGAAGGACTGTGATTGTTCAAAGATTGGTTCGTTCTTTTCTATTGGTTTAACAAAGTGTTCAGATGGATTAGTGTATCTAACGTGGTCAGT
>JBAXHY010000023.1:0-16394 GCA_037138655.1 bacterium | reverse complement strand
CTATATAGTTGTAGTAGGAAGATTAAAAAAGTCGTTAGCAAATTAGGACTTTTGCATACATTATCGCATTCAGTCACTACCGTGGCTTGCTATTATTATTATTATTATTATTATTTTAAATTTTTGTGGCGTAGCTAAGGCTACTCCTTAAAAATTTAAAATAAATTCTACCAAAGCCAGCTAGCACCTGAATATCGACAAAGTAAACAAAAGGCCTAATAAAAAAAGACCAGCATCGGCGGTCGGTCGAAACCTTAGGCTTATCTGGTCATGGTGATGCCTAAAATATACCAATAATATTCAAATATGTCAACGCCGCTTAACTAAACGCTAGCTTGTTGCTACAATTAATTTATGGCTATAAAAGTTTTAGAAAAAAAATCTGACCTAATGATTATAGTTGTGGTCATAATATTTTTAGTAGTTTATATATTTGGAGTCGCTTATGGTCACAGAGCGGATACAATTCCAAAAAGCCAACAAAATGATACTACGCAGATTCAAAATACTAACGAAGCTGCACCTAGTCCAAGCGGCACACCTATAGTTCCGGACACTACCAAAAACCAGAATCTTAATACTAAACAAACAACCACAGCACCAAGCACTACTAAACCTATTAGCGAAGAAAATGACAACTAAAAAGTTTGTTAACTAAAGTATAATTATATTAAATAGTCCTATATATAAATCGATCAAGCAAGAAAGTATTAAAAAATGATAGTTTACTATACCGACGGTAGTTGTGATCCAAACCCAGGAACTGGCGGTTATTCGGTTATAAAAAATATGAAGCCAGCTGTACTTGGCGGCGATTTTGACACTACAAATATTCGAATGGAAGGTCTGGCTATTATTGCAGCACTTAAGGATTCTGCAGGCGAACACTGCGAAATATATACCGATAGTGAATTTTGGATTAACGTTGTTACCAAATGGTCTATACCTTGGGAAGCAAACGGATGGAAGAAAAAGGGCGGAGAAATTAAAAACCTCGATATTGTTAAAGAAATATGCCCGTTATACAGGGAATCAAAAGCAGTCTTAGTATGGGTTCGTGGTCATAATAACGACCCCGGTAACGAACTGGCCGATGAATGGGCCAATAAGGCAAGAGCCCAACAAGTCGCTAAAAAGAAGTAGGTTTAGCTATTGAGCTTGTGTTTATAGCGTATAAATGTGAAATAATATGTTTTATGATCCACAATCCAGAACTATATCAACCGGCAACAGACGTTCAACTACGTCAGTTCACTAACAAGCTGGGTTACATTGCCAACAAATTATCTGGACCCTTAAATGACATGCAGTCAGTAGAATTTGACGCAAGAATAAGTTTTGGAGAAGGCGACGTAGGCAGAATAAGCTATTTTTACGAAATCGATGATGATTCAGAGATTTTTACAGTTACTACAGGACGCTTAGTACCCATTGATAAAACTTGGAGCCGCGCAGTTGCAGAAACAATTATGGGCGAAGAATTTTCTGGATTAAATGACTACGAAGAAAACATGATGAGAGAAAATTCGTATGATGAAATTAGCGCCGCAAATGAAGAAAGATATTACAAAGAAGATTATGGCGACAGTGGAATTGTAGAAGGCTATTTAGAGCACGAAAGCAAACTAGATATTATTAGAACCCCAAAACATATAGATGCTAAAAAATCTACCATGTTTAATGTTTTAGACGATCAGCAAGATGAATTTGATGCGCATTTTGGTCATTTTAGAAATTCTGTAGAAGAAAGCGTTTTAATTAAAACCAACGATCTAGAAAACCTTTATAGATTTGGCGAATCAATGCTTACCGACATCTACGAAAAAGAAGAAATGTTAAGCGTGCCTACGACTGCCGACCTAATAGTTTGTATTAACGGATTAATAAGTTCTGGATTTTTATCTGCAAAAACGATTGCTTTTAAAGGCGCTAAGCCATTTATGGGTTTAAAAACCTTACCTAATATTTATATATAAATAGGCGTATAATTTAGCTAATGTCTAAATTCGCCAAATACAAAAAAACATACTGGATAAAAGAAGTCATATTTTTATTGTTGGCTTTAATTAGCGTAGGTTTATTTGCTTACGAAGAAATAGCTAATCCCAACCATGCTGTTTTGGTTATTATAGACAAAATTGATTTAGCGGTAGCAGTAATATTTTTTTTGGACTATACGCATTTGTTTTATAAATCTGACAATAAAAAATTATTTTTAATTCATAATTGGTATTTATTATTAGCATCAATCCCTTTAGTAAACTCTTGGACAGAAGTATTAAGAGGTCTTAGGATATTTAGATTTATTCGAATAATTAGAATAGGCGAACACGTTGAATATAATTACATGTTAAAAAAAACTAATAAAAAATAAACCTATAACTTAACTGCAACGTCGCCAACACTAATTGCACCTGATTGGATAGTTTTTGCGTATATGCCGCGAAGCCGAAGAGATTTACCTTCTGGTGAATTAATAAATCTTAGCGCATTAAGCCCAAAACGTTCTGTAAATTTTGCGCAACCTGTGTGTGGTTGGTCTGTTATTTCGATAACTGCTTTGCCTAATGATAATCTAGTTCCGGCAGGTAGATTGCGGTCACTTAGATCCATGTCAATATACAATTGATCACCTGCAAGTTGCCATCTGTTTTTTTGTTGAGCCACAAGCGAAATTAGGCGTGTGTTAATTATAGTTATTTGCATATCAGGGTGGGGACTTCCATCGTCTGTTCTTTTGCTGGGCCTTGCAGCCCAACTATCGCCAACAAGTCCTTGGGCAATATCAAGTTGACCTGTTTCTAACGATTCCCGCGTTAATAGTTCTGGGCGTCGTACTATAAGATCTAATATACCCAAATCGCTAGGGGATTGCGTTACAACGTCTAAACCGGCGTTTAGCGCTTCAACAGTTTGATGCGTAATTTCTTTCATACTTATTTTTATTATAGGTCTATGTCGACCATAATCCAATATTAAAAATAGTGAGCTTTTTTGATTAATTTAAAAGTAGATAACATACAGTGCTTATGCTAAAGTGTTATTAACATGCCAGAGACAAAAACAGCGTTAACTATCGTAGCAATTTTGATTGCGATTCTTGCGTATATTCCTTATTTTAGAGATATTTTTAAAGGCAAGACAAAACCCCATGCATTTACTTGGTTAGTATGGTGCGTCATGAGCACTGTGGCATTTTTTTCGCAGGTTAGCGATGGTGGTGGTGTGGGTACTTGGGTTTTGGCTTTTTCGGCCACAGTAAACTTTGTAATATTTAGCTTATCAATTTATAAGGGCGAAACAACAATAACCAATACAGATTGGTTCTGTCTTATGGGTGCCTTTATGGGTGTGGCACTGTTTACTTTTAACAGCGATCCCCCAATGTCGTTAATCATAATTAGTGCTGTAGATATAATAGGTTTTGTTCCTACGGTCAGAAAATCAATGATTAATCCTTATCAAGAAACCGCATCAACATTTGCGCTAACATCTTTAAAATATGTATTTGCAATATCGGCACTAGAAAACTATACATTCATAACCGTTTATTATCCTGCAGTTGTATGTACTATGAATTTTTTATTTGTAATTTTACTTTTAAGACAAAGACAAGTAGTTAAACCTATCAAGGTATTAAAAAAGTTAAAAAAACAACCTAAGACTACGCGTTAATCAGCTACACTTAAAGTATGAACCAAAGACAAGCCTTGGCGTTATTAGAAGCAGGGCATAATACACTACTTACGGGTGCTGCAGGATCGGGTAAAACTTATTTACTAAATAAGTTTATATCTAGGGCGCGCATCGCCGGTAAATCCGTAGCTGTTACGGCAACTACCGGATTAGCGGCAACGCATTTGGGCGGTAATACAATTCATGCCTGGAGCGGTATGGGTGTTCAGGACGAACTTTCGCCATATATGGTAGGAAGCTTAAATAAATCCAGAATAGACAATCTTACTAAGGCACAGATATTAATAATTGATGAAATCAGTATGCTTCATGACTTTAGGCTAGATATGCTAGATTCGTTGTTACGGCAAGTTAGGCGTAGCGAACGACCATTTGGTGGAATACAAGTAGTAGTATGCGGAGATTTTTTTCAGTTGCCGCCTATAAATCGACAGGGAAGTAGACAGGGCGGTTTTGTTACGGGTTCTTTGGTATGGAAACAGGGTAATTTTACGGTTTGTTATTTACATGGCAGCCAACGCCAAAAAGATGATGCAGATTTTGCAGATTTGTTAAACGCAATAAGAAGTGGCGAGGTGTCCGAGGTGCAGTTTGAGCGCTTACAAGAGCGCATGACGTCGTTTACTGACCCATTTGAACAAATTACCAAGCTTCATACTACAAACGCCGACGTAGACAGTATAAATAGTGTAGAACTAGGCAAGGTAGATTCGGTAGCTTATACGTATACTATGGAAACAACAGGCAAAAAAAACTATGTAGACAGTCTTAAAAAAAGTTGTCTTGCTAGTGAAACACTCGTTCTAAAGCAAGGCGCGTTAGTTATGTGTATAAAAAATGCCGCTGATAAAAAATACGTAAATGGAAGTTTGGGCACAATAGTAGGATTCGAACCCCACACAAGATATCCGATTGTAGCTTTAAAAAATGGTGACGAAATTACAGTTAAGCCAGATACTTGGGAACTAACCGACGGTGACACCCGAAGAGCTCAGTTGACTCAAATTCCACTCAGGCTTGCGTGGGCAATAACGGTCCATAAAAGTCAGGGAATGACCCTAGACGCTGCCGAAGTTGATCTTTCTAGGGCATTTACTCCGGGTATGGGATACGTAGCATTATCGCGCGTCAGAAACCTCCAAAACCTATATTTATTGGGTATGAACGGAATGGCCCTAAGAGTAAGCGATGAAGCCATGCAGTTAGAATCAGATTTACAATCGGCGTCACGTACAGCCATAAACGACAATGCTGATTTGTTTGCACTAGCAGAAGCACGCTGGAGTGCAGAAGCAGCTAAGCCTAAGCAAGAAGTTAAAGTGGTTAATAAAGGTATTTCATGGGCTCAAAAAATAGAAAACATGCGCGTTGACCACCCAAACGCCTATAAACCATGGTCCAAAAAAGACGACAAAAAACTGCTAGAACTACACGATAAAGGTAGCGATGCAGAACAGCTTTCGCAAACTTTTGGCAGACATATAGGCTCGATTAATCTAAGGATTAAAAAACTGTTAGAAGATTAATTACTTTTTTTGTTTACAAAATATGTAATTGTACTAGAAACTAAAGCCAAAACAGCCAAAAATCTCATCATCATGAAAGTATTGCTGTAATTAGCTGAAGTTTTTAAAGATTTTCCAGAAAAAGCAGCGCCAAAAGTTAATACAAATGATAACATAGCTAAGAATTTGACAGAGCTTTTAGCCTTAGCTACAAAACTAATCACAAGCAAAGCTAAACCTATTAATCCTGCAAGCATACCAAACAATCTGTGTAGTCCACGTGGTCCGCTACCGATGTTATTTTTTAGTATTGTTCCAATTATGATTGTTAAAAGAAGCGCAATTATTTGAGCGATATTTAGTTTTTTCAATTATTATCTCCAGTTTAACTTAGTTCAGTTCTAACTATATGCTTACTTTGGTACAATACAAGTAATGGATAAACAAAAATCAATATTCAATAAAAATTTTTACTGGGGTGCAAGTACTGCAAGTCATCAGGTAGAAGGCAATACTCATAATCAATGGACCGAGTGGGAATTGTCGGTTGCAACCCAACAAGCAAAAAAAGCTAAAAATATTTTAAAAGATTTACCTGTTTGGGATCAAATTAAGTCAGAAGCTCAAGATCCAACAAACTATATATCTGGTAAAGGCGTAGATCATTACAATCAATACGAACTAGATATTTCTATATTAAAAAAACTAAATCTAAATTCATTTAGATTTGGAATAGAATGGTCACGTGTCGAACCCGAAGAGGGTGTTTGGGATAAAGCAGAATGGGATCATTATAAAAAATACATTCAGTACCTTTTAGATAACAATATTGAACCCTTTTTAAATATTTGGCATTGGACATTGCCGGTGTGGTTTGCCAATAAAGGTGGGTTTTCTAATAGAAAAAATATTACTTATGTAAATAGATTTGTTAGTAAAATTTGTGAAGAACTTCAGATAGATAAATTAAAGTATGTAATAACATTAAACGAACCAAACGTTTATGCTAGCTTTGGTTATTTAACAGGTGAATGGCCGCCACAGGTAAAAAATCCTTTCATTGCAGCAGTTACCTACATTAACTTGGTAAAAGTTCATAAAAGTATGTATCGAATATTAAAAAAAGCTAACCCTAAATTACAGATTGGGGTAGCTGCACAACTAGCTAATATTCAAGCAAAAAGATCACACAATTTTATTGATCAATCTGTAACTAAAATAATGCGATATGGTTGGAACTGGTGGTTTTTGAACCGTATTAATAAATATCAGGACTTTGTAGGATTTAACTATTATTTTACAGATTATTATAAAGGACTAAAAAGCAGTAATCCTTCGGTACCTAAAAATGACCTTGGTTGGTATATGGAACCAGAGGGTATTTATCCTTTGTTATTAAAAGTATGGCGACATTATAAAAAACCAATTATTATTACCGAAAACGGTGTTGCTGACATTAATGACGAACATCGAAGGTGGTGGCTAGAACAAACTATGGTCGCAATGAAGCGTGCAATTAGTGAAGGCGTTGATTTGCGCGGATACATGCACTGGAGCTTATTGGATAATTTTGAATGGGCATACGGCTGGTGGCCAAAATTTGGACTTGTAGCAGTCGACAGAAAAAACAATATGAAAAGAACTGTTAGATCTAGCGCGTTATGGTGGTCCGAATGGCTGCAGAACAATAAATAGCGTTGTAAATTTTCTTTAGACTAGTACGCTCTGTAAGAAGTACACTAAATCTATATGGCTAATAAGCAAGTCCCAAATAAGCTAAAAAAGATTGTTGTTATTGGCGGTGGAACCGGAAGTTTTACTTTACTTAGTGGTCTTAAAAAGCACAGCGTTGACTTAACGGCGTTGGTTTCTATGGCAGATGACGGGGGATCAACGGGAATCTTACGAGATGAGTACGGTGTTTTACCACCTGGTGACATACGTCAATGCTTGGTTGCTTTAAGTGACAGTCAAAGTTTACGCGATCTTTTTAGTTATAGATTTTTAGACGGAACATTTTCTGGTCATAGTTTTGGTAATGTATTTTTAAGCACAGCAGAAAAAATGACAGGCAGCTTCGAAAAATCCGTAGAACTTGCAGCAGAAGTTTTGGCTATAACTGGCAGGGTATTGCCTATAACTACAACAGATTCAAGATTAGTAAATACAAATAGTGATGGAAGTGTTGTCGTGGGCGAATTTAAAATTGCTCATTCAAAAATGAAATCTAAGCCTATATTAAGCCTAATGCCACAGTCGCAAATAACTAAAAGTGCACATCTAGCTATAAAAGAAGCCGACATCGTCGTTATAGCACCGGGTAGCCTTTATGGCACGCTTGCGCCTGCATTATTAGTAAATGGGGTAGGAAAAGCTCTTGCCAGCACCGAGGCTAAAATAGTCTACGTATGTAATATGGTTACTAAACCTAACCAAACAGACGGTTTTATGGTCCATGACTATGTGTCCGAAATAGAACGATTCATAGGTATAAAATGCATTGATGTAGTAGTTTATAACACCGACGAACCGCCTCCTTCATTGTTAAAAAAATACACTCATGAAGGTGAATATATTGTAGACTTTGATTTAAAAAAAATGCACAGCGCGCACTATAAAGCCATTGGAGCACCGTTAATTGACGCAAAGCCATTAGATAAATTAGATGGCGACAATATAGCGCACGCCAGAACATTAATTAGACACAACTCTGACATACTGTCGGCACTATTGCTGTCTCTTTAAATATAAAAAGTATAAAATCTAACCGATTACTATTAAAGTGGTAGTGTTTATAAAGTAGCTGCGTACGCTACATGTTGTGTATAAGTACAACTAAGTTAGTAAACTGTGGATAAGTATACTGATGTGGGTAATTATTGGTAAAAATATACTTGCAGTGGGTTACTGTGGGTAGTATTGTAAGTTCAGTGGGAAAACGCGGAACACCGCGCAAAAACAAAAACCACTTGGCAGAATTAAAAAAATATGGCCCAAATAGATTACTTTGAAAGGAAGCTCGACGATAAGCGGCGGTTAACCATACCGACTGAACTTAGAGACGAGTTTGCTAGTGGAGTAGTTATTACAAGAGGCTTTAAGAATTATCTGCACCTGTACCCATTATCAATTTGGAACGTAAGCGTAGAGCCGCAGCTATCGGGAAATATTCTCGACGAAAACATAGCAGATCTCAACGTACAATTCCGAATGGGCAAGGTCGAAACAGTTCTTGACGAAAAACAAGGACGGTTTACAATCGACCAGCACCTGCTTGACCACGCCAAAATTAAGCGTGACATTCAAGCAGTGAGGGTAGGGCGCTACTGGCGACTCATGGCCAAGATGAGTTAGAGTAGACGTTCGATATAGGTCATTAAAAATTCGGGCTACTTAGCAAAAAAATAACCAAAAAGAATTAATCACGATTCGAGGTTAGCTAATTGGCAGTCAACAAGTGGATATTAGGCACCACTATAATAACCTACGCACATTTCATAAAACACCTCCCAAAACTCCACCTCACATAAGTCTCTCAAAGTAAAAGAAAATAGTTATCTTATGGTTTATAAAATCATTGATACATAACTAAAAATTCTTATTACTTTAAACAAAAACAAAAACACCAAAAAAACAAAAAAGTTGACTGCTGATTAGGTGATCTTGCAAAAACAAAAAATAAAAAGTTGTAAACAAGTAAAATGCAAACAAAAAAACCAAAACGAATAGAACCGCACATCCCTGTACTTTTAAACGAAGTGCTGGCCACGCTAAAACCACAAAACGGCGATACGTATCTTGACCTAACGGCAGGATATGGTGGTCACGCAAGTGAAATATTGGCAAAAACCAATAATTTTACTGATTCTGTATTAGTAGACAGAGATATAAATGCAATAGCTCACTTAAAAGATAAGTTTGTAGGCAAAGATGTAAAAATTGTTAAAAATGATTTTTATAATGCTGCTTTAAACCTAATAAGTGAAGGAAAAAAATTCAATTTGATATTGGCAGATTTGGGCGTATCATCACCGCACCTTGACAGAGCGAATCGTGGGTTTTCTATTGCTATGGATGGCCTATTAGACATGCGAATGGATCAAAGCCAGTCGTTGTCGGCAGATACTATAGTTAATAGCTATGATGTTAAAGCTATTGCAAAGATTTTAAAAGAATATGGTGAAGAGCCAAAAGCATATAAGATCGCGCAATTAATAGTAGATAACAGACCAATAAAAACAACTCACGAACTAGCTAATATAGTAGCCCGAGCTTGGCCGGGGCACAGTAGAGTGCATCCAGCAACAAGAACGTTTCAAGCGCTTCGAATTGCTGTTAACGACGAACTTCATTTACTTGAGATGTCGTTATCACTATGGGTTCAGCTGCTTGCTCCGGAAGGGTGCTTGAGCGTCATATCATTCCACAGCCTTGAAGATAGAATTGTTAAAAGATTCTTCAAGGATAATTCCGACAGCTATGACGCTGACCTAGTCAGTATTACGAATAAACCCGTAATGGCTGGCCCAATTGAATTAGTTATTAATCCGCGTGCACGTAGTGCTAAATTACGAGCCGTAGCGAAAATAAAAAATAAAGGATAAAACACAAAAAAATACAAAAATTTATAACTTATGCAAGACATAGATCTTATATTCGCACAATTTAAACTGAGTATTAAACGTGTAAAAATCCACAAAAACAAAGATCGGAGTAGGGTATGCCTATACAGGTAAAAAGCTCTTCTCGTGCCTACAAAGTTGTCGTTAAAGTAATGTAGTTTTAGGTCTACATAACTAATGTATATATGTAGTTTTAGGTCTACGTATATATAGTAAAGACAAATTTAAAATGCTTCTAATCTAGTGTGCATAATTGCCGCATGCTAGATTAGAAGCGGCCAAGTAAAAAATAATTAAAGCAAAAACAAAAATAATATGACATATTCATCATCTTTAAGCATAGGTAGACAACGATTTTCTAGACGTAATCAAAATTCGGTCACGTTTAAAAAAGAATCTCTTCGTTTAGGGCCTGTTAGTAATTCGGTAGTATTGATAATATTAGCATGTCTTTTAGGTCTTGTGTATTTAACTCAAGTAACTAAAACTAATGCATATAGCTATCAAATACGAAGCTTACAAACAGAACAAAAGTCATTAAAAGACGAGCGTGACGAACTAGAAGTAGCATCTGCAAGATTGCAGGCTCTTGATACGATTAAAAATAATGCTCAAAGTCAATCTTTAGTATCTGTTGCTCCATCATCTACAATTCAAAACTAAATATTTTAACTTTATTAAAGTGAATTTTAATGATCACAAGACCACATCAAAACACCAATAAACCAAAGAAATCACTGTCTTTTGTCCGTATATCATTTTGGCACGGTTCATTAATTTTAATATTCACAATTTTCATTTCAAGATTATTTTATTTACAAGTGATTAAACATGATTTTTATCAAAAAGTTGCTCTTAGTGGGCAATTAAAACAGTATGATATACCAGCAGAGCGGGGAATAATACGCGCTCACGACGGCTCAAATATTGTCCCTATAGTTTTAAACGAAAAAAGATTTAATGTCATTGCCGATCCTAAACTAATTAAAGACACTCAAAAAACTGCCGAAATATTAGCACCAGCAATAGATAAAAAAACCGAAGATGTAAAAGGACAATTATCTCATAACACCAGATACGAAATTCTTGCTAAAAAGTTAACAAAAGATCAGATTGAAAAAGTTAATAAGCTGGATCTAATTGGTGTTTTTGCAGACGAAATTCCTGTTAGAACCTACCCACAAGGTTCTTTGGCTTCTCAGTTATTGGGATTTGTTGACGATGGATTATTAGGAAAATACGGTATAGAGCAGTACCTTGATAAAACTTTAAGCGGTACTCCAGGGCGTTTAAAAGCAATAACTGATCAAAAGGGAGTTCCGCTATTAGCCGTCGGCGATAATATATCTATAGATCCAATCGAAGGTGATGATGTTGTATTGACTGTCGATATAGGAATGCAAAGACAATTAGAAGATATTTTAAAATCTGGTTTAGAATATGCCAAAAGTGAATCAGGAAGTGCTTTAATTATGGAAGTAAATACTGGTGCTGTAAAAGCCATGGCAAATTATCCTACTTATGACCCGACTGATTTTTCTAAAGTAGAGGATTCAAAACTATTTACTAATGCAGCCGTAAGTTCACCGCTTGAAGTAGGTTCGGTAATGAAGCCACTAACCACTGCTGCAGCATTACAATTAGGCGTAATTAATAAAAACACTACCTATTATGACCCCAGCAGGTTTAGGGTAGATGACATTAATATTACAAATATCGAAGAAGATGGCGGTGCTGGTACAAGAAGCATTGCGGATATATTGCAACTTTCATTAAACACAGGCGCTACATGGTTACTAATGCAAATGGGTGGAGGCACTATTAACGAACAAGCCAGGGTATCTTGGTATAACTTTATGGTAAATAAATACGGCTTTGGTTCGCTAACAGGTATTCAGCAAGGTTACGAAACGGGCGGCACAATACCTGACCCTAAAATAGGATTTGGGCTTAATATACAATTTGCAAACACCGCATTTGGACAGGGAATGACAGCTACGCCACTACAAATGGGCGCAGCACTTGCCAGTGTTATAAACGGCGGAACGTACTATAAGCCGAGCCTTGTCGACAAAACAATTTCTAAAGACGGAAAAGTAAACGTAGTAGCACCACAAATTGTAAGATCAAATGTAGTCAGCAAAAGTGTATCCCAAGAAATGCAAGAACTAATGCAGTACGTTGTTTCTAAAAATAATATATCTGCAGTAAGAAAAGGATATATGGTCGGCGGAAAAACAGGTACAGCCGAAATTCCTAAAAAAGAAGGTGGATATTATAACGACAGGTTTAACGGAACCTACATAGGGTTTGTAGGCGGAAAAACGCCAGAATATGTAATAGTCGTAAGAGTAAACGAGCCTAAGATTGCCGGTTATGCGGGAGCCCAGGCAGCCGCACCAATATTTTCAAAACTATCAAATATGCTTATAGATAATTTTAATATATCACCGATGTAAAAAAGATAAATAATATTAATAAAATGGTATAATTACACGTAGGATATAAAAACAAATGACAAACTTAAACATAGCAATAAACGTATCAGACTTAATAGAACCTTTTACATTAGCATTTTTTAGTTTTGTACTAAGTATGGCTTTAACTCCACTCTACACAACAATTGCCTATAAGTTGGAATGGTGGAAAAAGGCTCGTACAAAGGCTGTAACAGGCGAAAAAGCTACTATGTATCAAAAGCTACACGCCGATAAACATCGTCGTAATATACCAACAATGGCTGGAATTATTTTTGTAATATCTACGCTACTCATAACATTAGTGGCAAATTTAAGCAGAACCGAAACGTGGTTGCCTTTAGCAGCTATGACAGGGGCGGGATTAATAGGATTAGCCGACGATTTTTTGAATATTCATGGATTTGGTGGAGGTATCGCTGGTATGCGAGCATCTATTAAATCTTGGCTAATTTTTATCGTTTCTTTAATTGGTGGATGGTGGTTTTATGTAAAACTAGACGTGTCTTCAATACACGTTCCATTTTGGGGTAATTTGCATATAGGCGTTTTGATTATTCCTTTATTTGTATTAGTAGTTGTATCGTGCGCAAACGCAGTAAATATTAGTGACGGTCTAGACGGCTTAGCAGGTGGATTAAGCGTTTCGGCTTTTACAGCTTATGCACTAATTGCTTCTATAGAAGGTAAATTTGGCATAGCGGCATTTTGTCTAACGGTTGTCGGCGCGTTATTAAGCTACACTTGGTTTAACGTTTTTCCCGCACGATTTTTTATGGGCGATGTTGGATCGTTTGCGCTGGGTACGGCACTTGGTGTAGTTGCGATGTTAACAGATACAGTACTAATACTTCCAATAATAGGATTTGTGTTTGTTGCCGAAGCAGGTTCAAGTTTACTTCAAATTTTAAGTAAAAAATTACGTTCTGGTAAAAAGATATTTAAAATAGCACCTATTCATCATCATTTTGAAGCAAGTGGCTGGCCAGAAACAAAAGTTACCATGAGATTTTGGATCGTCGGTCAAATTGCATCTGTTGCTGGACTACTGCTGTACTTGTTAGGAAGGACAACACTGTGAGTTTAATTGGACGGCACGTTAGACGCCGCCCAACTTTAGTTGCAGAAACAACTGCGGCTGTACGTAAACATAAACCAGATTATGTACTTGCTTTGTTATCTATTGCGCTATTAGCAGTAGGTTTTGTTGTTGTGTACGCAATTAGCCCAGGCATTGCGTCTGCGCGCGGTGTAAGTGAACAATACTTAGTAAGCAAGCAAATAATTGCTATTGTTCTTGGGTTATTAAGCTTTTTTGCGATGTCTGTTATTCCTCACACAATATGGAAAAAACTACTCCCAGTATTTATATACACATCAATTATTTTAACTTTTATTGCACTAATAACACCTGTAAACGCTCAGTATCCAGCACATAGATGGGTCAGATTTAGTGGATTGTCTTTTCAGACTGCCGAATTCGTAAAATTGACTTTATTAATTTGGGCTGCAGCGTTTTTTAGTACTAGAGCAAGTAAGGCCGAACTAACTGACGATAAAAAAACGTTTAAACCTACAATTATTGTTATAGGTGTAATAGGCTTTGTTATAGCAGGGCTTCAAAGTGACCTAGGATCAGCCGCTGTAATGGTGGCAATTGTACTATTATTGGCGTTTTTAGCAGGTATGCCTATCAAAAAGTTTATTCCCCTGGGTTTGGCTGTAGTAGGCTTAGTTACAGTGTTACTTTTGGCTTCTTTTGTAATCCCAAGTTTAAAATACCGAGTAAGCAGATTTAGCACATTTTTACATCCTACCAGCGACTGTCAAAACTCTGGTTATCAATCTTGCCAAGCTTTAATAGCAGTCGGATCTGGCGGCATATCGGGTAAGGGATTAGGAAAAAGCGTTCAAGCTACTGGGTATTTGCCAGAAGCAGCCAATGACTCAATATTTGCAATCATTGCAGAAAAGTTTGGGTTTATAGGTACCACCGTGATTATAGGAATATATATGGTGATATTTTCTAGGTTAAAAAGAATTATGCTTCTTGCCCCAACTATATTTGCGCGTTTAATTGTGGCGGGTGTACTTGCGTGGTTTAGTACCCAAACAATTATTAATATAGGTGCAATGATAGGATTATTGCCGCTAAAAGGTATTACGCTACCATTTGTTAGCTACGGGGGTACTAGTCTATTATTCGTTACAGGAGCTTTAGGTTTAGTTTTTCAAATATCTAGGTATACAACTTTTAAAAACCGATTAGATAACAGCCCCGAAGTAGGATTTGACGAACGAGCAATGAGTAAAGCAAGGCCTCTAATAGTAAGACGAAGAACATTATGATTAAAAACAAGACAATAGTATTAACTGGTGGTGGTTCTGGCGGTCATTTAGTACCTATATTATCGGTAGCAGAAGTTTTAAAAAAAGAAGCACCAGAATATAAACTAGTCTATATTGGTCAAAAAGGTGATAGTTTGGGCGATATAATGACCAATAACCCAGTATTTAGCGCTGTATATACTGTACGGGCAGGTAAATTCAGAAGATATCACGGTGAAGGCTTAAAGCAGATATTAGACATCAAAACAATGTCGTTGAATATAAGGGACTTTTTTTATGTATGTATAGGTTTTGTTCAGTCTTTAATATTAATGGGCAAAATACGTCCAAGTGTAGTTTTTTCTAGGGGTGGATTTGTCAGCGTGCCTGTATGTTTTGCAGCAGGTATTAGACGAGTACCCTATATAACTCACGATTCCGACGCCATACCAAGTTTAGCTAACAGAATCATAGGTAGATGGGCTAGTTTGCATGCCGTTGCATTGCCAAAAGAGCTGTATAAGTATCCTGCGTCTAAGACACTATCTGTTGGGGTGCCAGTTGCTAAAGATTATAAAAAAGTTACCCCGCAAATACAATTAAGTGCTAAAAATAAATTAGGTATATCAGGCAATTCTCCTACTGTATTAATCATTGGTGGAGGTTTAGGTGCAGAAAGAATAAATAATGCAGTTACCGATTCGGCAAAAAGCATGTTTAAAGATATTCCTAATTTACGTATTTTGCATGTTGCTGGTAGGGTAGGCGAAGACAAAGTACGCCAAGCATACGAAGACGCCAAGATAGATAATTCTAAAGTTGAAGTATTTGGATTTACAGATAAAGTTGCGCTGTTAGGCGAAGCCGCAGATGTTGTAGTGACAAGAGCAGGGGCTACTAACTTAGCTGAGTTTTCGTTGCAAGGAAAAGCATGCATTATTATTCCTAATCCAGTTTTAACAGGCGGACATCAATTAAAGAATGCTATAGCATACAGAGATAAAGATGCTGCAGTAATAGTTACAGAAGACCATTTAGGCGAAATAGGTACAATGGTGCAGATGCTATTATCTGATCCGCAAAAAAGACAATCTTTGTCCGAAAACATAGCGCAATTTGCAAACAAAGATGCGTCATTATCTTTAACTAAAGCGATAGTATCTTTAGCTCAGAAGGGCTAGTATTTAACCTTATGTCATTGTTTAAAAAACAAAAAAACACCAGAAGAAGACCTATAAATAACCCTAACTCGCGTGATGTAAGTTCTTTTAAAGATTATTATAGGTCGGAATCAAAAAGAACAAATGCTACTGCTCAGTCGACAAACAATAATAAAAAAGCACCCCAAAGACGCTTAAGAGTGTCGGCAAAAGCAAGCTATATTCCTACCTATTTGGCAATTATAGTTATTGTATTTAGTCTTATATATAGCAGTATTATTAACAACAATGTTTCTGTTGTGGTACATTCTGACCAAGGTTTATATAGCAAGAATCATTACGAAGATATCGCTAAAAAGTTAATGCAACGTAGTGTATTTAATAAATCAAAGTTCACTATAGATACAAGAGGATTTAAAGAGGATCTAGCTAAAGAAGTTCCAGAGATCAAAGATGTTAGTTTGTCTATTCCTTTGGCGGGCAAAAAACCAGTAATTGGTCTTACATTTGTTAAGCCGCTATACGTATTTAGCGTTAATAATAAAGATTACATAGTAGGAGAAAACGGCGTAATATTAGCAGATGCAAACGAGATTGAATCTGCTA